>JBBQCC010000016.1:0-30872 GCA_038318285.1 Planctomycetota bacterium | reverse complement strand
CAGCCCCCCATGTCCGCGCAACCCTGGAACGCGACGCTCGACCTGGCCTCGATCCCCGAGCAGCCCGGCGTCTATCTGTTTCGCGACGGCGCGGGGAACGTGCTGTACGTCGGCAAATCGGCGCGGCTTCGGGACCGCGTGCGCACGTATCGGTCGGGGGGCGACGGGCGCTGGCAGATCCGCTTTCTCGACGCGGAGGCGCGCACGATCGAGACGATCGTCACGCGCACCGAGCAGGAAGCGCTGCTGCTCGAAGACACGCTGATCAAGACGCACAAGCCGCCGCACAACGTGCGCCTCAAGGACGACAAGTCCTTCCGGATGCTGCGGCTCGATCTCGCGGACGAATTCCCGCGACTGAAGTTCGTGCGCGCGAAGAACCCCGATGCCGGCAGAGAAGGTGGACGAGCGCGCTTCTTCGGCCCGTTCGCGTCCAGCGGTGCGCTGCGCAAGACGCTCAGCGACCTGCACCGGATCGTGCCCCTGCGCGACTGTCCCGACCACGTGCTGAACAACCGCTCGCGCCCGTGCATCAAGCACCAGATGGGTCTGTGCTCGGCGCCCTGCGTCGGCCTCGTGAGCCCGACCGAATACGCCGCGCTCGTCGAGAAGGCCTCGCGCATCCTGTCGGGCGACGTGGCCGACGTGCGCGCGGACCTCGAGGCGCGCATGCAGGCTGCGTCCGAGGCGCACGAGTACGAGCGTGCTGCCGGCTGGCGCGATCGTCTGACGGCGTTGTCGCGAACGGTCGAGGGGCAAGGCGTGCGCCCGAAGGACGACGTGCGCCGCGACGTGCTCGGCCTCGCGCGCGCGGGGGACGCCGCGGTCGTGCACCGCCTGTCGTTCGGAGAGGGACGACTTCACGAGAGTCGTGCGCATGTGTTTCGCTCACAATTGCCCGACGAAGAGCTGCTGCACGTCGTGTTGACGGCGCTGTACGCACCCGGTCGGCGCGCGGTGCCGACCGAGATCGTCCTGCCGTGCCTGCCGTCGGAACCGGAGCTGCTGCGCGTCGCGTTGGGCGGCGACGTCACCATCGTCGCGCCGAGGAGCGGCGAGCGCGCGCGCATGCTGGGCATCGCCGGCGAGAACGCGCGCGCCGAGCTGGTGCACTCCGAACACGAACGGGCGGGCGAGGAATCCGCGCTGGACGAGCTGGCGCAGATCCTGGGCCTGGACGGCGCGCCCGAGGTCGTCGACTGCTTCGACGTGTCGAATTTCCAGGGCTCGAACGTCGTCGCGAGCCGCGTGCGCTTCCGACGCGGGCACGCCGACCGCGCTGGCTATCGACGGTTCCAGGTGCGCGGCGTCGAGGGCCAGGACGACTTCGCCTCGATGAAGGAGGTCGTGGGTCGATCCCTGCGACGCGGCGTCCAGGAAGACGACCTGCCCGACCTCGTCGTCATCGACGGCGGATCGCAACAGCTCGCGAAAGCCATGGAAGCGCGCGACGAGGCCGGCGCGTGGGACGTGACGATGGTCGGTCTGGCGAAGGCGCGCACGGCCAGCGGCACGCGCGCGAAAGCGACGGATGAACGATTGTTCGTACCCGGCGCGCTCGAGCCGATTCCGCTGCCGCGCCACAGCCCCGCGCGACACCTCTTGGAGCGCATCCGCGACGAGGCGCACCGTTTCGCGATCACCTACCACCGCAAGGAACGCGGCAAGATCACCTCGCGGCTCGATTCGATCCCGGGCGTCGGACCGGAACGCCGCAAGGCACTTCTGCGCGTGTTCGGCAGCGTCGCCGGCGTGAAAGCGGCCAATTTGGAGCAGATCGCGGCCGTGCCGGGCATCGGCGCCGAGCTCGCCGGCACGATCGAGCGCAGCCTGCGCGAGTGACCGATTGCTGCGCCGAATGACTGCGTCCCGCCGGGCGTTCAGCGCGGCAGCACGAGGACGACCGGCTCGTCGACCTCGAGTGGGATGTCGACCGCGCGGTTCTCTCGCCCGTGGGGTTCGAGCGTCGCATTCACACGCCAGCGACCGCGCGGCATGCGCTCGACGCGCACCCGACCGTCCGCATCGGTCGCCACGTTGAACTGTCCGCCGTCGAGTCCCGTTCCGACGAGTTTGGCCTCCGCCGCTGGATTTCCATCCGCTGTCTGCACGAGGAATGTCGCGGCGAAGAGCGTTACGCGGATCGGGTCGAGTTCGATGGGCGCCGCCCCGCCTTCGATGTCGATCCCCGGAACCCAGGGGCGCTGCGCGTCGCCGATGTAGAGCCGCCCTGGGTCGCGCACGATCCGGAGGCGGAATCGTCCGGCGAAGTCCGTGTCGCACGAAGCGGCTTGGAAGCTATTCGCGGCCTTCAAGACGACCGCCACGTGCACGTGCTCCAACGGTTGTTCCTGTGCGTCGAGCACCGTTCCCGAAACCGTGCGCAGAGCGCGCAGCACGAACGGAAAGGGCGGTTCCGAGGTGCCGACCGACGCGGCGACGACCTGCTTGCCCTCGATCGATTCGTTGCCGACGCGCACGCGATAGTTCCGCGCGTGCGGGACGGCGAGGGTCGCTTCGGGTCCGCGCACGGACTCGAGCGGGTACGTCCGCAACCGGCCGTCCTCGTCGGCCGCGTACTCGATCGAGAACTCGCCCGCGAGGGGCCGACCCGATTCGTCCTGCAATGCCAGGCAGAGGAACGCTTGCTGCTCGGCACTCGATGACCCGCTCGTCGGCTCCGCGATCCGCGTCGAGCGGGACGGCGTGTCCGAGCTTCCCGACTGGGAGCCGTCCGGGTTGTGCGGTGGTCGATCGAGACCGGCATCGGCGGTGCTCGCAGGTGGAGTCGGCGACGCAGCCGCATGTTCGGCGGGAACGACCGGTTCAGGCGTCGAACGCGACGACCACCAGACCGCCGCGCCAAGGGTTCCGAGCGCGAATGCGACCAGCAAGGTGAGGCTCGTACGGCCTGCGCTTGCGCCATACATCCCACGCGACCCATCGCGCGAGACGTGCTTTCCAGGGCAGGCTGCGCGCCTGTCGTCAAGCGCCGTCGGGGAAGCGGACGACAAGGCGAGCGAGCGTGCACGGAACTTTCCGTCCGGCGAACGAACGCTCCATCCCTGCGGCGAACACTCCCCGAAGAACATCGACGCGCAGGATAGTCCCGAGTACGCGGCGTGTCGCCTGCAGACACGAACCCCAAGACCAACGAAGCTCCCGCGCAGCACACACACCAGACCATGCAACCCAACTCCCAGTTCTTGACGCGCGGCACCGTCGCCGCCCTCCTGCTCGTGCTCGCCGGATGTTCCGGCGGCAACTCGAACCACGAAGACTCGTCCCCGGTGTCGGCCAAGACGGCGACGTACGACTCGACCGTTCCCGTGCAGTGGTTCGAGACGCTGTACAACCGCGTTCGCGACACGGGCACGAACCCGCCGCGCGCGTCGCGCGCGTTCGGCTACACCGGCGTCGCGCTGTACGAGGCGGTCGTCCATGGCATGCCGGGGCACCAGTCGCTGCAAGGACAGTTGCACGACCTGCCGGCGGACACGTTGCCCGAACCGACCGCGGGGCAGGTCTACAACTGGGCCATCGCCGCGAACCGCGCGTTGGCCGTCGTCTCCAACGGACTGATCGCGGCTTCGACCACGGAGTTCGACGCGCAGGAAGCCGCGCTGCTGGCGCTGCTCGAGGTCGGCGTTCCGACTGCCGTCGTCGATCGCTCGGTCGACTACGGCGACGAGCTCGGCAACGCGATCCTGGTGTGGGCCGCGACGGACGGCACCGACGACCAGGCCGCCTGTCAGGCGGGCTGGGTCGCGCCGATCGATCCGATGAGCGGTGGGTGGGTGCCCGTCTCAGGCATGGCGCAGCCGCTGCTGCCGTGCTGGGGCGACATGCGCACCTTCGTCGTCACCGACAGCAGCGAGTGCGCGCCCGTCGGCGCGCCGGCCTACTCGACCTCGACCGGCTCGGCGTTCTACGCGCAGGCGCTGCTCGTCTACAACACGACGGGGGACGCGGGCGCGAACCTGAGCCCGGACCAAGCCGACATCGCGCAGTACTGGGCCGACAACCCGACGGCCACCGGCACTCCGCCGGGGCACTGGATCGCCATCGCGTGCCAGGTCTCGGCAGAGGAAGCGCTCACGCTCGATGTCTCCGCAGAGACGTTCGCGCGACTCGGCATGGTGGTCGCCGACGCGTTCATCACGTGCTGGCAGGAGAAGTACACGAGCTATCTGCTGCGCCCCGCGACGTACATCCGGGACAACATCGACGCAGGCTGGGATCCGCTGATCGGCACGCCGAACTTCCCCACGTACATCTCCGGTCACTCGACGCAGTCGGGCGCCGCGGCGGCCGTGCTGACGCACATGTTCGGCACGTACGCGTTCACGGACACATGCCACAGCCGTCTCGACTCGGGGACGATGGGGCTTCCGGCCGACCGCTCGTTCGCGAGCTTCACAGAGGCTTCCAGCGAAGCGGCCGTCTCGCGCATGTACGGCGGCATCCATTACCTCTTCGACAACTACGACGGCGTCGATTCCGGCATCTGCGTCGGAACGGTGCACAACAGCACGCTGCAGTTCCTGTCCGACGACTGAGACCGACAACACGTTCGCAGCGCGCGCCGCGCGGCGGGGGCACCCGTCGCGCGGCGCCCTTCGTTCAGGGCGATGCGCCTTCCGGGCTCTCAGCGCGACAGCGCCTGCAGGAACGCGACGAGGTTCCGCGCTTCCGCGTCGTCGAGATCGAGCGGCGCGAGGCGTCCATCGCGCTGGGCGAACGCGTTGCCGCCGCGGCGGTAGTAGTCCACGACGTCTTCGAGCGACGCGAGGCCGCCGTCGTGCATGTACGGCGCACTGAGCGCGACGCCGCGCAGCGTCGGCGTCTTGAAGCGACCGCGGTCGGCGTCGTCACCGGTCACGCCCGCGCGACCGGGCTGTGGCGCGCCGTCCACGACGCCGATGCCCGTCGCGTGGAAGTCCTCGTCCGTGTAGTTGCGTCCGGCGTGGCAGCGCCAACAGCCGGCCTTGCTCTCGTACAGCCACAGGCCCGCGCGCTCGTGCTCGTCGAGCGCGTCGAAGTCGCCCGACTGGAAGCGATCGACGGGGCTGTCGCCGATCCAGATGCGTTCGACGAACGTCGTCAGCGCGCGCCCGGTGTCGGCAATCGACGCCGGATGTCCGTACGCGGCCTGGAACGCCGGGCCGTAGCGCGGATCCGCGCGCAGCCGCGGCGCGAGTTCCTCGAAGCCGAGGTCCATCTCGGTCGCGTCGTGGATGGGCAGCAGCACCTGCTCGTGCAGACGCGTGTTGCGCCCCGCCCACGAGAAGTGGGCGCCAAGACCGCGGTTCAAGAGGCTCGGCGTGTGCAGACGCGTGAGCTGTCCGCGCACGCCGAGCGAGAGCGGACGCGGGTCGGCGAAGCCGTGCTCGGGTTGGTGGCAGCTCGCGCACGACACGGTCCGGTCACCCGACAGGACGGGATCGAAAAACAGCGCGCGGCCCAGCGCGAACTGCGCCGCATCGAACGCGGCGGGCTGCGCGTCCTCCGCGAAGAGTCCGGGCGGGGGCGTCGTACCGAACCCGGCCGGCAGCTCGTCGCGCGGCAGGGTCGGCGGATCTTTGGAGGCCGCGGCGAGCGCGAGTCCCATTGCCGCGGGGACGAGCATGCGGATGGCGAACATCACGCCGTCCAAGTTCCACCGGCGCTGCTCGCTGCGCAAGGGTCGGCGTCGTCAGGCCCGCGGGACGGGCGGCGTGCGGCGGCGCAAGACGACCAGCGTCACCGCGCCGACGATGAGTGGCGTCGCGATCCAGGCGCGGGGCGGCAGCACCTCGCCGCCCAGCCACGTGCCGAGCGTGATCGCCACGAGGGGGTTCACGAACGCGTACGACGTGGCGACCGTCGGTCGCGTGTTGCGGAGGAGCCACAGGTAGGCGCTGAACCCGGCCAGCGACCCCGCGCACACCAGCCACACCCAACTCAACACGTGGCGCGTTTCGAGGAGCCCGAGGTCGCAGCGCGATCCCTCTCCGAGCGCGAAGCCCGCGACGAGCTGCAGCGCGCCTCCGAGCAGCATCTGCAGCGCGGTGGACATGCGCTGGGAAGGCGGCAGGTTCGCGCGCCGTGAGTACAGCGAACCGGCTGACCACGAGATCGTCGCCGCGACGAGTGCCGCGATGCCCAGCGGATCGACCGTGTGCCCGGGCACCGGCGCGGCCAAGATGCCCACGCCGACGATGCCGACGAGGATGCCGATCGCGCTCGGCCAGCCGGGCCGCGCGCCGCCCGTGAAGCGCCAGTCGAGCAGCATCATCCACAGCGGGACGCCGGATACGACGAGCGCGGCGATGCTCGAATCCACGCGGGTCTCGGCCCAGCACACGAGGCCGTTCGAGGTCAGCATCAGCAGCGCGCCCGCGATCAGCGCCGGGACGAAGTGTTCGCGGTGCGGCCAGGCTGCGCCGCGCCAGCGCGCGAAGAGCGCGAGCAAGGTGCCCGCGACGACGAAGCGCGAGCCCGCCAGCAGGAACGGCGGCAGGGCCTCGAGGCCGACGCGAATGGCGAAGTACGTCGAACCCCACAGGATCCACACGCACAGAAGCGCGATGACGAGCGGCGCGCGCTTCGCGGCGGGTGAGCTGACGGAGTGGGGCACGCTCACGGCCTGCGACCCGTCGTCGATGCGACGCGCCGCCGCGTCGATCGTGTCGTGGCGGGTGACCCGTTCACGCGCGCGGGTGGTGCAGTCGGTGGACTGCGGCGACGGCGTCGGTGTCGAGGTGCGTGTACACCTCCGTCGTGCGGATCGAAGCGTGCCCGAGCATCTCCTGCACCGAACGCAGATCGGCTCCGCCCTCGACGAGGTGCGTGGCGAACGAGTGCCGCAGTGCGTGCGGGGAGACCGGGCCTGAGAGCCCCGCGATCTGGGCCGCGCGGCGCACGATGCGCCAGGCTTCCTCGCGCGTCATGGTTCGCCCCTGCGCGCCGAGGAAAACGTGTGGCGATCGTGCTGCGCTCGGACGCGCGGAGCGATCGACGCGGATCCAGGCCGCGAGCGCGACCGCGGCGCGCTCGCCCAGCGGCACGAGCCGCACCTTCGAACCCTTGCCGATCAAGCGCACGACTCGCAGCGCGGGATCGAGGCCGTCGAGCCGCAGGTTGGCCGCCTCGCTGACGCGCGCACCGCACGCGTAGAGCACTTCGAGCAGCGCCAGATCGCGCGAGACGCGCCAGGGTGCGCGCGGCGACCAGCGCGGATCGCGCGGCGCGACGAGCAGGTCCTCGACCTCGGTCGGCGCGAGCGCGCGCGGCAGAGGACGCGCGAGCCGCGGTGTCGCGACGAGCGCGGTCGGGTCGCGACGCAGGCGGTTCTCCTGCACGAGGTGTCGCGCGAGCACGCGCACGGCGGCCAGCGCGCGCGCGACGCTCGCTTCGGCGTACCCCGCCGCGCGCAGTTCGCCCAGGTGGTCGACGACGAACGTCGCGTCCACGTCCTCGAACCGCCGGATGCCGCGCGCCTCGGCCGCGCGCAGGAAGCGCCGCAGGTCCGTCCCGTAGGCGCGCAGCGTGTTCGGGGCGAGGCCCGCTTCGGCGCGCAGCGCGACGAGGAGGTCCTGTAGGTCGGCCGCGAACGCCGGGCTCAGTGCGACCGGTTTCACGGTCGGCCGGACGCCGCGCGCGTTCCCGCTCGCCGCGCCCGCGCGCTGCACGCGACTCCTTCCGCCCATGCCGCGACACTCCGGCATGCGCAGGCACCGATCAAGCCTGCGTAAGGCCTTGAAGGCGCGTGGGGGCCTCACTAGACTCCTCGCCCTTCCAGATCCCACGGTTCGCGGCGCGGACCTTGGGATCTCTCCCAACTGGAGCCGAAACACAGCTCGCCCGCGTCCGGATCGATCACCTGCCGACGTCCGGCGGCGACCGGCGATCACCCAGCTCCCCAGCACGAACCGCCCACGAAGCCGGCCCATGAAGCGACTCTCGGCGAAGGACCTCGAAGAGCACTCGGCGCGACTGCGCGCGATGCTGAACCTGCTCAGCGGCGACATCGACCGCCTCGAGGAAGAGGCGATCGGTGAACGCGGCATCCAGATCGACAGTAGCGAGGAAGGCGGCTCGGACAGCTACAGCCAGGAATTCAGCCTGGAGCTGATCCAGCGCGACGAGTCCACCGTGCGCGAAGTCCTCGAAGCGCTCGACCGCGTCAAGAACGGGAGCTTCGGCTTCTGCGAAACGTGTCAGGTCGCGATCGGCAAGGAGCGCCTCAAGCACATGCCGCACGCGCGCAACTGCATCGCCTGTCAGCGCAAGGAGGAAGAAGGAGGCGCGTGAGCGAGCCCGACCCGACCGCGGCCGGCGCGGAACCCAAGGCGTTCCCCGGTTGGCGACAGGTCGCGCTCCGGCTCGGCGTCGCAGTGGTCCTCGTGGCGCTCGACCTGTGGTCGAAGACCGCAGCCTGCGCGTGGGTCGAACGCCTCGACGACGCCGGCGCCCTGGTGATCGACGCCTGCGGCAGCGCGCACCGGCGCCAGCCGATCCTGGGCGAGTGGTTCACCTTCATGCTGTCCCTGAACCCCGGCGCGGCGTTCGGGCAGATGCACTCGATTCCGTATCTCCTGGTCGGCGGAAGAGTGGTGGCCGTCGTGTTCCTCGTGTGGCTGCTCGTGCGGACACCGCGCGGTCGTCCCTGGCTCACGAGCGCGTTCGTGCTCGTGCTCGGCGGCGCGCTCGGGAACCTCTACGACAACCTGCTGCGCACGCGGGACCTCGAACTCGACCGCTTTTACCCGCACGGCGAGTTCCCCTTCGGTCCCGTGCGCGACTTCATCGACGTCTACTTCGCCGTCTGGCACTGGCACTTCCCGACGTTCAACGTGGCCGATTCGTGCATCACGGTGGGCGCTGTCTTGCTGCTCATGTCGGGCTTCTTCGGACCGCGCACCAAACCCGCCGAGCCGGGGGCCTGATCCGCGTGCGCGTTGCCGCCCGATCGGGGAGGACGTAGAGTCCGGACGCGATGGCGCGTCTCGACGTGCAACTGGGCCCGATCCGACTCTCGAATCCGATCCTCTCGGCTTCGGGCACGTTCGGTCATGGACTCGAGATGCGGCACATCGTGCCGCCCGGGCTCGTCGGCGGGCTCGTGTCGAAGACCGTGACGCTACGGCCCAGGCCCGGCAATCCGGCGCCGCGCATCTGCGAGACGGAAGCGGGGTTCCTGAACTCGATCGGCCTCGAGAACAAGGGCATCGACCATTACGTGCGCACGGTCCTGCCCGACGTCGCGAACGCGGACACCGTGATCGTCACGAACATCGGCGCCGAGCGCGTCGAGGAATTCGCCGAACTCGCTGCGCGCCTCGACGGCGAGTCGGCCGTGGACGTGCTCGAGGTCAACCTCTCGTGTCCCAACGTGCAGGGCGGGAAATTGCCGTTCTCGACCGACCCGGACATGGCCGCGCGCGTGATCGCGGGCGTCCGGCGCGCGACGAAGAAGTTCGTGCTGGCGAAGCTGTCGCCGAACGTGTCGCGCATCTCCGACATGGCGATCGCCGTCGAGTCGGCCGGCGCGGACGGCATCACGGCGGTCAACACCGTGCTCGGCATGCGCGTGGATTGGCGCACGCGCAAGCCCGGGCTGTGGACGACGCAGGGCGGTTATTCGGGCACGGCGATCAAGCCGATCGCGCTGCGCTGCGCCTGGGAGTGCGCACGCTCGGTGAAGATCCCCATCGTCGGTTGCGGCGGCATCGTGAACGCGTCCGACGTGCTGGAGTTCCTCGTCGTCGGTTGCCGCGCGGTGCAGGTCGGCACGGCGAACTTCGGCGATCCGGGACTGCTCGCGCGGCTCGCGGCCGAACTCGACGCGCTGCTCGACGAAGCGCACGTCGCTTCCGTCGAGGACTTGATCGGCAGCCTGGTCCAGCACGCGGCGCCGCCCGCGAGCTGCGAACCGGCGAACTCGAACACGGCTCCGCTCGTCCAGGCCGCGGCCGCGACGGGCGCGAGATCGGCGGGAGGTCCTCCCGCCTGAGGCGCGGCTCGCACGCGCCCGGCGACATCCATGCGACTCGAGGACTTGACTCCGGCGATCGTTCGTCGCGCCGTCGCGATCTACTTGGAGATCGCGTGGCCCGGCGACGAGTTCCCGCGCCCGCGGATCCAGGTGAAGGACCTCGAGGGCGCGAGCACGCTCGATGCGCTGTTCGCGCGCTTCGATCCCAAGCCCAGCCGCGATTGCGGATCGCAGAAGCGCCACACGCTGCGCCTCGGCAGTCGCGCCTACCCGTTCATGAAGTTCGTCGTCCAGGAGTACCTCGTGGACAGCGAGTACTTCTTCGCCGTGGACACACACGACGACCTCGACGTGAAGTTCACGGATCCGGACTATCCGACGTGGATGGAACTCAAGCGCAAGAACGCGCGCTTGAAGCGCGAGATCGAGGCCGCGTGGGCGCAGGAGTGCCTGCCGACCTACGGCGACCTGCGCGTCATCGCCGAGGGCCTGGCCGAGATCGAACGCGAGGGCGAGAAGCGCGCGCGTCTCTTGGTGGTCGACGACGAGACCGAGGTCTGCAAGGGACTCGGCGCCCTGTTGCGCGGGCGTGGCTACGACGTCGAGCTGGCGTTCGACGGCTCGCAGGTGCTCGAGCGCCTGCGCCACGAGCCGCGTCCGGACCTCCTGCTACTCGACTTCTCGATGCCCGAAGTGGACGGCGAGGAGGTGTTGCGTCAGGTCCGAGCCGACCCGCGCACCCACGATCTGCCAGTCCTCCTGGCCACGGCCTCGACGATCGACCTGGCCCGGATCCCGAACGCGAGCGGCGTCCTGCGCAAGCCTTACCCGCGCGAAGTGCTCTTCGCGATGCTCAGCCAACTTCTCGAACGCCGCCAGCCGGTGTGAAGTCGCGCGGCCGCGGCGACCGATGCGGTGCCTCGTACGCGGCCCACGGTGCTGCCCTGGGCTGGCCGCGCTCCTTCGCGGGAGTCTTGCTTCCCTCCGAACCCCGGCTGGCTTCTAATCTTCCGCTGCAATCCGCTGCGCGCGCGGTCCGGAACGCCGGAGTCGCTCGCGCAGCTTGAGGCGACCGCACATGGCTTTCGACTGGGACAAGATCACCGACCGACTGGGGTCCTTCGGCGAGAACGTCGGCTCGACGCTGAAGGGCATCTTCGGCGCGCGGAATGAGCGCATGGTCAAGCGGCTGGAGCCGCTGATCCAACAGATCAACGCGCTGGAGCCGTGGGCCCAGGGCCTCTCGGCCGAGCAGTTCAGCGCCAAGACGAACGAGTGGAAGACGCAGGTCCAGGGCGGGGAGAAGACCCTCGAGGACCTGATCCCCGAGGCCTTCGCGCTGGCCCGCGAGGCGGCGGTGCGGACGCTCGGAATGCGTCCCTACGACGTTCAGCTCGTCGGCGGCATGATCCTGCACGAGGGCAAGATCGCCGAGATGATGACGGGCGAGGGCAAGACCCTCGTCGCGACCTTGCCGCTGTACTTGAACGCGCTGTCGGGCAAGACCGTGTACCTCGTCACGGTCAACGACTACCTCGCGCGGCGCGACGCGGCCTGGATGGGCCCGATCTTCGACTACCTGGGCGTCAGCGTGGCCTCGCTGCAGTCGGACATGTCGCCCTGGGAACGCCAGCCGGTGTACCTGGCGGACATCGTCTACGGCACGAACAACGAGTTCGGCTTCGACTACCTGCGCGACAACATGAAGTCGCGCGCGGAAGACCAGGTCCAGAAGGATCTCTTCTTCGCGATCGTGGACGAAGTCGACTCGATCCTCATCGACGAGGCGCGCACGCCGCTGATCATCTCGGGTCCCGCAGCGGACACGAGCGACAAGTACAAGCTGGCCGACGAGATCGCGCGCCAGCTCGAGAAGGACGTCCACTTCGAGGTCAAGGAGAAGGAACGCTCCGTCTCGCTGCTCGAAGCCGGCATCGAGGCGGCCGAGAAGCTCGTCGGCGTGCCCAGCTTCTTCGTGCCGCCGCACGAGGACTGGCTGCACTTCATCGAGAATGCGCTGCGCGCGCACCACCTGAACCGCCGCGACACGGAGTACGTCGTCGAGGGCGACGAAGTGATCATCGTCGACGAGTTCACCGGTCGGAAGATGACCGGTCGACGTTGGTCCGACGGACTGCACCAAGCCGTGGAGTTCAAGGAAGGACTCAAGGTCAAGCAGGAGAACCAGACGCTCGCGACGATCACGCTCCAGAACTACTTCCGCATGTTCAAGAAGCTGGCCGGCATGACCGGAACGGCTCTGACGGAAGCGGGGGAGTTCCACAAGATCTACACGCTCGACGTCGTCTCGATCCCGACGAACCTGCCGATCGCGCGCGAGGACGCCGAGGACGTCGTCTACCGCACGGAACCCGAGAAGTGGAAGGCGATCGGCAACGAGATCTCGGACATGCACTCGAAGGGCCAGCCGGTCCTCGTCGGCACGACTTCGATCGAGAAGTCGGAGAAGGTCTCGGCGACGCTGGCCTCGCGCGGCATCCCGCACGAGGTGCTGAACGCGAAGAACCACGAGCGCGAGGCGACGATCGTCGCACGCGCCGGCGAACGCGGCGCGGTCACGGTCGCGACGAACATGGCCGGCCGCGGAACGGACATCAAGCTGGGCGGCAACTTCGAGCACCGCCTCGAAGTCGCACTCACGGAGGCTGGCCTCAGCCTGGGCGATCTCGAGCACTTGAAGGAGATCGACGCGATCCGCAAGACGGTGCGCGCACAGTGCGACAAGGACGAGGGTGAAGTCCTCGGACTCGGCGGGCTCTACGTGCTGGGCACGGAGCGTCACGAGTCCCGACGCATCGACAACCAACTGCGCGGTCGCACGGGACGGCAAGGAAACGTCGGGAAATCCCGCTTCTTCCTGTCGCTCGAAGACGACCTGATGCGGATTTTCTATCGCGACTGGGTCAAGAACGCGATGGAGAAGCTCGGCATGTCCGAGGACACCCCTATCGAGTCGGGGATGGTCACGCGCGCGATCGCGCGCGCGCAGAAGAAGGTCGAGGACCGCAACTTCGAGATCCGCCGTTCGCTCCTCGAATACGACGAGGTGATGAACGAACAGCGCAAGGAGATCTACGGCACGCGCCAAGACGTGCTCGAGAGGATCGAATTGCGCGAGAAGGTCGAGAACATGCTCGCGCGCGTCGTCGAGCGTCATGCGCGCACCGTGCACCTCCTGGATCCGGACGGCTACCGTAACTGGTTCCAGCGCAGCTTCGGCTTCGAACTGGACACGCAGTTGGCCGCGGACGCGACCGCGAAAGTCGGCGATCCGCGTCCCATCGTCGCGATCGTGCTCGAGACCTACACCAAGCGGGAACAGGATCTCGGCGCCGAGGTCCTGCGACAGGTCGAGCGCTACCTCCTGCTCAAGGCGCTCGACGACAAGTGGCGCGACCACTTGCTCGCGATCGACGCGTTGAAGGCTGGCATCGGTCTACGCGGTTACGCGCAGGTGGATCCGAAGACCGAGTACAAGCGCGAGGGCTTCGAGCTCTTCCAGAAACTCTTGCAGGCGATCGAGGACGAAGTCACCGGCCTGATCCTGCGCATCCAGGTCGACCCGAACACCGTCGCGCGCCAGACGGGTGCGCCGGCGCCGCGCTACGCGTCGCCGATGGGCCCGGGCCGCACGCCCGGCAATCCGGCGCTCCAGGAAGGCGTCGCGCCGCCGGTCGCCGACCTCACGGCGGCGAAGCCCGCCGCGAACGTGGAGGCGCCGAGCGGCGGAGACCTGGCCCCGGCGCCGAGCACGAGCACGAGCACGGCTCCCACGCAGCCGCGCGCGGCGCCCGTCGCGCGACAGGCACCGCCCGCGCGCCGCCCGGGCTACGTCCCGGCGTCCCAGCAGTTCGACCTCGCGCGGCGCCAGCAGGCGCTCGCTCAGGCCCGCGAGCAGCAGGCCGCGAGCGGGACCGCCGCCGCGCCGAAGCCGACGCAGGCTTCGAGCTCCAGCCAGCGCGTGCTGACGCCCAAGGACCTCGAAGGCGTCGGGCGCAACGACGCCTGCCCCTGCGGCAGCGGGCAGAAGTTCAAGAAGTGCCACGGCCGCGATCTGTGAGCTGACCCGCGTGACCTTGGACGCGGAATCCGCCGCGCGAGCAGGTGCGGCGATCCCGCCGCCGATCGTGGCCGATCCGGATCCTGGGATCCTGGCCGCTGCGCTGTACGCACTCTACGACCTGGCCTGGCTCGTCGCGATCGTCGTGCCCGCGCCCTGGTGGCTCGTGCGCGCCGCGACCTCGAAGCGCTTTCGCGCAATGGCCGGCGCGCGCCTAGGATCGGCTCTGCCGCGCGCGCGCGGACCGTCGGATCGCCCGCGCATCCTGGTGCACGGTGTCTCGGTGGGCGAGGTCAAGGCCGCGCAGGCACTCGTGCGCGAGCTGCGCGCGGCGCGCCCGGATCTCGATGTCGTCGTCAGCACGGTGACCACGACGGGTTTCGACGTAGCGCGCAAGCTCTATCCCAACGCGGTCGTCGTGCGGTTCCCGTTCGACCTGTCGTTCGTCGTGCGCCGCTTCCTGCGCCGCGTCGACCCCGATTGCGCGGTGCTCGTCGAGCTCGAGGTGTGGCCGAGTTTCCTGCGCGAAGCGAACCGCGCCGGCGTTCCGATCGCGGTCGTGAACGGACGCATCACCGAGCGCAGTTACCGCCGATATCAAACGTTCAAGAACCTCTTGCCACAGTTCGCGCGCATCTCGCTGTACTGCGCGCAGGACGCCGAATACGCGCAGCGCTTCGTCGGTCTCGATGCCGATCCGGATCGCGTCGTGGTCACCGGCAACGTGAAGGCCGATGGATTGCGCACCGGTCCGCGCGAACCTTCCGCGGAGATCCTCTCCCGTGTCGCCGCGCGCGAGCACCAGCTCGTCGTCGTCGCCGGCAGCACGCACGCGCCCGAGGAGGCCGCGCTGGTCCGCGCCTGGCGCGCCGAGTTCCGTGCGGCGCGACTGGTCCTCGTGCCGCGCCATCCCGAGCGCTCCGGCGGTCTCGTGCGTGAGCTGGCCCAATTCGGACCCGAACCCCAGTTGCTCACGCGGCTGCGCGCGGGAGAGGTGGTCGATCCGGACCGGCCCCTCCTGGTGGACACCATCGGCGAGTTGGAACAGGTCTATGCCGCGTCGGACCTCGTGTTCGTCGGCGGGTCGCTGATCCCGCACGGCGGCCAGAACATGCTCGAGCCGGCGGCCCAGGGTCGGGCCGTCGCGTACGGCCCGAATGTCGCGAACTTCGTGCAGGAAGCCGGATTGCTGGAGCGCGCCGGCGCCTCCGTGCGCATCCGCGGCGAGGACGACCTCGGTGCCACGTTGCGCACACTTCTCGAGGACCCGGACCGCCGCGATGCGATGGGGGCGGCCGGTCGCGCGGTGGTCGAAGCGCAGAAGGGGGCGACGAAGCTCACCCTGCGCGCGCTGACCGAGCGCGTCCTCCTTCCGCGGTCCGCCGCACAGACCTGATTTCGCGCTTCGCTGAGCACGGAGGGCCCGTTTCCGCGCGCGGTCCAGCGTCGGTCCGGCTATCCTGCGGGATCGGCGTCCGCGCCCCGATCTCCCCGAATCGGCTCAAAATCGCGTCCTCGCACGCGGAACTCCTCCAGCAACCCGACCGCAATTCCGATCCTACAAGCCACATGTCCCGGCAACTCTTCACTTCGGAATCCGTCTCCATGGGCCACCCCGACAAGGTGGCGGACCAGATCTCGGACGCGATCCTCGACGCGATCCTCGCGCAGGATCCGACGAGCCGCGTGGCCTGCGAAACGCTGGTGACCACCGGTCTGTGCGTCGTCGCGGGTGAGATCACCACGAACGCGCGCATCGACTACGGCACGGTCGCGCGCAACACGCTCAAGCGCATCGGCTACACGAACGACCAGTTCGGCATCAACGGCGACACGTGCGCCGTGATGGTGACTCTCGACCGCCAGTCGCCCGACATCAGTCAGGGCGTCTCGGAGGGCGAAGGCCTGCACAAGGAGCAGGGTGCGGGCGACCAGGGCCTCATGTTCGGCTTCGCGTGCAGCGAGACCGAGCAGCTGATGCCGTTCCCGATCCACTACGCGCACCGCCTGATGGAGAAGCAGGCCGAGCTGCGCGAGAAGAAGGTCCTGCCCTGGCTGCGTCCCGACGCGAAGAGCCAGGTCACGGTCGAGTACGAAGGCAACAAGCCCGTCCGCGTGCACACGGTGTTGATCAGCACACAGCACGATCCCGACGTCTCGCACGAGACGATCCGGACCGAGGTGATCGAGAAGATCATCAAGGCGGTCATCCCGGCGCAGTTCCTCGACGCGAAGACGATCTACCACGTGAACCCGACCGGGCGCTTCGTGCTCGGCGGCCCGCACGGCGACTGCGGCCTCACCGGCCGCAAGATCATCGTCGACACGTACGGCGGTATGGGCCGTCACGGCGGCGGCGCGTTCTCGGGCAAGGACCCGACGAAGGTCGATCGCTCGGCCGCCTACGCCGCGCGCTGGGTCGCGAAGAACGTCGTCGCGGCCGGCCTCGCCGAACGCTGCGAAGTCCAGGTCAGCTACGCGATCGGCATCGCGAAGCCGCTGTCGGTCCGCGTCGACACGTTCGGCACCGGCAAGCTGCCCGACGACCAGCTGACGGCGGCCGTCGAGCGCACGTTCGACCTGCGGCCGTCGGTGATCATCCAGCAGTTCCAACTGCGCCGCCCGATCTACGAGCGCACGGCCTACCACGGGCACTTCGGCCGCGACGGCTTCCCCTGGGAGGAGACCAACAAGGTCGCCGCCCTGCAGGACGCGGTCGGGGTCAAGGCGCGCGGCTGATCGAGCCCGCGGCTGATCGAGCCCGCGGGTGATCGCCCCGGCGGGCGAGCGACCGGGACCTCGAACGACACCGCCCGCGAACGACACCGCCCGCGAACGACGGAACCCGGAGCCGCGCGATCAGACCGCCGGCTGCGGGTTTCTGCGCATCCCAGCCACGAATCCGGCCTCCGTTGCCATGGGCGCATGCTCCCGGTGACCCCGGGGTCGGACTGGGGTACAAGAGACCGTGATGCGCAACCAAACCCGACGCTCCCTGGCCCGCGCGCGCACGACCCTGCGCGCCGGCTTCACGCTGATCGAGCTGCTGGCCGTCATCTTGATCATCTCGATCCTGATGGTCTTCCTGCTGCCGAAGATCCCCGAGGCGATCGACCAGGCGCGTGTCACCGCGTGCAAGAAGAACCTCACCGAGATCTACAGCGGCCTCTTGATCTACGAGACGAAGCACAAGGACTTGCCCAAGGAGGGCGGCGCGAAGTTCATCGGCTCCTTGATCTCGAGCGGCGTCTGGAACAACACGAAGGACCGCGCCGAGAGCCTGTCCTGCCCGGCCATCAAGAAGAACGCGCTGTCCGGGCTCTCCGATCCCGATCCCGAGCAGTGGTTCAAGCACCTCGACGGCGTCGACGGCACGTACACGGCCTACGCCGGGCGCGACGTGAAGCGCTACCCGCTGCGTCGGTTCCCGGACGGCTCGGGCAAGGAAGCGCTGGTCGCGGACGACAACGACCCCGAGATGAACCACCGCACGACGACATGCGTGTTGCTCGACAGCGGCGTCGTGTCGACCTACGAACTCGGCGAACTGCGCGAGAAGGGCATCCTCAGCGAAGACGAGGAAAACCTCGTGGTCGGCCCCGATTCGCCGATCCCCGAGTTGCAGAAGCTGAGCCTGGACTGAAATCCGTCCGGCTCGTGCCGCGACCGAGCGTTCGACTTCCGGGGGGGATTCCGCGAGTTTCCCGCCAGCAGCGCGACCGTCCGATCCGATCCTGACGGATTCCGAGCACGCCCCGCGCGGGCTCCCCACGATGGACCCGAAGGCCCTGATCCTCGCTCTGCGCCCGCACCAGTGGGTGAAGAACGTCTTCGTGTTCGCCGCGCTCGTGTTCGCGCGCGGCTCGAAGGGCGGACTCTTCCAGGGGGGCATGGACGACGTGCGCCGCACGTTGTGGGCGTTCGCGGCGTTCTGCCTGGGCGCCAGCGCGATCTATCTCGTGAACGACATCGTCGATCGCGAGTCGGACCGCATGCACCCGACGAAGTCGAAGCGCCCGATCGCCTCGGGTCGCGTCTCGGTGCCGGTCGCCTCCGTGATGTCGCTGGTGTGCGTCGTCGGTGCGGTCGTGTGCGCGCTGTTCGCCGGCGGAACACCCGTCGCGGTGTGGCCGGTCGTCGTCGGGTACATGACGATGAACCTGGCGTACAGCCTGCGCCTGAAGCACGTCGTGCTCGTCGACGCGTTCTGCATCGCGACCGGGTTCCTCTTGCGCGTGATCGCCGGCGCGCTGGCCGTGCCGGCGGAGATCTCGCACTGGTTGCTCCTGTGCACGATGTTCCTGGCGCTGTTCCTGGCACTGAGCAAGCGCAAGGCCGAGATGGACCTCCTGGGCGAGGATCGCGGCGAGCACCGCGCGATCCTGCGCGAGTACAACGGCCCGTTCCTCGACCAGATGACGACCGTGCTCGCCGCGTGCGCGATCGTCACCTACACGATGTACACGGTCGCCGACGAGACGGTCGAGAAGTTCCACGGCGATCGGCTCGTGTGGACGGTGCCCTTCGTCGTGTTCGGTCTCGGGCGCTACCTCTTCCTGGTGCACACGCAGCGTGGCGGCGGCAGCCCGACGCGGATCCTGCTGGGCGGCGACCTGCAGTTCGCGCTGAACACGCTGGGTTGGATCGCGACGGTCGTCTGGGTCGCATCGCGCGCGGCCTGAGCAGCGCGCGCTCACTGCGCAGCGATCTGACCGCGCAGCGATCTGACTGCGCAGCGATCTGACCGCGCAGCGATCTGACTGCGTAGCGATCTGACTGCGTAGCCCACCTCACTGCGCAGCGAACTGTGCTGCGCAGCGAACTGTGCTGCGCAGCCCCCTTATTTCGCCGTGCCGGCGAGACCCGCGCGCGCCATCGCCGCGCGTGCCGCGCGGCGCTCAGCGACCTGCACCGCATTCGGGACGTCGGTCGGGCTGGGGTCGAGCTCCCGCCAGCGACGCCGCAGCTCGGTCCAAGGTGCCGCACCGGCATCGGCGTGATGCGCGATCCAGTCGCCCAGAGCGTGCTCGGCTGCGCTGGCGTCGGCGACCTTCGAGGTCAGGCATTCGAGCAGGAACGAGGCGACGGAATCGCCTTCGCCCAACCGCACGAGCGAGCCCGCCGCGGCCAGGCGCAGGTCGATGGACTGATCGGGGCTCCACGCCGCGCGCAGGCCCTCGAGCGAACTCGGACCGCCCGCGGAACCCAGTGCGCGCACCGCAGCGATGCGCAAGTCGACGTCGCGCGCGCTGCGCGCGAGTTCCTCCAGCGGCACTGCCGCAGCGCGGTCCCCGATCTCGCCGAGCGCGAAGGCGGCCTGCGGCGCGAGGCTCGGTTCGGTCAGGGCGGCGACGAGTTCGGGTACGGCCGCGCGCGCGCGCGGACCACGGCGCCCGAGGCACTGCGCGGCGTGCACGCGCGTGTAGACGTCCCGATCGTGCAACGATTCGACGAGGAGCGGCACGACCCAGGACTCCATGTGGACCAGCGCGAAGCGCGCATCGTCCACGGTGCGCAAGTCCCACTCGACCAGCCGCGAGAGGTGCCACCAAGCTTCGCGCCGCAGTGCGTCGCTCGGTGTCCGCGCGGGCAATCTCCCCTCCGGGTCGCCGCGGTACCAAGCGTCGTACAAGGCTTCGCCGTCCGCGAAGCCGCGCTCGCTCGCCAACGCCGCGAGCCGTTCTGCCGCAGCACCACGCACGTCCGGGTCGGAATGGGTGTTACGCAGGACGCGCAGCGCCTCCACGCCCGAGAAGTTGTCGAAACTAGCCAGCGCGTCCGCGATCCAGATCACGGTATTGCCGTCGATCTCGTACTTCAGCCGGTCGGCGAGGCCCGGGATGACCTCGTCGAGCTGCGCCTCGCGCAGCTGCCAAGCGCACTGCGCGCGCAGCCAGGGTTCGTGGACGGCCTCGAGATCGTGGACGAGGACGGCGGTCGAAGCGCGCGTCGCGATCGCGCCCAGCGCCTGGGCCGCAGCCGTGCGGCGCGCGGGGGGCGCCGTGGAGTCGGCGAGGACGGTTGCGAACGCGGCAACCGCGGGGTCGCCCAGTGCCTTGGCGTCGGCCAACGCGAGGCCGCGCAGTCGTGAGTCGGGACTGTCGAGCGTCCCCAGCACGGCTTCGACCGCCTCGGGATTGGCGGTGCCCGTGGTGGGCTCGGCAATCGGCGCGCGTGCGATCGCGGCGGCCAACGCGGGCCCGACGACGTCGCGCAACTCGAAAACCTTCGGCCGCGACGGGTCCGCGCGGCCGCACGAAACCGCGATCGCCACCATGCCGAGAACGGACAGCGCGAATGCACGCCGCGCGCGGCTCGCGATTCGACCGACGCACGGGTCGCTCACGGTTTTACCCTCACGGCCTCACCATGATGCGCTGGACGAGCCGCGCCTCACCCTCGGGATCGGGTCGATCGGGCACGGTCCAGTACGGCGAGAGCTTGAAGAACAGTGCGACCTCGATCGCTCCGCGCGCATCGTCGTCCGTGATCTCGACCTCGCGCGTCGCGTGCGCGGGGAGCAGCGTGTCCGTCAGCTCGACCTCGTGCCGGTACGGACTGCGGAACCGGTACGCGAAGCGCCATGCTCCGACGCCGTGCCCGCCGGCGTCGAGCGGTCGCCAGAACACGTCCGCGGCGCGCGAGCGTTCGTCGGTGGGGAAGTGGTGGCCCGCGCCGACGTTCGTCACGCGTGCGACGACCGCATCGCCACGCCGCACGGCCTCGAGCGTGACCGCGCTGCGCACGAACTCGATCGAATGTCCGCCGTGCATCGTGTGGTCGCGGCCCAGGTTGGGATCTCCGCCGCGGAACGGCATGTGGCAGTCGATGCAGCCGACGCCCTTCTCGGCGTACTCAGTCTCGCGCCACTGCGTGATGGTCTTGTGCTGGTCGTGACAGGGCGCACAGAACTCGACGCGCGCGAGGTCCACGGTGGCGGCTGGCCGACAGGCGACGTCCGAGCGCTCGATCGTGCCCGCCATGCGCCCGTCGGGTAGCTGATGGCAGGCGATGCAGTCCACGCCCTCGTTGCGCCGGCTCTCGCGCGGCAGCACGCGGTTTGCGAGGCCCGTTTCGAACACGGGCCGCGGCGCGTGACAATCGATGCAGTCGGTGTTGGCGAAGTCGTTCGACAGCGCGCGCACCGCCGGGTTGATCCACGCCTCTGCGTGCTGGGATCCGGCCCATTCTGCTGCGACGCCGGCGTGACACTGCGCGCACTGGCTCGAACTCGTGAATACGGCTGTGTCCACGGGCGGGGGCGGCTTCTCGAACACGAGCGTCAGGGCGAGCACCGTCGCGCCCAGGAAGCCCACGCCGAGGACGGTTCGCAGTACGGACATGTCAGGCGGCCTCATCGTTCACGATGCGGCCCTGCTCGAGACGAATGCAGCGGTCGGCGAAGTCACGCGTTTCGTCGGGGTCGTGCGTCACGTGCAACGTGGTGAGCCCGCGCTCCGTGTGCACACGGTGGATGCGTTCGGCGAGGTCCCGGCGCAGGCGCGCGTCGAGCGGACCGAGCGGTTCGTCCAGCAGCAGCACCTTCGGATCGTGGGCGAGTGCGCGCGCCAGCGCCAGCCGCTGCGCTTCGCCGCCGGAGAGTTCGCCCGGCCGCCGCGCCTCGAGGCCGCGCAACTCGACGAGTTCGACGAGCTCGCCGCAGCGGCGCGCGCGCTCGCCGCGCGGAATCCCGCTCGCCGCGAGGACGAATTCGAGAGTCGAGCGCACGGACATGTGCGGCCACAGTCCCGCGCCGCCGCCTTGGAACACGAGGCCGATCCGGCGCCGTTCGGGCGGGACGAGCAATCGCGGACCGTCGCTGGCCAGAGTTCCGGCCAGGTGGACGCGCCCCGATCTCGGTGCGACGAGCCCGGCGATGGCGCGTAGCAGCGTGGTCTTGCCCGAACCCGACGGACCGACGCAGAGCGTCCACGTCCGCGACGCGATCGGGAGGTCGATCGGACCGAGGACGGTGCGGCCTCCCAGGTCCACGCGCACCTGTTCGAACGCGACGGCATTCACGGCAGCACCTCCAGTCGCCGTCCGACGAAGAGCGTCCACAAGAGGCCCGGTGCGACGACGAAGAAGACGACGATCAGCGCCAGCGCCGCCACGAAGTCGTCGCGACCGAAGTGGACGGCGTTGTAGAGGCGGAACAGGACGCAGGAGTTCGCCGCGGGCACGAGGATGGCGGCGTCGAGCTCGCGCATGGCGAGCACGAAGACCAGCAAGGTGGAACCGACGAAGGCGAGTGTGAGAGTGGGGGCCACGATGCGCACGAGTCGCCGCGTGGGTCCGATCCCCGACACGCGCGCCGATTCCTCGATGCGCGGATCGAGCATGGCCGTCGCGGCGGCGAAAGCGAGGACCACGAAGGGCAGGAGTCTTCCGGCGAACAATAGGACGGCCATCCAGCCCGAGTCGTAGAGCGCACCCGTCGCGGGCCGATTCCAGAGCGCGATGCCGCCGATCCCGAAGAGGATCGCGGGCACGGCGATCGGCACGACGACCAGCGGCGCGAGCCAGCGTCCGACCCGCTGGAGGCGCTCCAACGCGTGGCCGAGCACGAAGCCGACGGGCACGGCGATCGCCGCCGCGCCGACGGCGAACAACAGGCTCGAGGCGATGTTCGAACGCCCGAGTTCCAGTGCGCGCGCGAACGCGGCGCGGGCGTTCTCGACCGAGAAACCCCGCGGGCCGCCGCCGGACTCCCACATCAGCCGTCCGAGCGGCGCGAACGCGGCAACGCCTAGGACCGCCAGCACGAACGCCAGCGCCGGCCAGCGCCACGCACCCAGGCGCAGTCGGCCGGGCGCGCGGAAATCGCCGGAGAAAGAGGTCAGCAAGTTGCGACGGCGCAGTTCGAGCGCGGGGAGCAGCGCGAGCAAGGTGAGCAACACGAGCGGCAGCGCGGCCGCGACCGCCGCACCGGTGTCTTGTGCGCTCCGCCACGACGCGAAGACTTCATCGGCGTACACGTTCCACTTCGGCCCGATCGAGGACACGTAGTCCGGCACGGCGAAGTCGTTGACGGAGAGTACGAACGCGAAGCAGGCCGCGAACAGCGCGCTGGGCAGAACGAGCGGCAGCTCGACGCGGATCGCGGCGGCCAGTCCGCCGGCCAGCAGCGCCGCTTCCTCTTGACGCGCGTCGATGCGCTCGAACGCGCGCGCCACGTAGAGCGAGACGAGCGGGAACGCGCACAGACCGAGCACGAGCGTCGTGGCGAGGCCGCCGCGCAGGGTCGTCATGCCGGCCCAGCTCATCGCGACGACGAGCGGCGGCAGCAGGATCGGCAGGATGCCCGCGACGCGCCAGAACGACGCACCGGGAACGTCCGTGCGCGCGACGACGAAGCCGAAAGGGATCCCGACGACGAGCGCCACGAGCGCCGCGCCGGTTCCGAGCAGCGCCGTGCGGCCGAGCAGCGCGAGCGATCGTTCGGACAGGAAGTCGGCGAGCTGGGCACCGTCGACGCGCGCTAGCATCATCGCGACAGGCGCGAGACCGAGCACCAGGAAGGCCGCGACCGCGACGAGGACGAGCGGACGGCTCACTTCAGGAAGATCTCCTGCATTTCCGCGGTGCGCTGTCGCACCGTGCGCCCGACCTCGCCCCAATCCACGCGCATCGCGGTGAATCCGTCGGGTCCGACGACGTTGCTCGGGCGCGGCACGGACGCGCGCACCGGCACCTGTGCCGCTCTCGAACGCGCGAGCTCGGCCTCGATCTCGGGCCGCAGGATCCAGTCCACGAAGCGCCGCGCGGCATCGGCGTGCGGTGCGCTCTCCAGGATGCACACGGCGTTCGGAATGAGCAGCGTGCCGACCCCTCCGCGGTCCGGGTACACGGCCGCGACCGGGTACCCGCCCTGCAGCGCGACATTGAAGTCGTCCGTGTCCGTCCAACCGAACGCCGCGTGGCCTTCGCGCACGAGCCGCATCACGTGCGCGTTGCCGGTCGCGAGGTTCAGCGATCCATCCGCAGCGAGTTCGGCGGCAGTCTCGACGTACCGCCGGGCCTCGTCCTCGCCCAGCGCCAAATACAGCGCTGTCATGTGCGTGTTCGTCGTGCCCGCGAGCGGGCGCGCCAACGCGACCTGACCCTTCCACTTGGGATCGAACAGATCCCACATGCTCTTGATCTGCGTCGGATCGGCGAGCTTCGTGTTCACGATGAACACCCGCGCGCGCGCGGCGAACCCCGTCCAGTGGTGGCCCGGGTCGCGGAACTCGGCCGGGATCTCCGCCGCGGAAGGGGAGTCGTACTCCGCGAGCAGGCCGTCCTCGGCGAGCGCCGCGACCTGCGCGCACTCGTTGCTCCAGAACACGTCGCAGCGCGGCCGATTCACGGCTTCTTCGCGGAGCCGCGCGGCGAGGCCGACGTTCTTGTTGGCCTCGATGTCGAACTCCGCGCGTACGCTCAGTCCGGATTCCGACTCGAAGCGCCGAAGGAGGCCCTCGGAGAACTCCTGGTCGAGCGAGCAGTACACGACGAGGTCCGGTTCGCGGGAGCACGCCGGGAGGATGACGATCGCGGCGAGGGCGAGGAGTTGCGTGGCGTGCATGCGTCGAGGTCGGTCCGGTTCCCCGGCGCGCACACGCCGCGGTGGAGCGGCGTGGTCGCGGCGAGGAAGCGGCGAGGGAGCCGTCCGTGCTCGCGACGAAGCGTCCCCGAGATCGAGCCGGATCGAGACCGCGAGGTGCCGCTCGGCACTTCGCGCTGGATCGTGCGCTACCGGCGTCCCGCTCCGCAACCATGGGGGTGGCAACGATCGGACCGTGACCCTCGGTGCCGCGCTGCGAGCGAACGGTGCGTGCGCTGGCGCTTCGACGTGAATCGTCGGGGGGCGTGTGCGGGGACGATCCGCCGGCCGTGCGCCTTCGCTCCGCACGAATCCCGCGCCCTCGGCTTGCGCGGTCGGCGCGCGGCCTTCAATCTGCGCAGGTCCACAACCGAGGAGTCCGATTGGAAACCCGCCTGCAACTCGCCACGGCCGTCAGCCGCCTGGGAACGGAAACCGCTTTCGAAGTCGTCAGCCGCGTCGGCGCGATGGAGAAACAGGGCCACCCCGTGCTCAAGCTGCACATCGGCGCGCCCGATTTCCGCACGCCCGAGCACATCGTCGAAGCCGGACGCAAGGCGCTCGCCGACGGATTCCACGGCTACACGCCGGCCAAGGGTCTGCCGCAGGTCCGCGAGGTCGTCGCCGACTACTGCGGGCGATTCCACGGCGGCAAGGTCCATCCCGACCAAGTCCTGATCGCGCCCGGCGGCAAGCCGACGATGTTCTATGCGATCCTCTTGTTCGGCGAGCCGGGCGCAGAGATCGTCTACCCGAACCCGGGCTTCCCGATCTACGAGTCGGCGATCCGCTGGACCGGTGCCACGCCGGTGCCGCTCGAGCTGCGCGAGGAGAATGGGTTCGCGTTCCGTGCGGACGCGCTGCTGGCGAAGATCACGCCGCGCACGCGGCTCGTCATCCTGAACTCGCCCGCGAACCCGACCGGCGGCGTCGCGTCGAAGGCCGAGATGGACAAGTTCGTGAAGGGGCTCGCGGCGCACCCGCACGTCGCGGTGCTGTCCGACGAAATCTATTCGCGGCTGCTCTACGACGGCGAAGAGCACGTGAGCATCCTCTCGTACCCCGAGATCGCGGACCGCGCGATTTTGTTGGACGGTTGGAGCAAGACCTACGCGATGACCGGTTGGCGCATGGGCTTCGGCGTGTGGCCGAAGAGCCTGATCGATCACGCGGAACGCCTGCAGATCAACTCGAGCTCCTGCACGAACGCCGCGGCCCAGATCGCGGGCATGGAAGCGCTCCGCGGGCCGCAGGACTGCGTCGACCAGATGCGCACCGCGTTCGACGCGCGCCGCAAGGTCATCGTCCGCGAGCTGAACGCGATCCCGGGCTTCCGCTGCGGGATGCCGAAGGGCGCGTTCTACGCCTTCGCGAACACGTCGGGGACGGGGATCCTCTCGCGCGAGCTCGAGCGGAAGCTGCTCCAAGAAGCGCACGTTTCGTGCCTCGCGGGCACCAGCTTCGGCGCGCTCGGCGAGGGCTACCTGCGCTTCAGCTACGCCAGCAGCGAAGAGACGATCCAGAAGGCGTGCCAGCGCGTGCGCGAGCTGATGGAACAGTCCGCGCCGACGGCGCGCTGACGGGCGGGTCCGCGACCCGCGCGACGCGTTTCAGAATGATGCAGGTCCCAGAATGCGCGACGCGCGGTGCGAGCCGCGCGTCGTTGCTTGCTTCTGGGCGACGTGATCGCCGCGGGCTGTCCTGTCGCGAGCAGGGTGATCGCGATCAGTGCTCGTGCGACGGTCGCTTGTGCGATTGACGCCAGCCGATGTGGTCGCCGAACGTCGCGCCGTCGATCGCCTTGCCGGCGCGGATCTCGTCGAGCGTCCACAGGTGGCTCGTCAGGTCGTCGCGGGCCACGCCGCGGAACCGACCGAGCAGCGACTCGACGACCTTGTGCACTTCGTGCGCGCCGATCTGCTTGCCCGCTTCGTCCGGGTTCAGGCGGCTGCCCGTATCCAGGTACAGCGTGAGGTCGGGCGGCGCACCCAGCGTGCCGACGAATTCGTCTTCGGTGTTCGGAGGCTGCGGCTGGTGCGAGCCGGGGTGGAAGCGGATCGTGAGCCGCGTGTGTTGGCGATCCGGGTGGTACCAGTGATCGCCCATGCCCTTCTGGGCGATGGAAGACAGTTGCTCGGCGACTTCGGCTTTCGAAGCGCCGACGAGATGCACATTGACCGACTGCATGGCGACTCCCCCGTATTGGGACCTGCGTAGGACGTCGACCCTCCGGGCCGCTCTCTCGCCCGACGTTCTCCATGATACGCGCGGGTCGGCGCCGAATTGCAAGTAGATCCTTCGGGGCAGCTCGCGAGCCCCCCCCGAGGCGGGCCCAAAGATGCACGGGAGGCGATCGCCGCGTCCCCAGCCCAGAACTCTTGCGATGCGTGCAGGTCCATGCGGTCTCGCGGGCGCGGAAATGCGCCCGTGGACAGGGCTGTTCGCGGCGAGTGCACGCACTCGGCGCGCGCGAGCGTTATCGTCTCGACGACTCGTCCGTCCGATCCGATCTCTGCGCTCTCCGAACCATGGGCATCTTCAAGGCATACGACATCCGCGGCATCGTGCCGACCGAACTCGACACCGTGCTCGCGCGGCGCATCGGAGACGCGTTCGCGCGCTTCCTGAAGGCGCGGCGGCTCGTCGTCGGGCGCGACATGCGCACGCACTCGCCCGACATCGCCGCGGCCGTCATCGAGGGCATGCGCGACGCCGGCACGGACGTGATCGACATCGGGCTCGCGAGCACGCCGATGGCCTACTTCGCGATCGGCTCCATCGACTGCGACGGCGGCCTGAACGTGACCGCCAGCCACAACACCGGCGAGTACAACGGCATGAAGCTCTCCGGCCGCGGCGCGACGCCGATCTCCGCCGCGAACGGGATCCTCGACGTCGAGCGCATCGCGCGCGGGCCGGCGCTCGCCCCGGCGGCGCGGCGCGGCACTGTGGAACGTCGGGAACTCTTGGCCGAGTATGCCGACCATGTCGCGCGCTTCGCGCGGGTCGAGCGCGACGTCAAGATCGCCGTGGACTGTGCGAACGGGATGGAGGGCTACACGCTCGGCCCGATCCTGGAGCGCATCCCGCGCGCGTGCGCCACGGCGATCTTCACCGAGCTGGACGGCACGTTTCCGAACCACGAGGCGAACCCGCTCAAGGAGGAGAACCTCGATCCGGTGCGCGAGCTGCTGCGCAAGAACGGCGCGGAGATCGGCGTCGGGTTCGACGGGGACGCGGACCGCTGCTGCTTCGTGGACGAGACGGGCCGCACGGTCGGCAACGATTTGATGACGGCGCTGCTCGCGCGTGACCTCTTGCAGCGCCACCCGGGCGCGCCGATCGTCTACGACCTGCGTTCGTCGTGGGTCGTGAAGGAGGAGATCCGGCGCGCCGGCGGCGTGCCCGTGCGCGATCGCGTCGGTCACTCGTTCATCAAGGCGACGATGCGCAAACGCGGTTCGCCCTTCGGCGGCGAGCTCTCGGGACACTTCTATTTCGGCGAGAACTTCGTGTGCGATTCGGGTGTGCTCGCGATGGTCTCGGCGCTCAACCTGCTCTCGCGGTCGAAGACGCCCTTCAGCGAACTCGTCGCGGACCTGCGTCGCTACCACTCCACTGGCGAGGTGAACTTCCACGTGGCCGACAAGGCGGCAGCGATCGCCGCGCTGAAGAGCCGTTACGCGGACGGGCGCCAGGACGAACTCGACGGCATCACCGTCGAGTACGGCGACATCGGCGACGCGAACTGGTGGTGGTTCAACGTGCGCGCCAGCAACACGGAACCGCTGCTGCGCTTGAACCTCGAGGCTTCGACCGCGGCCGAGCGGGATCGACGTCGCGCGGAGATCGTCGGCATGCTGGGGCAGCCCGAAGCATGAAGCGCCTCGTGCTGTGCGGAGTCCTCGCCCTCCACGTCGCCGCGTGCTCCTGCACCGATGGGGACCGCGCGTCGCGGATGGACTCCGGGCGCGCCGAGTTGTCCGGGACCGTGCTCGATCGCGCCACGGGCGAGCGGATTGCCGGTGCGGAGGTGACGCTGCCCGACGGGCGTCACGCGACGTGTGACAGCAACGGGCGCTTCTTGCTGCGCGACCTCACGACCGGCATGCGCGGTGCCGTGACCGCGCGCGCGCCGGACGGTCGGGAGGGGCGATCGATCCTGCGCCCGCTCGCCGCCCGCCCGCTCGAGATCGTCATCTACGCCGGGCCCTGAAGCCGGGCCCTCAAGTTCGGCCCTCAAGTTCGGCCCTGCAGTCGGGATCGGTCGTCGTGCCTTGCGAGCCCCCGGATTCCTTCCGGCCTCCGCGGGCCCGAGCCGCCGCACCGGACCCGGAAAATCAGGCCCAGTGGCGCGGATCCGGCGGCGGATCCGGCGGTGGCCGCGCGGCGCGTCCTCCCGGCGCAAGTTCCTGTCGCCGCTGGGTCTAGCGGCGCGCCGGCGCGCGCGTGCGCGCTCCAGGTCGCCTGTGGCCTGCGGACCGGTCGCGTGGCAGCATGCGTCCCGGCTCGACCCTGCCGATGAGGTGTCGGCGTTCCCATGGCCCCGTCCCGCATACCCCTCACTGCCTGCCTGATCGCCCTCGGTCTGATCGCATCGCCGATCGCGGCCGCGGCCGATCCCGCGATGGGCCCTGGGCGGGTCTCTCGGGTTGCGCCGCCGTCACAGGCGGAGACTCGGGCGCCGCAGGCCGGGACGGAAGCGCGCCTGCCGAGCCTCGCGACCCCGGCCAGCCCGGACGAGTGGGCGCGTCTCCTCGAGCGCGACAAGTCGATCCAGTTCACGCCGCGCACACCGGCCGAGGCGCGCATCCTGCTCGGCGCCTCGGGCCTCTCGGCCGACCGTCGCGCGGCGGCACTCATGGCACTGGGCTGCAGCTCCGCCGAGGGCGAGCGCATTCGGCTCGAGACCACGGCGCGTACGGGCAAGGGCATCGAGCGCGTCGCCGCGATCCTGGCGCTGGGCGAGATGAACGCGGGCGCGACCGCGCTGTTGCTTGACGTGCTCCAGACCGAGTCGGGACTCTTGCGCGAGGCGGCCGTGCTGGCGCTGCTGCGCGACGGGCGCAATGCCGGCCGGCGACGCGTCGAGGAAATCGCCGCCGACGACGCGAACCCGGCGGCCGCCGTCGCGCGCGACCTGCTCATCCAGACGTTCGATCCCGAGGCTTCGCGACCCACCGCGGCTGGCACCGCGCTCCTGCGCTTGCGTTGGGAAGCGGCGCGCGAATTCGGTCTCGTCCAAGGTCAGGCGTGGCGCGTGCTCGCGCTGCGCGAACTCGGTTCCGATCCCGCGGTGCTGTCCGACATCGTGCTGGGCGGCGTGCCCGGTCTGCGTCGACCCGGTGTCGCGGATCATCTGCTGGAGATCGTGCTGCACGGACAGGGGACGACCCGGTTGCGTGCGGCGGTTGCGATCCTGCCGAGCGAACTGTCGCAGCTCATCGCGAACGATTTGTGGCGCCCGGCGGACGCGGAGGAGTGGCGCGCAATTCTCGACGAGATCGACGAGCGTCGCTTCGAGCGCCTGGCGCTCGACCTCGTGCGCGCGGCGATCGACGTGCCCGAGTGCCGTTGGCGGGCCGTCGAACTCGCAGGTCTCGCCGGCGAAGAAGCCACGGCCGTGCTGCTCGACGTGGATCCGTCCGAACTGGACGCGAAGACGCGCGTCGAACTGGCGGTGGCTCTCGGTGCCGTGCCGGACGCATCGTGGCTGAAGCGCTACGCGACCTTGCGCGAGGACCCGGATGCGAGCGTGCGTGCCGCGTTCCGTGTGGCGCAGCTACGTCACGACCAGCGCAAGGCCATCGTCGAAGTCGAGGAGCGCGCGGCCGATCCCAAGCACGAAGAGCACGGGCCGACCATCGCGGCACTGGCCCGCGTCGCGCGCGATCCGCGTGCCTCCGTCGTGCTCGAAGCGCGCCTCGCGGAGAGCGAAGGCCGCGAACGAACGGCCATCGCGACGGCTCTGTGCCGTGCGGGTCGCTCCGTCGGCCGTTCGACCGTGCGCGAGGCGCTGTCGTCGGATCCTCCGCCGCGCGGGCCGGCCGGAGTCGAACTTGTGCGCGCGCTCATGCGCAGCGGATCGACGGAGGACGTCGAAGTCTACCGTGCGCTGTTCCCGCGGCCGGACGACCGCGTGTTGGATTTGGAACTGGCGCGCGCGCTGGCCGAACTCGGCGACGAATCCGTGGAACCGCTGCTCCGTACCGCGATCTGGAACGCGG
>JBBQCC010000015.1:0-31992 GCA_038318285.1 Planctomycetota bacterium | reverse complement strand
GATCCGCCGCCGCCGCCCGCCATTCCCAAGCTCACTCCGGCGATCACGCGCGCGGAGGTCGAGGCGCACGTGCGCTGGCTCGCGTCGGACGATCTCGGCGGTCGCGTGACCGGGACGCCGGAGTGCGATCTCGCCGCGCGCTACTTGGCCGAAGTCCTGCGCGCGCAGGGTGCGCAGCCCGCTGGCGACGCGGGGACGTTCCTGCAGGCCGTGCCGCTCGAGCGTCGGCGGCTGGCTGCGCTGCCGAAGCTGGCGCTCGTGGACGCGTCGGGTTCCGCGAGCGAGCTGGCCTACGGGACCGACTTCGACCTCACTTGGGACGCGGTGCCCGCGCGGACGCTGCGCTTCGTGCGCGTCGCTTCCGCGGAGGACCTGCCCCGTACACCGGACCCTGAAGTCGCGCTGTTCCTCGACGGCAACTCGGGCGAGCGCAAGCGCTGGCTCGCGGACGTCGACCCGAAGTTCGGGAGCGGCTTTGGCGCGGTCCTGGTGCCCGGATCGAAGCAGGCCGGTCGCGCGCGCGACGCGAATGCGCTCGTCGGCGGTCTACGGCGTGTCGATGCGCAGGCCGAGCCCAGCGAGCGCCCGATCCGCATCCACGGGCCGACGTTGGAGCGCCTCCGCAGCGGGGAAGTGCACGCGATTCAACTGGCCGTCGATGCAGAGCTCGAGCGGGTGACGAGCTCGAACGTCGTCGCACGCATTCCCGGACGCGCACCGCGGGACGGCCGCGACCGCGCCGTCGTGATCAGCGCGCACTACGACCACATCGCACACGGACACGCTGCCGACACCGGCGCGGACACGATCTACAACGGTGCGGACGACGACGCATCCGGCGTGGCCGCCGTGCTGGAGATTGCCGGCGCGCTCGAGCCGGGCACGTTGGGGCTCGACGTCATCGTCCTGCTCGCGACCGGCGAGGAGATCGGTTTGCTCGGCACGGACGAGTACCTCGACCATCCCGTCGTGCCGCTGGACCGCACGGTGCTCAACCTGAACTTCGAGATGCTCGGTCGTCCGGATGCAAAGGTCGGCGGCGCGGGCGCCATGTGGTTGACCGGCGACGAGCTGACGAACCTCGGCGCGCTGCTGCGCGAACACGAATTCCGCGTGTTCCCCGACCCGCGGCCCGAGCAGCACTTCTTCCAGCGGTCGGACAACTACGCGTTCGTCGTGCGCGGCGTCATCGGACAGACGCTCTCGAGCTACGACCTGCACACGGACTACCACCAGCCCAGCGACGAAGCGGACCGCATCGACTTCGATCACTTGACGCAGTGCGCGGCGACCGGCGCGAAGGCCGTGCGCCTCGTCGCGAGCGGAGACGTCGCGCTGGACTGGGTCGGCGGGAAATCACCGGCTCCGCGCCGCTGAGAGTCGACTCGCTCCCGAGCGGCCTGCTCCTGAACGGCCCGCGCGCGAGGCCCTCGAACTGCCGAGAAGCGGGCCGAGTTCGTGCCTGGATCGCATAGGATCTCGCGCTTTCCACGGAGACCCCATGCCCACTGCACGACCCGCAACCAAGTCCGCGCCCGCCAAGCGGCGCGCGCCCGCGCGCCGTTCACGTTACACCGCCCGGACCGCCGACAAGTTCGAGCTGTACCAGCTCGCGGTCCAATCGCCCGAGCACGATCTCGCCTTCGCTGCACGGCTGTACCGCCGCGAGCGCGGGCGCGAGCCGCTCCACATGCGCGAGGACTTCTGCGGCACCGCGCTCCTGTGCGCGACGTGGGCGAAGGGGCGCAAGGACAGGACGGCCGAGGGTTTCGACCTCGACAAGAAGACGTTGGCTTGGGGACGCGAGCACAACGTGGCGCCGATCGGCGACGCGGCGCAACGCGTGAAGCTGCACGCGCGCGACGTGCGGGATCGCGGCGACAAGCCCGCGGACATCCGGCTGGCGCAGAACTTCTCGTACTGGATCTTCAAGACGCGGAAGGAACTGTGCGACTACTTCCGCGCGGCGTACCGCGATCTGGCGCGGGATGGCATGTTCGCGCTCGACATCTACGGCGGCACGGAAGCCACCGAGGAGATGGACGAGGAGCGCAAAATCGAGGGCGGATTCACCTACGTGTGGGACCAGGCTCGATTCCTGCCCGGCACCAACGAGTACACGTGCCACATCCACTTCCGGTTCCGCGACGGTACCGAGATGAAGCGCGCGTTCTCCTACGAGTGGCGCTTCTGGTCGATCCCCGAGGTCAAGGAGCTCCTGGCCGAGGCCGGGTTCCGCGACGTGCGGACGTACTTCGAGCAGTCGAACGAGAACGACGAAGGCAGCGGCGCCTACAAGCGCGACGAGTCCGGCGCGACGTGCACGAACTGCGCGGGCTGGGTCGCGTACTTGGTCGCTTTCAAGTAGGACGAACGCTCGTATGCGCGCACGCACGGCCGGCGGGATACCGCCGGCCGTGCGCGTTGCGTGCCCATCGCGGCCCTCGTCGCTAGTGGAAGTCCTCGCCGGTGCGCACGTGCGTGACGACCCCGCCCTCCACGGTGACCTCGCACGGCGTCGTGAAGGCGAACTCGACGTTCTCCGGAAACGCGTGCGAGGTCACGTTGCCGCCCTGCGGCAGCGCGTCCACCGCGCGTCCGTTCTTCAGGTCGTCGCGCACCTGCACGAGCAGCACTTGCTTCGTCGTGTCGTTGTTCGCGGCCATCTCGCGCAGGTGCGTCGCGCACACGTCGCAGCCCTGGCGCCAGAACACGATGCTGCCCTCGACCGGCATCGCTTCGGCCGGGATCCAGGCCGTGAGTTCGGCGATGTCGTACACCGCCTTGCCGTTCCAACTCGCCGGATCGAGCGTGACGTAGCGCACTTTCTGACCGCCGCTGGTCACCTCGCCCGTGGTCGCATCCACGACGATCGGACCGTCCGTGCTGTTCGCGGAGTGGATCAGGAGCCACGGGGCCGACCATGCGATCGCGAACCCGACGAGCAGCGCGATGGTCGAGAGACCCGGTCCGCGCAGTCGTTTCCACGGCCGCGAGATCAGTATCGCCAGCAGCAGCGCGCCGTCCACGGACAGCATCAGCACCGGCTTCATCTTGATCGAGCCGCCGCCGCAACCGCACGATTCCGCGCCTGCAGCGACCATCGGGACGAGCAATACCACGAAGAACGCAAACAGCGCCGAGAGCGGCAGCCAGCCCCAATGCGGCTTCAGCACCGCGAGGCAGAAGATCGAGAGTTCCAGCGCGATCGCGACGCGGAACGTGAGTTCGGCGTCGAAGGGCGACATCGCGCGGACCGGATCGGGCAGGCTCTGCGGGCTGCCCACGAAGAGCTTCATCAAGGCCCAGATGACGAGCCACGCCGCGGCGAGGTAGACGGCCGCGCGGGCCAAATTCGAGCTTCGGTGGTTCGCGGTCACGTTCCTGCGGCTCCGGTGGGGGACGGGCGCGAGGATACGCGCTGGCCGCGGCGGTACGAGCGTCGGCCCAGGATGTGAGGTGTTCGGCGGCTCAGATCCAGGAGATCCGTGTCCGGTCCGCGAATGCCGCCGAGGGCTGCGGCCAAGCCACTCCGAGACCGAACCACGTCCACGCCGCCGGCTTCAGGCGGCCGAGCGCGCCGAGTTCGAGCGCGGGCGGCGCCGAGGACGTGCTGCGCGGACCCCACGTCTCGAGGATCTCGCGCGCGGCATCGGCGCGGGCCCGCAGCCGCACGTGGATCGGGTCGATCCCGTACCAGTGCGCACGCGGCCTCACGAACGCGGCGCCGTGCGCGCTTGCGATGGCCGCGAGCCGGACGTCGAGATCGAGCGCGTCGTCGAGGATGCGCGCCCGATCGATGCGGCGCGTCGGGAACAGCAGCGCCCGAGCGAGGTGGAAGCGCACCGGCCCGATCGCCGACAGAGTGGCGAGCGGCAGCCCGACCACGACGGTGCGCGCCCCGTCCTGCTCGAGCCGGACCACGATCCGCTCGATCGCCGCCGCGATCGGTTCCGGTCGCGAGCCGTAGGCCAGGTCGTTGCCCGCGTCGGCGACGAGCGCGAAATTCGGCAGCGGGTCGCGCTGCTCGAAGGCCCAGAACGGGTCCGGCGCGATCACCTCGAGCCCGCGCCCGAGGAGGCTGCTGGGTCCGAGGTACGAGCGGCCGCTGCCGTGCGAGACGAGGACCTCGAGCGGACCGCCGAGGCGCTGACGCGCTTCGCGCAGGAGCTCCGGCAGCGCGCGGCGCACGTTGCTGGCCCCGAGGAGCAGCAGTCGCGCGCGGAAGCTCGGTTCAGTTCGCGGCGAGCCGGTCACACTCGTCCCACAGGAATCGTTCGCGACCGAACTTTGGATCCCAGGCCGTCACGAAAGCCGCGGTGCGCAATGCGTGCAGCGCGGTCTCGTCCAGGTCCTCGGCGAGCAGTTCGAGCTCCACTTCGCGCGCCGCATGTCCGGCGACGACGCGCGCGACGCCGTCCTCCAGCGTCATGGGTTCGGGATCCGCGCCGAGGTTCTCGGCGACGTTCGACGATCCGTCGCCAAACCAGACGCGGACGACGATCGCGCGCGAGTCGACGAGCTTGCGGGCCAGTTCATCGCGCGCGAAGCCGGTCACGAACGCGCGTTGGCGCACGTCGCGGCCGTCGCGGTGACCTTCGAAGGCGGGTTGCGAAGCGACGGACAGGAATCCCCTGCGGTGCAAGGCCACGAGCGGCGCGCGGATCGCGTCGGTCTCCACGTCCGTCTCGGGGGCGCCCCATCCGGGGAAGTGCGCGCAACGTCCCTCCAGGAACGCGGCCCCGAGGGTGCACAGATCGTCGAACGTGCGCGCGGAACGCCAGCGCGCGCGCGCCGACTCGGCTCGAGCCGCGCCCGGATCGGCAGCACGCCCGGCGTTCGGCTCAAGATCTCGCTCGGGGTGACGTCCGGCCACGCGGGGATCCTACACCGCGCTTGCGGCCCCACCGTGCGCCTCCGTACCGTTCCGCGCACCCGTGCAGGAAGTCTCCAAGGCTCGCTTCGCGCTCGTCGTGGCTGCGGTGCTCTTTTCGAGCGGCGGCGCGTTGATCAAGGGCATCTCGCTCGGTCCCTGGCAGGTCGCCTGTTTCCGTTCGCTCGTCGCCGCAATCGCGTTCGTGGCGATCGTTCCGTCGGCGCGGCGCATCCCGACGCGCGGCGAGTGGCTGGTCGGCATCGCATACGCGGCCACACTCGTCTTGTTCGTCGTCGCGAACAAGCTGACGACGGCGGCCAGCACGATCTACCTGCAGTCCACTGCGCCGCTCTACATCCTGCTGTTCGCGCCGCTGCTGCTGGGCGAGCGCGCATCGCGACGCGACGCGCCGTTCCTGGCGGCGATGGCGGTCGCGCTCGGGCTGCTGGTCGTCGGGACGCCGGCGGCGCAGACCACCGCGCCGAATCCGACACTCGGCAACGCTCTCGCGCTCGGTTCCGGCGTCTGCTGGGGCTTCACGGTCATGGGGCTGCGTCGATTGCAGCGCTCGAGTTCCGCGGGCGGCACGGGCGGGGGAGCCGTGGTCGCGGGCAACGTCATCGCGGCGCTCGCGACGTTGCCGATGGCCCTGCCACTGGGCGCGAGCCACGCGTTCGACTGGGGCGCCATCGCGTTCCTCGGCATCGTGCAGATCGCCCTGGCGTACCGCTTCGTCACGTTCGGACTGCAGCGCGTCGCGGCGCTCGAGGCGTCTTTGCTCCTGCTCGTCGAGCCCGTGCTCAGCCCGATCTGGGCCTGGTGGGTGCACGGCGAAGAACCGGGCGCACTGGCGCTCGCCGGCGGTGGTCTGGTGGCCTGCGCGACGGCCGCAAAAGCCCTGTTCGACGCGCGATCGGCGCGCTGAAGACCCACGAATTCGTCGGGCTGCGTGCGGAGTTCGGGGAGCACAGCGGATACCTTCCCGCGCACATGGAATCGCTGCGTCAACTCGTCGATGTCCTGCTCCACCTGGATCGCCACCTGAACGCATGGGCGGCGGACCTCGGGCCGTGGACGTACGTGCTGCTGTTCGCGATCGTGTTCTGCGAGACCGGGCTCGTCGTGACGCCGTTCCTGCCGGGCGACTCGCTTCTGTTCGCCGTCGGCGCGCTGTCGGCGAGCGAGGGCTCGCCGATCGATCCGATCTTCGTGGCGCTGCTCCTCATCGTCGCGGCGGTGCTGGGGGACGCCGTGAACTACACGATCGGTCGTCGCATCGGGCCGAAGGTGTTCAAGGAAGGCTCGCGCTTCTTCAAGCGCGAGCACCTGGACCGCACGCACGCCTTCTACGAGAGGCACGGCGGCAAGACGATCATCCTGGCGCGCTTCATCCCGATCGTGCGCACGTTCGCGCCGTTCGTCGCCGGCATCGGGCACATGTCGTACCCGCGCTTCGCGCTCTACAATGTCGCGGGCGCCGTCCTGTGGGTCGTCCTGTTCGTGTGGGCCGGGTGGAAGTTCGGCGGGATGCCCTTCGTGCAGAGAAACTTCCACTACGTGATCCTGGCGATCATCGTGCTCTCGCTCGTGCCGCCCCTGTTCGAGTGGTGGCGCGCGCGGCGCGCGTCGGCTTCCCGGCCGAATTGACGCGTGCGGAGTGACGCTCGCGGGCCAAGATCGTCGCGCCCTCATGCCGAGCCCGTATCTCGAGCCCGAATCCGCGGGCGTCTGCAACGCGGCCTGCCGACACGCGTCTGCGTGACTGCGTGACTGCGTGACGGCGTGACGGCGTGGGGGAGGCGTTCTCGGGAAGCGTGCATCCCGGCCGACGCCCGAACTGCGCGCGCTGCCTCCGCCTGGAAACGACGCCGCCCGGCGCGAGGGCCGGGCGGCGTCCGTTTCCGTCAGCGATTCGGGCTTCAGGCGTCCGACTTGATCCGCATGGCGTAGAACGAGCGCCAGACGAAGATCATCGAGACCACGAAGCAGCCCAGTGCGATGCCGTGCACGAGGCTCGGCTGGTCCTGCAGCTGCACGGCGAGTTCGACGGCCAGGAGGCCGAAGAGCGTCGTGAACTTGATGACCGGGTTCAGCGCGACCGAGCTCGTGTCCTTGAACGGGTCACCGACGGTGTCGCCGACGACGGCAGCCGCGTGCAGCGGCGTGCCCTTGGCCTTGAGTTCGACCTCGACGACCTTCTTGGCGTTGTCCCACGCGCCGCCGGCGTTCGCCATGAACAGCGCTTGGAACAGGCCGAAGATCGCGATGCCGATCAGGTAGCCGATGAAGAAGAACGGATCGGCGAACGCGAAGGCGAGCGTCGAGAAGAAGATCGTCAGGAAGATGTTGAACATCCCCTTCTGCGCGTACTGCGTGCAGATCGCGACGACCTTCTTGCTGTCCTCGATCGAGGCCTTCTTCGCGTGCGCGTCGAGCTTGATGTTCTTCTTGATGAACTCGACCGCGCGGTACGCGCCCGTGGACACGGCCTGCGTCGAAGCGCCCGTGAACCAGTAGATGACCGCGCCGCCGACGAGGAGTCCGAGCAGGAAGCCCGGGTTCAAGAGCGAGAGGCGCTCCTCGAAGCCCACTTGGTAGGCGGGGTTCGCCTTGAGGGCCATGATCGTCGCGAAGATCATGGTGGTCGCGCCGACGACCGCCGTGCCGATCAGCACGGGCTTCGCGGTCGCCTTGAACGTGTTCCCCGCGCCGTCGTTCTCCTCGAGGAAGTGCTTGCACTTCTCGAAGTCGGGAGCGAAGCCGAAGTCGCGCTGGATCTCGGCGTTCACGTTGGGGACTTCCTCGATCAACGACAGCTCGTAGACCGACTGCGCGTTGTCCGTCACCGGACCGTACGAGTCGACTGCGATCGTGACCGGGCCCATGCCGAGGAAGCCGAACGCGACGAGGCCGAAGGCGAAGATCGGCGCGTAGCCCATCAACGAGGTGATCGAGCCGTCGCCTGTACCGAGCGTGCTGAACCACCAAGCCGAGGCCATGAGGCCCGCGATGACGACGCCCAGCCAGTACGCGCTGAAGTTGCCCGCGGTGAGGCCAGCCAGCACGTTCAGGCTCGCGCCGCCTTCCTTGCTGGCTTCGACGCACTCGCGCACGTGCCCCGACTTGGTCGAGGTGAAGATCTTGACCATCTCCGGGATGATCGCGCCGGCCAACGTGCCGCACGTGATGATCGCCGACAGCTTCCACCACAACGTGCCGTCGCCGAGGTCGCCGATCAGGAGCTTCGACGCGACGAACGTCACGCCGACGGAGACGATCGACGTCAACCACACGAGCGACGTCAGCGGCGCTTCGAAGTCGAAGTGCGTCGCGTTGCCGTAGCGCGCCTTGGCGATCGCTTCGTTGATCCAGTACGAGACCGCCGAGGCGACGATCATCAGCACGCGCATGACGAACAGCCAGACGATCAGCTGGACCTGGATGTTCTGAGCCATCGCACTCGCCGCGTCGGCGCTCATGCCTTGTGCGAGGAACACTCCCGGGTTGATCGCCAGGAGGATGAAGCTGATCAGCGCGACGCCCGTGACGCCGTACGTCTCGAAACCGTCCGCGGTCGGGCCGACGGAGTCGCCGGCGTTGTCACCGGTGCAGTCCGCGATGACGCCCGGGTTGCGCGCGTCGTCTTCCTTGATGTTGAAGACGATCTTCATCAGATCGGACCCGATGTCCGCGATCTTGGTGAAGATGCCACCCGCGATGCGCAGCGCGCTGGCGCCCAGCGACTCGCCGATCGCGAAGCCGAGGAAGCACTTGTACGCCATGTCGCCCGGCACGAAGAGCAGCACGAGCAGCATGAGGAGCAGCTCGACCGAGATCAGCAGCATGCCGATGCTCATGCCAGCCTTCAGCGGGATCGCGTAGACCGGGTAGGGCTTGCCCTGAAGGCCGGCGAACGCCGTGCGCGAGTTCGCGAACGTGTTCACGCGGATTCCGAACGCCGCCACCGCGACGCTACCGGCGATGCCGATGACGCTGAAGGCGAGGATGGTGATCAACTCGCCCGCGCTCTTGTGCAGCACGAAGCCGAAGTAGGCCACGATGACCGCGCCGATGAAGACCTGCAGGATCGCGATGAACTTGATCTGCGTCCCGAGGTACGTCTTGCACGTCGCGTAGATCAGCTCGGAGATCTCGAGCATCGACTTGTGGACCGGCATCTTCTTGAGCTGTTGGTAGCTCACGAGGCCGAAGACGATGCCGAGGACGCAGATGACCAAGCCGTACATCAACAGCGTGTGGCCGTCGATGCCCATGAAATGGGCTTGGCGCAGGTCCGGGAGCGGCAGGTCGAACTCGCTCTTGTGTGCCGCCTCCGAGGCGGCCGCGAGGACGGGGGTGGGGACGGCCGAAAGGGCCGCGAAGAGGGGGGTCAGCATCGGTCCGAAGGCCTCCGAACAGGGCGGAATCGAGGGCGAAGGTTGTATGCGGGCCGGGGGGGGCGGCGCAAGGGCGGCGGGGCCCGCTGCGGCGTCCACCTGCAGGCCCTGGCGGTCCACGGACCGGTGGGGCCGGGCTCCAGCGCTGGGGCCGGCCGGCGGCGCCACCACGACCGGCGGTGGAGAGGCGACCACCGCTCCGGGGCGCAGCCGAGCGGCTCGGCCCACGCGGCGCTGCCAGTCGGAGCCGTTCACCCGCCGTTGGCAGGCCCCGGAAACGACCCCGCCCGAAGCCGAAGCTCCGGGCGGGGTCGTCCGGGGTCGCCTGGGAGTGCGGCCCCTGAGTCACACCGCGGGTTGTCCGCCCCGCGGCGCCTGTCTCAGCGACTCGGTCAGCGCGGCCTGCCTGCGCGCAGGACCTTGATGCGCAGCTTCGAGATCTTGAACTCCGCGCCCTCGGCCAGCACGGCGCCGAACGCGCCGACGCGGTTGCGGCGCCACTGGATCCCGTCGTCGAGGACCACGTCCTCGCGCTCTGTGTTCGGGCTGAACGCCCACTTGTACGTGCTGCCGATGTACGTCGCCGTCATCGAGTAGCTCGTACCGGCCTTGTAGTAGCCGTTGCCGTCCGCCGGGTCGATTGCGAGTTCGTCGGGCGCGGCCTGGACGAGCTTGCCCAGGCGCCAGTACAGCGTCGTGCGTCCGCGGACGGGCGTGAACTCGATCTCCATGACGAAGTCGCGCCAGTACTCGAGGTCGCCGACGGAGAAGACGCCTTCGCGCTTCGAGCCGGGCTCGCTGCCGATGGCCTGCAGACCGCTCGCGTCGTGACGGAAGCCGGTCAGGCCGTCGTCACCCCACTTGATCTCCGACGAGGCCAGCACGTCCAGCCAGGGAATCTTGTCGATGTTCTCGGGCGTGAACGCGGCGTAGACGATCTTGTCCGATTCCTTGATGCACTGCTCGTAGAGCGGCTCGACCCAGCTGATCGCGTCCTGGTTGCGCTTGCTGTAGGCCTCGTCCATCAGCGCGCGCAGCTCGTCCTCGGCCTTCGCGTAGGCTGTCATCGCGGCGCGGGCTTCGCCCTTCGCGGCGACGGCCCGAGCTTCGTCGAACAGGCGCTGGGCGATCGCGCGGTCGAGGTCGATGCTGGCGCGCGAAACGCGGGCTTCGAACTCGGGTCCGATCACGCTGGCGCGGTTCGAGTACTCGCTCAAGCGACGGCGCAGCGAGGCCAGTTCCTCGGGCTTCTTGTTCGCAGCGTCCCGGACGGCCGCTTCCAGCGAGCCAAGGCCGGCGAGCAGCTCGTTCTGTTCCTCTTGCTTGCGGATGAAGCTCGCCGCTTGGCCGGACTTCGCCTGGACCTTGCTGGCGACGCCGGCGACGTAGGTGTCCTTCCAGCCGGCGTCCAGCTTGCCGTTCGGCAATTGGATCGTGTCCTTCGTGGCCTCGGCGCGTTCGATGACCTTCTTCGCCGCGTCGATGCTGTTGATGTCCATGGCATCGAACTCGGCGCGGAGGTCGTTCATCGTCTTCTCGTAGAGGACGACGGCAGCCTTGCGCGCGTCGACCTGGGCGGTCGAGTACCCGTACGCGCCGCCCGCGATGAGCAGCATCACGCCGGCCACGATCCACCCGTACATGAGCAACTTGTCCTGCCGCTTGCGCAGCAGTTCGACTTCGCGCGCGACGTCGGCGCTCATCGCCTTCGCGTCACGGCGCGGCGCGGAGGTGGCGGACATGGCCGCCGGTGCGGCACGCGCTGCGCGCGCCGCGGCGGGTCGAGCGGTCGAGCGCGCGCTCGCCGCGGCGCGCGCGGCGGGTTCCGCGGCCGGCTGCGCTGCGCGCGTGGCGGGCTTGGCGACCGGCTTGGCGGCCGGCATCGGCGGCGCTGACTTCGCCTCCGTGTCGCCCTTGCCTTCCGCTGCGGCTCGGCGCTGCGCCATCAGGCGCTCCTTCATGGACATGGGGCGCTCGCCCGAGTTGTCGGTTTTCTCCGTGGCCATCTTCGCTCAGGGTTTCGGGGGGGACGCGGGTGGGGGGGACGCGGGATTCTGGGACGTGGAAGATCGTGCGCGAGGCTGTTGCGAGCTCGCCGTGGGTGGCGCTCCGACGCGCGAGCCGGGCTGAACGCCCTTCTCGCGGAGTTTGCGTTCGAATATCTCGCGGATGCCCGTCTGCGGTTGGGGTGCGCGCCGGACACGCCGCTTGGAGGAGAACCAGGAGAATAGCAGCCGACCGCCGAAGATCACAAAGGCCAGGATGGCCAGGATCAGCACCGGATGCTCGTTCAGGACCGTCGAGGTCGGGGCCTGGCCCTCGTCGATCAACTGCAGGTTCCGGACGAACACCCAGGGCATCGTCCAGGTCGCCTCGACGCGCTCGCCCTTGCCGTTCCTGTACTCGCTCTCGAAACGAGCGGTGCGGTAGAAGATGCCCTCGACCTGCGCTGCGCGCATGCGCAGGTCGTCCAGGTCCGTGCCGGGCATCGGGCGATCGATGAACTCGACCAGGTTGGGCTCGGTGAAGTTGTCGCCGGTCAGGAGCTGGCCGCGCCAGACCGTCGACCGGCCGGCCACCGGACGGGCGAGCTTCTCGGCCCAGATGGTCCCCAGCACGCCGTAGAGCCGCACGAACTCGCCGCGCCAAGCCTCGGGGTCGGCCTTGGCCGCGGGGTAGTCGAGCGTGCGCTGCGTGCGCGCGCGGAAGTCGTCGGCGTCGTAGCGCGCGATCTGGTCGAGCAGCTTCCGCGACCCGGTCGTGTCCTGCAGGTCCGCGCCGTCGTCCTGGTCGCGCAGCGCACCTTCGAACGCCGTCGCGAGGTAGGCCTCGCGCGCCGACTGCTCCTCCGGCGTCAGCGTCGTCGTGGCCGGCGGTGGCGGCGCCGTGGGCGGGGGGGCCGCGACCTGTTGCGCTTGGTGCGAGAACAGGTACAAGCCCGCGACGACCAGCGCGATCATCGCGAAGAGGCCAAAGCGCTGGAACTCCGGCGACTGCCAGAACGGGGTCTGGCGCTGTGGGTTCAGGAAGTCGCGACGGCGAAGGTCTTCGGGCAGTTCCCGGTTCGGCATCACGGCACAGAGTAGTCGCCCGACGTGGGGTCAGGGACCGGAAAAGATGCGGTCAGGAGGCTGCACGCGGCGGTCACGGCGTTCGAGCCGGCGTGCGGGTGTCGGGCCGTCTCGCCCGAACGATTTCGAGCACGGGTCCGCGCGGAAGGGGGGCCGAACGACAGCGCGCGCAGTCCGAACTCGGACCGCGCGCGCCGGCTGCACCTCGTGACTGCCGGGCGACTACTTGCCCTGATTCGCGCTCGGGATCGAGCCCGGACCCATCGCGAACTCGATGTTCTTCATCTCGAGCTTCTTGCCGATGTTCACGACCGAGATGACCTCTTCCCACGGCAACGCGAAGTCGCCGTCGACGATGAGCGGCACGTCGGGGTTCCCCTTGCGCTCCCAATCCGCGTAGGCCCCTTCGATCAGGGACTCGAGTTCCTTGATGCCGGCCTCGCCCTCTTGGACGGTCCTCTGACCGAACATGCGGATGGGGGTTTGCCGTTCGGCGTCCCACAGCATCGCAATGCGGATCTCCTTGATCTCACCCGGATCCGAAGCTTGGCCCGAGCCCTTGTCCTTGGGCAACCACGATTGGAACTTGCCTTCGAGCTGTTTGAACTTGAAGGAGCACATGAAGAAGATGCACAGGCAGAAGATGATGTCCACCATGGCAACCACGTTCAGCGCAACTGGATTGTCTTCCGCGTCTCCACCACCGGCCATTGCAGTTCCTCGTCAGTCGTTTGCGATCGTCGAACCGTTGAAATGAGCGAGCGTGCGGCTGGGATCAGCCCGCGCCCGGAGTCGTCGGGGCGGCGCCGGCCACCTCGACCTTGTAGAGACCCACGCTGCCCGCGACCTCGATCACGCGCTGGATGAAGCCGTAGGGCGCGCCATGGTCGGCGCGGACCAACAGAATGCGCGACGACAGAACGCGACCCGCCGACTCGTCGGCCACGGGCTCCGGGTTCTCGTCCGCATCCGCCTGCAGGCGCTGCTTCAGCGTGTCGGGCGTGAAGTCGATGCCGCGCACCGAGACGACCCACTTCTCGCCGTCGCGACCGGGACCGGCCGACGGCAAGAAGGGCAGGTCGGTGTTGTCCACGCGGTGGATGTTCACCGTTGTCGTGGGCGTCTCACCGACCGTCGGGTCCTCCTTGATCTTGGAGGCGATCGGCAGGACTAGGTCCACCGACTCCCGCTGGGCCATGTCGGCACCCAGCATGAAGAACAGCAGCAGCAGGAACATGATGTCGATCATCGGCACCAAGTTCGGGGAGATGTCCTCCTTCAGCGCCGGCAGTCTGTGTTTGCCCATGTCGTCGTCCGTCGTGCGGTTGCGTGCGGTTGCGTGCGTGGAGTGCTCGTCCCGGCCCTCGTGGCTCCCACCTCAGGGATACCAGACGGCGGCCGCGGGGTTTCGTTCTGGTCCGGGTCCCGGACCGAGAAGGGTCGCGCGATCTCGCGCTCGGAGCCGCATGCGCGGCTCCGAGCGCGAGGTTGCGCGGGCGGATCAGTGCGCGGCTTCCTTGCCGACCATGCTGGACAGCAACTCGACCGCCTGCAGGTTCACCGACAGTGCCATCGCCGTGACCTTGTTCTTGTAGAGGAAGAACGCGGTCAGGAAGACGATACCGATGAAGAGGCCCATGGTCGTGTTGACGAGCGACTCGTACACACCGACCGCGAGGTCCTTCGGCGTCGGCGCCTTCAGGTTCTCGATGACCTGGAAGGACGCGATCATGCCCGTCACCGTGCCGAGCAGACCCAGCAAGGGGCCGATGTTGCCGATCAGCGACAGGTAGCTGACCTTCGTCGTCAGCTTGAACTGCTCTTCGATCGCTGCCTGCTCGAGTGAGTTGACCATCTCGGCGTAACCGGCGCTGCGCATGCGCAGGGCCGAACCCACGAGGTTCGAGAGGTAGCCGCCTTCTTGGTCGCACAGCTCGATGGCCTCTTCGAATTGGCCTTCTTCGATGAGCGCCTGGAGGTCCTGCGCCAGCGGCGTGGGCGCGATCTTCTCGCGGCGCACGTTGACGAGGTGTTCGATCACGAACGCGGTGCCGGTCATCGAAGTGATGACCATGAGCCAACCGACCGGGCCCGTGGCCTGGAAGAGCTGCCACCACGTCTTCTTGGGAGCGGAGTGGAAAGCGTCCTCTTGGGCCAGGGCGCTGCTCGCCAGCACGAAGCAGGCGAACGCAGCCACGATCAGGATCTTCTTGGTGCGCAGGTTCATCACGTCTGGGGGTCCTTGAACTTTGGAGAGAGAGTGGGGGGGGCGGCGCGTCTCGAGAGCGCGCTGATTGGTTGCAATGGGGGAATGCGTCAGCCGTTCACGAACGGGGAATTCGGGAACTCACGCTTCAGTTGGTCCAGCCGTTGATCTGCGCGCTGTTGATACAGCCGCTTGCGATCCGCGACGGTTTCCACGTCGCCGAGCATCTTGAACACCCGCGCCGAGCCGCTCAGCGCGCGTTCGTACTCGCGCGTGGATTGGCCGGGCAGAGGGGCGTACTGGACGACTCCGCGAAGGTACATGTACAGAGCGTCCAGCAGTTGGTCCGCGTCGCCCTTGCCGCCGTTCGCGGCGCGGCCGCGTTCGAGCGTGAGGTCGGCGAGTCCGTTCCAGATGCCGGCCATGATGGGGTTCGGGCCGTCCTTCGCCTTGAGCTTCGTCAGGGCGGCTTCGGCTTCGCTCTTCTTGTTCTGTGCGGCCAGGGTACGCGCTGCGCCGAGTTCGGCCTGCAGCTGCACGCCGGGCGGGACGCTGGGGGCCTTCGAGGCCACTTCGTAGGCGGCGCCGGCCTTGGCCCAGTCCTTCTGTTCTTCGAAGACCTGACCCTTCAGCACACCGGCCGAGGCGCTGAAGCTGGGCTCAGCAGCAGCGAGGTCGATGTCGTTCAGCAGCTTGACCGCGCCGGCGTAGTCCTTCTTGGCGGCGAGCATCGAAGACATCGCCTCGCCGGCTTCCATCAAGTAGCGCGACTTGGGATAGGCCGCGACGAGTTCCTTGTAGGCTGCCAGGGCCTCGTCGTTCTGACCCTGACGTTGCAGCGCAACGGCGGTGAAGTAGAGCGCGTTCTGCCGCAGCGGATCGCGCAGCTTCGAGTCGGCCTTGAGCTCGTCGAGGAGCGGCAGCGCGTCCGCGAACTTGTTCGCCGCGAAGAGGTCCGTGATCGACTGCCACTCCGGCGAGTTGTAGACCACGCCGTTGGGCTTGATCTCGCTCCAGGGGATGCGCTTCGCGCTGCCCTTGACCGGATCGATCTCGAGGCCGGTGAAGTCCTCCGACTTGATCTTGCCGAGTTCGGTCTGACCGTTGGTCAGGTTGACGACGTCGCGGTTCTCCTGCACCGCGAACGGCGCGAGGGCTGACGGGCTCGCGTGCGACACGCCGGTGGCGACCGTGCACAGGCAGGCGAGGGGTGCGCCGAGCAGCGCGCAGACGGCGAAGGCAGAGCTGAAGCCCTGCGCCACGCGGATTCCGAGGGTCCGAGTCATCGTCACTTGCACTTGTCCTTCAGGTCGTTCCGGAGCTTGGCGAAGTCGCCTTCGAGGCCGAATTCCTTGCCGAATCCGGTCGTCGTACGGTTGAGGTCGTTCATCAGGAAGCACGCGTCGGCGTAGTTCCCCGCCGCGTAGAGATTGGCGGCTTCGTAGTACTTGGCGTGCCACCAGTTGGACTTGTTGGCGTCCAGGTTGCGCGTCATGGTCGAGAGGATGGTCTGCGCGCGTCGGAAGCGGTCGCTGTCCTGCGTCTGCACGGCCAGGAGGTGCTCGGCGACGCCCCACTCGAAGTAGGCGTACAAGAGGTCGGGCTTGCCCTGGTAGTTCTTCCGGATCAGCTGACCCTTGTCGTCGAAGATCTTCTCGCGGTCGAACAGTGCGCCCAGCACGGCGGTCGCGCGCTCGTAGTTGCCCAAGAAGCCCAGCGTGCGACCGAGCGTGATCTCCATCTTGTAGCCGGGCTGCGCGTCGAGCGCCTTCGTCAAGAGCTCGGTGGCGAGCGTCCAGTTCGCGGTCTCCTGGTTCTTCTTGGGATCCCAGCCCACGAACGTGACCTGCTCGTCGGGGACCTCGTTGGCGATCAGGCCCAGGGTGAACAGGCGGTCGGCCGTGTCGTTGACCTGGCGCACGTCGATGGGCACTTCGCGCAGCAGCGCGCGGCCGGCGATCGCGTACAGGCTGGCGGCTTTGCGACGGGCTTCGGCCGCCTCGCGGTCCTTCTTCGCCTCGCGCAGTTCGGTCGCGCGCTTGTCCAACTCGCGCGCCAAGTTTCCGGCGATCCGCGGGATCACCGGCGAGTCGGGCGTGCGCTTGATCAGGCCGTCGAGCAGCGCGACCGCCTCGTCGATCTTGTCCTGTTGGCGCAGCGCGTCGACGCGGTAGCCCCAGAAGATCGTCAGGGCCTCGGGGGTCGACGCAAAGCGTTCATCGGCGCCTGCCAGCAGGGGCAACACGTCCTGCGGACGATTGATCTCGGGTTGGAGGTAGAGGTACGCGAGCCGGTTGCGCGCGCGCAGCGAGATGCTGTCGAAGCGGGCGCGCTCGGCGCCCTCGGACCGCGCGGCCTTCGTGTCGGCCTCGTCCATCGCCTTCTTCATCAGGCGTTCGGCCTGGTCGGCGAAGGTCTTGGCCTCGGCGCGGCTCGACTCGACCTTCAAGAGTTCGATCGCGTGATCGAAGTACGCGCTGCCCGCGCGAAATTGTGACTCGAGGTAGGACGGCGCCGACGGGAGAACCTTGCCGTACAGCTCGGCGGCCTCGACGAACTTGCCGTCGGCGACGAGTTGGTCGGCCTCGAACAGTTGGGCTTCCCAAGCGCGGTCGTGGTTCGGGAACTTCGTCGCGAGCGTCTTCTGACGCTCCTCCGCGCGCAGCTTGTAGTAGTTCTTCTTCTCGGCCTTGTTCAGGCGCGAGTAGACCTTCATCGCCTGGTACACGGCTTCGGCAACCTTCTCGTTCGAGCCGAACTGCTCGATCGCCGCGTCGAAAGCGGCGGAGGCCTCGTTGTCCATGTCCTGCTGGGCGTACACGGACCCGATGAAGAGCCACGCGTCGACACCGATGTCGGCGAGCTTCGAATTCCTGCCGACGGCATCGAGCGCCTGGTGGGCGATCGTCAGCGCGCGCTCGGGCTTGCCCTGGTCGCGCATCGTGATCGCGATCTGCAGCACGTTCGAGGGGTCGATCGGTCCGCCGGTCTGCAGCAGCTTGGCCTGGATGCTGCGGCCCGCCGCGCCCCAGGGGCCGCGCGGGTCGGCTTCGACGAGCTTGTCCGCTTGCGCGCCCGCGGCGCGAATGTCGCCCGCCTTGAGGTACGCATCCGCGAGCAGCGCACGGATCGCCAGGCCCTGACGCGCCTCGTCCGGCGCAGGTGTCGTTTCGAGGAACGACTTTGCTTCGGCGATCGCCTCGGCCGCCATCCCGCGCTGGAGCTGCAGCGTCACCTTCTGCTGCACGGCCCACGAGACGAGATCCGCTTCGAAGCCGGTGATCTGGTACACGCCCTTCGAGTCGACCTCGTAGTACTCACGCAGTCGAATCGCGTCGTTGAACGCGGCGAACGCGTCGTCCCACTCCTGCTTCTCCTGGTAGCACAGGCCCTCGTAGACGAGGCCTTGGAACCCGAAGACGGTGTCGCCGTAATCGAGACCGAACTCCTGGAAGCCCGTGATCGCCGCGTCCAGCTGGATATCGCGCGTGAGCGTGTCGCTCGCACCGAACAGCAGCGCGTGGAAGTAGTGCGTGCGCGGCAGGTTGTACCGCGCTGCGATGAGCGCCTGTTCCAACTTCGGATCGGGCGTCGTGGCCTCGTCGATCCGACCCTGCAGATCGCGGATACGCGCTTCGAGCTTCGCCTCCGCGGCCTCGAAGATGTCGCCGCCCTCCTTCTGGAGCTGCGCGATGAGGTTCGGGTCCTTCTCCTCCTGGATCGCGCGCGAGATCGTCTCACCGAGTTTCTGGTAGACCTCGGTGAGGTTCGCGTTCGTGTCCTCGGCGACCTTCCGGCCCGAGAACTGGCGCACGAGGTCCTCCTTCTCCTGGAGGATCGTCGTCAGCATGTCCTTGCGCTTGAGCAGGTCGGGCTCACGCAGCGCGAGGTCCAGGCGCAGGTCGAGGTGCAGCGCTTTGACGAGCGCGGCTTCGTCCGGAGGTAGGTTGCCCTGCGTCTCGAGGACCGCGCACAGCTTCTCGGCCAGGTCGGTGTACCCGCCCTGCAGGAGCGCGTTGGCGAAGTCGGCGTCCGCACGACCCAAAATGGCGGGGCTTTGGGCCTGGGCGACCGAGGCGCAAGCGACGAGGGTGGTGACGGCGATCCAGCGCGAACTCATGCGGATGTGCAGGGGGGAGGTTGGAGGGAGTGGGGCGCGCCAGCCGCGGCGGATGCGACGCGGACTCGACCCGCGGACGAACCGCGGCGGGTTCCGGCTCGCGTGGTCTCAGGGCGACGAGTCGGCTTACTTGGCCGCTTCGCCTTCGGCCGGCGCGGCGGACTTCTTCTTGCTCGGCTGCTTCACGGCGCCGAACGCGTTCTCGTAGCGGTAGTAGACCTCGAGCGTCAGCACGTTGATCGCGGTCGTGTAGAGCGGGCCGCCGTGATCGAAGGCCCAGCGATCGAGCTCCATCCAGCCGCCGTTCGTGCAGGCGCGTTCCTTGTGGTCCTGCAGCGCGAGCAGCACGTCGACCATGGCCTTGTTCCACGGGCCCCAGTGCTTGTTCGTCTTCTTGGGCGCGTCGGGACCGTCGATCTGATTCAACGCCAGCGAGCCGTAGTACCAGTAGTAGTAGTCGATCGACAGCTTGTCCTTCGACACCGTCGGCAGGTCCTTGACGACCTGGTCGGCGGCCACGCGCAGGAACGGATCGTCCGGGTCGTGGTTCGCGAAGATGCGGATGCACATGCCCAGCGCGGACATGACGGCCGGGTGGTAGATGTACTGGTCGTTCGCGCCCGTGACCTTGGCGCCGGCGCCCTTCGCATCGAGGTAGCCGACCTTCCCGGTCGGCTTGCCGTCGCCGCCGAGCTGCGTGACGAACTCGGAGAAGGCGACGCCGCCCTTCATGCCCTCCTCGTTCACGTCGAGGCCGGACAGGATGCCGCTCTTCAGCGCCATGATGCACCAGCCGGTCACCGAGGTATCCGAGTCGTACAGCTCCTTGAGCAGCTCGGTGTCCTGGCTACCGGCGCCGCGGTGGAACTGCTCGATCGACTGGCGCGAGGCGTAGCGCCAACCCCAGAGCCCCGTGCCCTGCGGGCTGGGACGCTGCGAAGCGGCGATGTAGTTCAGTGCCTTTTGCGCCGGATCGCGCCAGAAACGGGCCTGCGTCAAGCCGTAGGCCTCTGTGACCGCCATGGCGGCCAGGGCCTCGTTGTACATGAACGGCGTGTCGCGGCTGAACGAGCCGTCGGGGTTCTGGGACTTCGTCAGCCACTGCAGACCCTTCTTGACGATCTCGCCGATCTTGTAGCGCTTGCCCATCGCCGTATCGACGAGGTCCTGTTTGGCATCGTGCCCGAAACCGGCGCCCAGGAAGCACAAGAGCGCCATGCCCGTCAGGCCGGTGTCGTAGTGGTTCAGGTAGGGCTTCTTCGGGTTGTAGGCCGGGTCGTCGCAGGGGCAGACCGTGTTCAGCGTCGCGGGCGACCACGATCCGTCTTCGTTCTGGTGGCGCGCGAGCCAGCGCAGTCCGTCGAGAACCGCGCGGTCGGTGCCCTGCGTCGGGCCGCCCGGTCGACCCTTGCGGGGACCGCTGCCGAGCTTGCGTCCGCCGAAGGGCGAGGGGCGCAGGCCGGCGTGCCCGACGGTGCCGACGCCGATCGCGGTGCCGCCGGTCGTGCCGCCGGTGGCGTCGGACGTCGGGTCGCCGCGATCCTGGAAGAGGTCCTCGGGGACCTGCTCCGTCGTCGGGATGTAGACGTCTTCTTCGAGGCTGACGAGTTCGGCTTCCTCGTTCTTCGGGATCTGCTTCCGGTCGATCGTCTCGGGCGGGAGGATGATGTCTTCCTCGGCCGCGCGCGGCTTCGACAGCTGCATCGTCGTCGTTTCCTCTTCCTTCTTCGGCCCGTGGCTGGCCGTGTAGAAGATTGCCGCGCCTGCGATCACGATCAGGTGCAGAGCGATCGCGATCATGACCCACGGCGAGTTGCGCGCCGCATTCCGCACGAACTCGACCGGGTTCGGTCCCGTGGACTCCGCCATCGTTCTTCGCCCCGCTCTCTTGGAGGTCTCTGTGAGGATCTTGTGAAGGTCTGCCGGACGCGTCGCGCGCATTTTAGGCCCGGAAACGCGTCCCGAACCCTCGCACGCCGTGCCGCAGATCCGCTTCGACCGGGACGCCCACGCGGGGCGATCGAGGTCGGGTGCAGCGGTCCCACTACCCGGGAAGGGGCGGGATGTTACCCGATTCCGACGATCGGGCAACCGCGAGAGTGCGCTCTCGCACGGCCAAAGTGCGGGGCAGCCGCACGCGGGCCGAGCGAGCGGCCGACCGTGGAGGTCGGATCCCGCGGACCCGCCCATCTCCCGCTCGCCGACCATAGCCGCTTCGCGCGTGGCTCCTGGACGAAACCGGCCCGCCGAGGGGCTCGACGGGCCGGTTCGGAGTCCTGAGTCGCAGACCCTGTCAGTTGCGCTTCGCGCCGCCGAACGCGTTCGGGTAGCGGTAGTAGACCTCGAGGGTCAGCGCGTTCAGCGCCGTCGCGTAGAGCGGACCGCCGTGCTCGAGCGACCAGCGATCGGGGGCCATCCAGCCGCCCCGATCGCAGGTGCGGTCGGACTTCGACTGCAGAGGCAGCAGCGCGTCCAACATGGCCTTGTTCCACGCCGGCCAGTACTTGCTGGTGCGCTTGGGCGCGTCGGGCCCGTCCAACTGGTTCAGGGCCAGCGACCCGTAGTACCAGTAGTAGTAGTCGATCGAGAGCCCGTCCTTGGACACCGTGGGCAGGTCCTTGACGATCTGCTCGGCCGCGGGCCGCAAGAAGGGATCCTCGACGTCGTGGTTCGCGAAGATGCGGATGCACATCGCCAGCGCGGACATCGAAGTCGGGTGATAGACGTACTGGTCGTTCGGACCGGTCACCTTGGCTCCGGCACCCTTGGCGTCCAGGTAACCGGCCCAACCCGTCGGCTTGCCGTCGCCGCCGCGCTGGATCACGAAATCCGCGAAGGCCGCGCCACCCTCGAGCGCTGCCCGCGAGACGTTCAGACCGCTCAACTGGCCGGATTTCAAGGCCATGACGCCCCAGCCGGTCACCGACGTGTCGGCGTCGTAGAGGTCCGCGGAGCGCTCCGCGTCTTCGCTGCCCGCGCCACGGTGGAACTGCTCGATCTCCTGACGGCCGGCGTAGCGCCAACCCCACAGGCCATTGCCGCTCGGGCTCGGACGCTGCGCAGCTTGAACGAAGTCGAGCGCGCGCTGGGCCGGCTCGCGCCAGAACCGCGCTTGGCTCAGGCCGAAAGCCTCGGAGACGGCCATCGCGGCGAGCGCTTCGTTGTAGAGGAAGGGGCGACCTTCGCTGAACGAGCCGTCGGGGTTCTGGCGCGCCACGAGCCACTGCAGGCCCTTCTTGACGATGTCGCCGATCTTGTAGCGCTTCAGCGTCACGGGATCGACGAGGTCCGCCTTCGACGTGTGCGTGTGTCCCGCGCCCAGGAACGCGAGCAGCGCCAGGCTCGTCAGGCCGGTGTCGAACTGGCGACCGTAGGGCTTCTTCGGGTTGTAGGCCGCATCGTCGCAGGGGCAGACCGTGTTCAGCGTCGCGGGCGACCACGATCCGTCCTCGTTCTGGTGGCGCGCGAGCCAGCGCATGGCCTCCAGCAGGGCGATCTCGGTCTTTTCACCGCCGCGGTCGGGCTTGCGGCCGCCAGCCACGAGTTCCCCAGGACCGCGACCGATGAAGGGAGACACACGCGGGTGGCGATTGCCACCGGGGCCCACGCCGATCGCCGTGCTCCCCCCGGCGTTGTTCACCGACGAATCGGAGAGCGGATCGCCGACCTCCTTCGACAGGTCCGGCGGTTCGATCTGATCCACGATGTAGGTGTCGACGTCGACCGGCGTCAGTTCCCGCTCCACGTCCTTCGGGATCGCGTGGCGATCCGGGAGCTGCGGCGGTTCCGGGATCGGCTCCACCGCGAGTGGATCGGAGATGCGGACGATGGTCGGCATCTCGGCGCGCGGTGGATCCTGGTGCGCCGTGTAGAAGATCGCCGCGCCGGCCAGCACGAGCACGTGCGCGGCGGCGGCGATCAGGATCCACGGTGAGTTGCGCGCTCTGCGCGCAAGCGACTCGAACGGACGGAAACCCCGCGATTCACCCATCGGAAATCGTTCCTTTCGGAATAGCCCCGACGACGCGAACGCCAACCGTGGCGATCACGCGTTCGGGGGAGCCGCTGGGGAGCAGGTCCGAGACGAATACACACCCGAGCCAGTTCGGTTACACGCGCCGAACGTTCTCTCGTGCGACTTCGCCAATTCGTGTGCGCGCGAGCGCTCGGATCGGCGGCGAATCGCGGACGTTCAGGCGCGCAGGCCGGATCGCGAACGACACGGCGCGGAGGTCAGGGCGCGAAGGTCAGGGCGCAAACGTCAGGGCGCAAACGTCAGGGCGCGAACGTCGTCGCGACGATCGACGTGTCGCCGCGACCGCGCGGCACTCGCGTCGGTTCCGGCGCGAACGGCCGCGCCAGCCCCGGCGGCAAGCCCGACGAGACGTCGGCCAGGTCGAAGCGCCAGTCGCCGGGCTGGAGTCGGATCAGCTCCAGCTCGACGCCCTCCGGCCCGATGCCCACAAAGGTCAGCGGTGAACGGGCCGGCAACTGGCCGCGCACAGCGAGGTCCCCGGATCGAATCGCAGCGACCTCGAACGCGCCGTCTGGGAAGCCCAGCACGAACGTCGTCGCGCCGCGCGGCGAGCTCAGCTTCACCCGGATGCGCGGCGCGCCGTCCGACGACTCGAGGACCTCGACGCTGCCGCGCGGCTGCGGCTCGCCGTGACGCGGCGCGGGCGCCACCTGTGCCGTCGGGATCCAGCGCGCCCAGGGCAGCAAGCGCGCCGATTCGACCGCGAGGCCCGCGTTCAGCTCCGGAAGCGTCGTCCCGTACGCGAGGAAGGCCCAATTCGCCGCGTCCTGCGTCTCTACGTGCGCCGTGTTCGTCCACACCGGCGAATCGGGCGTGCGGTCGGGTGCGCGCGCCAGAGCGAAGAACGCGACGATCGCCGCGATCGCTGCGAACGGCGCCGCGCGACGCGGCTGACCCGCGACGAAGATGGGGAGGAGTCCCGCCGCCGCGCCGCCCGCCAGTGCGCCGGGCACGAATCCGGCCGCGAAACCGAGCGCGCTCTCGACGCCCAACGTGAAGGGCAACCAGATCGCGGCGCACGCGGCGAACGGGATCAGCGCGACGATCGAGCTGCGCAGGGATGGCGTGCTCGCGCTCGCGTCGCCTGCGCTTCCGCCGAGGCCCCAGACGGCGATCGCCGCGACGAGCGCGGGCGCGACGAGCAGGAGGCAGGCCGCCGGTTCGATCGCGGCGACGATCACGCCGGCGATCGCGTATCCGATCCACACGCCCAGGTACGCGTCCGCGGGGCGCACGCCGCGCGCGCGCGCGAACATCGCTCCGCACGTGCTGCCGAGGAACGCGACGAGCAGGCTGGCCACGCTCCACGAACCCAGCGCGGCGAACCACGGATCGCTCGCGTCGTGCAGGCCGACTTGCGCGCGTGCGAAGCCCCACATCGCCAGCACGGAGATGAGGATGCCCAGCGCCGCGCCGGTCGCACCCCACACGATTCCGTGCAGGGACGCGCGACGACGTCGAGCAGCGGCGGCCGACACGGCCAGCGCGAGGACGGCGAGCGGCACGCTCCATCCGCGCGGCCAGCCGAGCACGAAGCGACCCAGCACGTCGTGCCAAACGCGCTCGGGACGCGCCTCGTGGGGGAGCGCGAGGTCGATCCCGTCCAGCGCGCGCAAGCCAGCCAGCGCGCCGTCGCCGAGATGTTGGAGGCTGCGCGGGTCGAGGTGCGCCAGGTCATCGCGCGGCGTGTGGTAACGCCGGAAATCCCCGACGAAAGCGAAGTTCAGGCCCGTCCAGCCAGCGGCCAGGAACACCGAGAGGTCCGTGTCGTTGGGCAGCTTCTCGTACACGAGCGCGGCCATCGAGGACGTCACCGGTCGCTCGGCCGACGAACCGAACAAGGGCAACGCGTCGCCGACGCCCGGGCCGGTTTGGAACAGGTACGCGAGTCCGCTCGTGCCGCGCGCTTCGACGTTCACGACCGCGCGCACGTCGTGCGCTTCGGGATGCTCGCGCACGAGCGCGCACGCACCGGCGAGATCGACTTCTTCGCCGTCCGTGATCGCGACCACGAGCGTGTGCTCGAGCGGCGCGCCGTGCCGCAGCGCGCGCACGCACTCGATCACTGCCGCGACGCCGGCTCCGTCGTCCGCGGCGCCCGGACCGGCGGCTACCGAATCGTGGTGCGCCGTCAGCGCGATGCGCTGCGTGTCGTTGCGACCGGGCAACGTCGCGACGACGTTGCGCACGTGCGTCACGACACCGCTCCGACCGGCGACGAGCGACTCCTGCACGGTCGGTTCCAATCCGACCGCGTGCAGCTCCGCGACGAGTCGCGCGAGCACGGCTGCGTGCGCCCGGGATCCGACCGGATGGGGGGCTTCGTCCCCCAAGATCCGCGCGAGGACCGTGCCTGCCCGAGTTGCAGAAAACAGGGCCGGATCCGCGTCGAGTTCGCGCGGCGGGGGCGGCCGACTCGCGCCGAACGCGAGGAGGCTCACGATCGCGAAGGCCAGGAACGCGGCCGCGGCATTGCGGTCGGGAGTCCACGTGGATCGTGCGCTGGGCATGGCGCGCGGAGCCTAGCGGCCTCCCGCTGGAATTGCTCAGGCGCCTGACGCACCGGGTTCCGCGTTGCACGACGACGGGCGGCCGTGCGCGTTGCAGTCCCCGAGGTTCCCGAGTACCGTGTTTCGCTCGAATTGCGCCGCAAAAGCCACGCGCACTACCACGGAGTCAGGAGTTCACGATGGGTCAATTGAACGCGTTGGAGCTGCGCAAGGGCATGCTGGTCACCTACCAGGGCAAGCCCTGCACCGTGATCGACTGGAACATCTGGAAGAGCGACCGGCGCAGTCGCGTGCAGATGCGTGTCAAAGACCTCCTGACCGGGCGCATCAGCGAGATCACGGGCCAACCCGACGATCGCTACGACGTGCTCGAGTCGACGCGCATCACGCTGAACTACAGCTACAAGGACGGCGAGATCGAGGTCTTCTACACGCCCGCGGGCGAGGAATGGCGCTGCGCGGCGGCTGCGGTCGAGGACGTCATCCGCTGGAAGGCGGACGAGTACGAAGGCCTGCTCGTCGACGGTCAGCTGCTGACCGTGAACCCGCCGCCGTCCGTGGTCGCGGTGGTCACCGAGTGCGCGCCGTCGATTCGCGGCGTGCAGAACGGCCTGAAGGAAGCCGTGCTCGACAACGGCGTGACCGTGAAGGTCGGCATGGTCATCAACGTCGGCGACAAGGTGCGCGTCGACACGACGACGATGGAATACAAGGAGCGCGTCTCCTGAAGCGCGTGCGTCGCCCGCTGTGAAGCGGAACGGATCGGCGAGGCGCCCGCTCTGCAGCGGGCGCGCTCATTTCCACGCGGGATTCGATACGGCGCAGGATTCGATACGGCGCGAACCCTCACCCCGGCGCCGCGCTCGCGCGCTACGCATAGCCTGAGCTGTCAGTAGAGACGCAGCCCGCACGACGGGCACGCGCGCGGACCCTTTTCGAATTCCGTGAGGCAGGCGGGGCACGTGAGGCGATCTTGATCCAGGTCGACGACAGTCTCGGCCGAGCGCCGCGCCGTCGCGTCGAGTTCCGAGAGCCACGACTCCTCGATGTGGCCGAGGGCCGCGCGCACGTCCTGGCCCGCGACCGCGAGCCACAGTTTCGTCCCTCAGGAACTGCACTTGTCGCGCGGAGGCGAGACGATCTCGCCGTCGATGCCCGATGCGGCCAGAGAGCCCCGTAGGCGCCGCAGATGGTCCATGTCGCCCTCGGCGACGACGAGTCGGTCTCCGTGTCGTTGCATGGTGTCTGGAGACTACCTCACACGGCCGGAACTTGATCGGTGACGCGGTGTGCCCGTACTCTTTTTCACGTCATGGGCAGCACACCCGCATCTTCGATCGTCACCGAGGGCCTCCGCATCGAAGCGGCGGCCCAGTACCTGCCGGACAAGTCCGAGCCCGATCAGCGCCACTACCTCTACGTCTATCGCATCCGGATGGTCAATGAGGGCACCCAGCGAGCCAAGCTCCTGTCGCGCCACTGGCGGATCCTCGACTCGAACAACGAACTGCGCGAAGTGCGCGGGCCGGGCGTCGTTGGCCGCTATCCCGACCTCGCGCCGGGCGAACGGTTCGAGTACTTCAGCTCGTGCCCGTTGACGACGAAGTGGGGCACGATGGAAGGCAGCTTCCAGTTCGAGCGCGAGGACGGGACGCCCTTCGATGCGAAGGTCGCGCGCTTCTTCCTCGTTCCGAACGCGCCGCCCGTGCTCGAGCCCGCGTCGCCCGCGGTCTGACGCGTTCGACCGGACCGCGCGCGAGAGCCGTGCGCCAAGGCCGGACGCGAGAGCCGAACTGTGGTCACATCCGCGCGGTCCGCGTACCTTCGCGCGCATGCGTACCGTCCTCGCGATCGCTTTCCTCGCCGCTTCGTGCTCGTCCCTGACGCTGCAACCTTCGGATGGGGCGCATCCGTCCGCGCCCAGCACGGACGAACGCTTGACGGACGCGCGCTTCACCGGCGCGACGCTGCGCTTCGACTACGACCACGTCGGCACGAACGCCGTCGAGCAGATTGCGCCGCACGGATTCCGCGTCGAGGGCCCCTGGGCCGGCAGTCGTACGGTGCTCGAGGATCCGACCGGATTCGGCCTGTACCGCTGCATCGTGCGCGATCGCGCCAGCGGCGACCTGCTCTGGTCGCGCGGCTTCTGCAGCATCTTCGGCGAGTGGTCGAGCACGGGCCCGGCGCGCACCGGATGGGGTTCCTTCCAGGAATGTCAGCGGTTCCCCGAGCCCAACGCGCCGGCGATCGTCAGCCTCGAACGTCGTGCGCCGGACGGCGCGTTCCACGAGATCTGGAAGGGTGACGTCGACCCGCAGTCGCGATTCGTCGATCGCTCGCCGGTTCCGACGCTCGGTCGCGTCCTCGACCTGCACGTGCAGGGGACTCCCGCCACGCAAGTCGACATCCTGCTGCTCGCCGAAGGCTATCCGGCGGAGCACGAAGCGAAGTTCGAGGCCGATGCGCGCCGACTCGTCGCTGCCCTGTTCGCCGTCGAGCCGTGGAAGTCGCGCCAGGGCGACGTGTCGGTGCGCGCGCTGTTCGTGCCCAGCCCTGGCGCGGAGTCGGGCATCAGCAACCCGCGGAAATCGATCTGGCGCGCGTCGGCGCTGGGCTGCTCGTTCAACGCCTTCGACAGCGACCGTTACGTTCTGACGTACGCGGACCGCGTGCTGCGCGAAATCGCCGCACAAGCGCCGTACGACGCGCTCGCGATCGTGATCGACGAACGCAAGTACGGCGGCGGCGGCATCTACAATCTGTGGGCCACCGTGACCGCCGACACGGAACCGGCCGAGTACGTCTTCGTGCACGAGCTCGGCCACTCCTTCGCCGGTCTCGCCGACGAGTACTACACGTCGCAGGTCGCGTACGAGTCCTCGCCGACGGCGGGGTTCGAGCCCTGGGAAGCGAACGCGACCGCGCTGCGCGATCCGGCGCGGCCGAAATGGCGCGATCTCGTCGCCGAGGGCATGCCGATCCCCACGCCGTGGCAGCAGGCCGAGTACGACGCGAAGGACCTCGAATACCAGGCGCGGCGCCAGGAGCTGATCGCCGCGGGCGCCACGGAGGAGCAGAACGAGGCGCTGATGCGGTCGGCGCGCGAGACCTCGGCGCCGATCCTGCGCGCGGAGCCCTTCTTCGGGCGGACGGGCGCGTTCGAGGGTGCGGCCTACGAAGCGAAGGGACTCTACCGGCCCTCCGTCGACTGCATCATGTTCACGCGCAATCCCGTGCCGTTCTGCGCGGTGTGCCGGCGTACGCTCGATCGCGCGATCGATCTTTACACACGCTGAGAACCCTGGATTCTCCACCAGCTTCGTGGGGGTGGTGTGCTCTGAGCGCGCGTCACGGATATCCTGCGTGGCCCCGAGGAGGGACCACCATGACGACACCCACGAAGACGACCGTGACCGACCGCTACGCCGCCGCACTCGACAGCTCGGATCCGCTGAGCGTGCTGCGCAAGACCCCGAAGCGCCTACGCAAGCTCCTCAAGGACGCGAAGCCGAAGGAGCTCGCGTGGAAGGCCGATCCGGCGACGTGGTCCGTGCACGAGATCATCGGACACTTGGCCGACAACGAGTTCGTCTTCGGTGCACGCGTGCGCTTCGTCGCCGCGGAAGATCGCCCGCTGCTGCCGGCGTACGACGAGAAGCGGTTCAACGCTGCGCTCGGGCTCGAGCACGCGCTGCTCGAGGACCTGTTCGACGCCTGGATCGCGGCGCGCGCGGCGAACGTGCACCTCTTGGATCGCCTCCCCGAGACCGCCTGGGCGCGCATCGGCATGCACCAGGAACGCGGCGAGATGTCGTTGATGCAGATCGTGGTCGGCGGCGCCGGTCACGACCGCGTGCACGAGGAACAGATCGAGCGCACGATCGCGCGTGCGCGTGCGGCGCGGCGCGAGGAGAAGACGCGCGTTCGTGCCACGAGGAAGGCCGCGAAAGTCTCCAAGAAGTCCGCCAAGCCCGTGAAGCAAGCACCGACTCCCGCCGAGGCCGCGCAGGCGGGTCACGGTGACGCGAAGGCTCGCAGAAAGGCGCAGGAGAAGGCCCAGGGGAAGTCCAAGGCGCCCAAGAAGTCGAAGCTCGCGTCGACGACATGATGCGACAGGGGTGAGGTCTCAGCCGTCGCCCCTCTGCGTGGCATCAGGGCAGGAAGCCCTTCTTGTTCTTCAGCTTGCGCGGCAGGTACTCCTCGATCACGAAGTTGAGACCCCACTTCGCGAGGGCCTGCTGCTCGGCGCGCACGCCCATCTCCAGCATCGTCTGGATCGCCTTGACCCAGGGCTTGTGCGCCATGAAGAACGGGTCGTTCTTCAACGCATCCTTCGCACGCTTGATGTCGACCTCCTGCAGCGGGTGGGTCGCGTCGTGCAGCTTGAAGTCGTGGATGTCCTGCGGTGTCACCCCCAAGTACTGCGCTTGCGGGACGCAGAAGAAGCGGTTGATGTGCGCCGCGTTGCCCGAGCCGACCTTGAGCGTGCGGTAGATGTTCGCGATGCCGTAGGGGTCGCAGTCGACGAACGCGTAGACGGGGATCTTCTTGTCGTCGGCGAGACGCCGCACGAACCGTCGCGTCGCGCGCGTCGGGACGCCGGCCGTCTCGATGAGGATGCAGTTCGCCGTCTTCCAGTACTTGTGGTTGTTCAGGCGCTGGAACATGCCGCCCGTTTCGATCGCCAGGATGAAGTCGGCCTTCGTCTCGTAGCGCAGGTGCTCGACGGAATGGGGGATCGAGTACGAGCCCGACCCGAAGTTCGTGCAGTCGATGCGGATCTCGGCGCCGGTCTCGGAGTCGCGGTCGATCACGACCAACTCGCCCGCCACGGATCCGCCGTGTTCCTCGGGATAGAAGCGCAGTTGCTCGCGTGACAGGCCGTCGAGCGAAGCCAACGCCTCGATGTCGTCCAACACGGTGTCGGACTCGGGCTGGTCGTCGAATTTGCACTCGCCCCAGTTCTTGGAGACGTAGTACGCCTCCCGCTTCGTCGCGAAGTCGTCGTTCTCGACCATGTCCTTCGCGATCGCCATCAGGCGCAGCGTCTGCGCGAAGGTCTTCACGGTGTTCACGGACAGGTGACGCGCCTTGCGACCGCGGCCGAGTTCGAAGTAGCCGACCTTCGTGTCGTAGCGGACGTTCGACAGCGAACGCGTGGGGAACTTCAGCTCGGGGAGGATGCGCGAGTCGATGCTCGAACGAACGCGCATCGCCGTCGATTCGATCAGCTTCAGCGTCTTCGTTTCGAGCGCGTCGAGCTTCCGCGGTGCCTTGCGCACCTTCTTGGGCTCTTCCGCCTTCTTCTTCTTGTCGGCCATGCGTCTCCTCGTGGTGTGCGCTCCAGATAGACGTATGCGCCGCGCGAGTCAACGACGGGGATCGTGTGCGCCGATCGTCACTGCCAGACGATGCTCACGCCGTTCGACAGATTGAACGTCGAGGTCGTGCAGAACGCCGCCGCGTTGCGGTACCAGACCTGGTAGGTGCGCGTCGAACCGGCGGGCACGGCGCCGCGGACGGAGATCGGCTCGTCGCCCGGGCTCGGGTACCGGCTCGTTCCACCCGCATTGACCTTCGTGGCGAGGCGCACGACGCTCCCGCCTGCGCAGCGCAGACCGTCACCGAACGGGGCTGAGATCATCGCACTCCCCTGGAAATACAGCGCCGACGAGTTCGGCATGCCCGATCCCAGCAGCACGGCCGTGTCGGCACCCACGTCCGCCTCGCCGATCGCATCGAGCAGCGCGCCCGCGGCGTTCACTGAGTTCGCGCAACCACGACCGCTGCCACCCGAGTTCGCGCACGGACACGCGGTGCCCGAGCCGTCGCCGGCACAGAACGGTGTGCCCAGCGAATCGGAACAGTCGGCACGCAAGAGCCACACGCCGGGTATGCCGGCCACGTCGAGATCGACGGGCGGAAACGAGTTCGCCGCGAGGTTCACGAGATCGAGCGTCCCGTTCGTCTGGGCGACTGCGAACGCGCGTCCGACGGAACCGGCCGGACAACCGTTCGTGTCCAGCGGAGCCGCGCGCTGACCGGGCGTCACGTGCAGGACGACGCCGACGAAGAAGGTTCCCGTCAGCGCAACGGGCGTGGACAGCGCGAAGCGATCGAACACTCCGTTGGCGCTGTTCGTGACGCTGCCAGCGACCTGCGCGACGAGCACGGCGTCGATCGGATCGCCGTCGTCGTTCGGATCGTCCCACACGGCCGCGATCACCGGCGTGCCGACCGCGGGTGCTTGCGCGGCCAGTGCCGGTGTGCCGAACGCGCTCGACACGGCGGACACGCTGGTCGTCGTGCCCGGAGCGCCGAAGCGCGCGAGCCAACCCTGGTCGGCGTTCGCCGTAAAGCCGATCGCATTCTCGCTCATGCCGTTGTCGTGCTGGCAGCCGGACGGCACGCCGACCGTAGCGAATGCGAACGAGCCCGCGCCCGCGGCCGTACCCGGATAAGCGCCGATCTGGATCGTGTACGTCGTTCCGGCCGTCGAGTCGAAGCACGCGCGCGCTTCGCCGGCGAACACGCCGCAGCCGTCGTCGTCGCAGCCGACGGGTGTGCCCAGCGGACAGCCCGCGCCGGCGTACACGGCCAACTTGACGTCGCGTCCACCCGCGGTGCCGCACGTGGAGACGCTGAAGCGCGCGCTCGTCGGCGCGACCCACGTGAACCACACGTCGTTCGCGATCCCGCTGACGCCGCCGAACGTGCAGATCAAGTTGTCCTGACCCGCGCAGCCCGTCGTCGCCGCCGTGCCGTCGAACGCG
>JBBQCC010000014.1:0-32266 GCA_038318285.1 Planctomycetota bacterium | reverse complement strand
ACGAAGTACTCGTCGGACAGCGCGATCTCCTCGAGGCGCATCGCGATCTCGAGAAGTCTGCTCGACGTGCCCAGCTTGTTGATGACCTGCGTGCACGTCTTCTTCAGCACGGCCGCGCGCGGGTCGTAGTTCTTGTAGATGCGGTGGCCGAAGCCCATCAGGCGCGCCGTGTCCTGCTTGTCCTTCGCACGCGCGATGAACTTGTCCGCGCTGCCTTCGACGCGGTCGATCTGCTCCAGCATCTCGATCACGGCCTGGTTCGCTCCGCCGTGCAGCGGGCCCCACAGGGCACCGATGCCGGCCGAGATCGCCGCGAACAAGTTGGCCTGCGACGAACCGACCATGCGCACCGTCGACGTCGAGCAGTTTTGCTCGTGGTCAGCGTGCAGGATCAGCAGCAGTTCGACGGCCTTCGAAACGACCGGGTCGACCTCGTACTCCTCGCACGGGGTCGCGAACATCATGTGCAGGAAGTTCGCGCAGTAGTCGAGGTCGTTGCGCGGGTAGATGAACGGTTGACCGATCGAGTGCTTGTACGAGCACGCTGCGATCGTCGGCATCTTCGCCAGGAGGCGCACGATCGTCTTCGGCAGGCTCTCGTCCATCTCGGGGTCCTGGTAGAAGGTCGCGAGTGCTCCGACCGTCGCCGCGGCGACCGGCATGGGGTGCGCGTCCTTCGGCAGGGAGTCGAAGAAGCGGCGGAAGTCCTCGTGCAGCATAGTGTGCCGCGTGACGTCGTTCGAGAACGTCGAGAGGTCCGCCCGCGTCGGCAGCTCGCCGTTCATGAGCAGCCAAGCGACTTCGAGGAAGGAGCTGTGCTCGGCCAGCTCCTCGATCGGGTAGCCGCGGTAACGCAGCACGCCCTTCTCGCCGTCGATGAACGTGATCGCGCTGCGGCAGGCGCCCGTGTTCCCGTAGCCCGGGTCGAGGGTGATCATCCCCGTCGTCGAGCGCAGCTTCTGGATGTCGACCGCGACTTCGTCCTCGGCGCTGCGCACCACGGGCAGGGCGATGCGCTTGCCGTCGTAGACGAGTTCGGCCGCCTGGGGGTGTTCCGCCGGACCGGTCACGCCACTCGTGCCGCTCGCACCGCTCGTCTGCGTCGCCATGCTGTTCTCTTCTCGCGCTGCTTCTGGTTCTCGCGCCACAGGTGCGCTGTTCTCGCCGATCGACCCGCGAACCGACGCCGTGGAATCTCGTTCCGGTCCTGGAACGAGGCGAGAGAGGATCGCTTGACGGGCTCGGGGACTCAAGAGCCTATCGGCAGCTCCCGGCCGATCCTCGCGTTCGACCGGGAGAAGTGCCGATCCAGCCCTCGCGGCGGTACAAGGTCGCGCACCATGCCCTTCGGTCCCCAAGGTCTCTACCGCGCGATCCCGCGCCTCGCCTGGCAAGCGGACCCGCAGGTCGAGCGCGCGCTGGCCCGGGCGCCGCATGGCGCGCGCATCGTCGATCTCGGGGCCGGCGGCCGCCAGATCACCCCGGACACGGTCTGCGTCGACTTCCTGCGCCTGGGCAGCACCGACGTCATCGGCGACGTGGCCCGCCTGCCATTTCAGGACGGGTGCGCGGACCTGGTCTACGCCACAGGCCTCCTGGAGCACGTCATGGACGAGCGCGCCGTCCTGTCCGAGATGGCGCGGATCCTGCGCCCCGGCGGCCTCGCGCACGTCGAGGTCCCGTTCCTCGAGCAGTACCACGACGACCCGATCGACGTCCGGCGCATGACGGTGCCGGGGCTCGTGCTGGCGCTCGAGGCTCAAGGGTTCGAGATCGTCGCGCGCGGCCCGCACATCGGCCCGACCGCGACGATGCTGAACACGTGGGCGCGCTGGTGGGCCTTCGTCTTCGACGGACCGAGCTTGCCGGCGCGCGCGCTGTCCATGTTCGCCTTCGTCGCCTGTTCGGTCGTCGCCTGGCCGTTCCAGTTCCTCGACGCGTTCCTGATCAAGAAACGGCAAGCGCACACGCTGGCGATGGGCGTGTACTGCACCGCGCGCAAGCGTGCCTGAGTGTGCCTGAGCGTGCCTGAGCGTGAGGCTCGTCAGAGCACGGCGTGCCACACCGCGATCGTCTCCTCTGCGCAACGTGACCAGGGGAACTCGCGCGCCCGCGCAGCGCGTAGCGTCTGCGCGAGCCCGTCCGCGCGGCTCACGATCGCGCGTTCGAGCGCACCGGCCAGCACGTCGGGCTCGCGCACCGCTTCGGCGTCGTCCACGAGTTCGGCGACGCCTTGCAGGTGCTCGGTGAAGCACGGGATCGCGCTCGCGACCACCGGGACGCCCGCGGCCAAGGCTTCGAGCGGCGTCACCGGCGTGCCCGCCTCCGGATCGAGGTGCGCGAGCACGCTGGAGCGCGCGACGAGGCTAGGCAGGTCTGGCTCGCGCACGTCGGGCAGGCGCTCGACGTGTTGCGCGTGCGGTGACGTCCGGAACGCCTCGAGCAGTGCCGGCGATGCGTTGCCGTCGCGCCCCGCGAACACGAGGCGCGCGTCCACGCGGCGCTCGCGCAGTCGTTCGAAGGCGCGAAACAACGCCAGGGGGCGGCGCTCCGTGCGCAGCGCGCCCAGCACGAGCACGCGCGGCGGATCGTCGGGCGCCGGAATCTCGGCCAGCGTGCGGCGCCAGTGCTCGGATCCGACGCGCGTGAGGTGGATGCGCGCCGGCGGGAACGCCAGAGCCTCGGCGACGCGCTCGCGCCAATCGGTACAGAACACGACGAGCCCGTCCATCGATTGCGCGCGTTCCCGCAGCGCGCGCAGGGCCTCGCTCTTCGGCGCCGGGAGCTCCGCGACAGCCAGCACTTGGCGCGCGTGCGACACGGGCGGGCCGTGTGCGTTCACGTGGTGGAACACGTCGATGCCGCCGAGCAGGCGAGCGGCGTCGAACCCGACGCGCGCCAGCGCTGGCAGCGCGCGCCGCGGGATCGCGCGCGTCACGCGGCGCACGCGCGGATCGCCGAAAGGGATGCCGAGCGCGCGCGGGTCGATCGGTGGATCGGCGGGGAGTTGCACGCGCCCGACGTCGAAGAGCCTCAGGTCAGGACGATCGTCGCGCGCGACGAGTGCTCGCACGAGCTCGCGCGCGTACCGACCCGAACCGGGCCAGTGCGTCGCGGCGGGGAAGTAATCGATGCCGACCCGCACGGATCAGCCTGGTAGGCCTTCGCGCGCGACCTTTTCCAGCACGTCGCCGAAGCGATCGACCTCGTGCACCGTCGTGCACACGTGCGGCGACACGCGGATGCCGCGGAAGCGCGCGTGCTCGATCGCGATCGTGTAGATGCGGTGTTTCGACCACAGGTGTTCCTGCAGCCTGGCGGACGGGACGCCTTCGATCTCGACCAAGCCGACGCCGCTCGACCGTCCCGGCGCGAGGCTGGTCCACATGTGCACGTTCGCGAGGCCAGCGACGCGCTGCGCCCAACGATCGCGCAGGAAGAGGAGTCGCGCCGCCTTGCGCCCCGGACCGATCCCGGCGTGGAAGGACAGGGCCTCGGCGATGGCGAGGCGCATGCCGACGGGGTGCGTGCCGATCTGCTCGAACTTGCGCACGTCGTCGTCCAACGATGCGTCGGCGGGCATCAGCGGCCAGACGTCCTTCACGCGCTCGCGGCGAACGAACAGCATCCCCGTTCCGATCGGGCCCGAGAGGAACTTGTGCAGTGCCGTGCCGTAGAAGTCGCAGTCGAGCGACGCGTGGTCGAAGTCGAGGTGCCCGAACGCGTGCGCGCCGTCCACGACGACGTCGATGCCGCGCGGACGCGCCAACTCGACGATGCGCTTCACCGGCAGGATCTGGCCGGTCAGGTTGATCACGTGGCACAGGTGGAGGACCTTCGTGCGCGGCGTGATCGCGGCTTCGAACGCGCGCACGACGGCGTCGTCGTCCTCGGCCGGCACGGGCAGCTCGATCATTTTCAGCACGACGCCCTCGCGCCGCCCGCGCTGCTCCCACGTCGTGATCATGCGCGGGTAGTCCTGGTCGGTCGTGACGACTTCGTCGCCACGCGCGAGGGTCAGGCCGAGCTGCACGCTCTCGAGCGACTCGCTGGCATTGCGCGTGATCGCGATCTCCTCGGGATCGCGGCCGAAGAGGCGCGCGAGCCCGGCGCGCACCGTCTCCTTCTGTGCATCCTGCAAGCGCCACATCACGTAGGCCGGCGCCTCCTGCGCGTGCTCGAGGTAGCGCCGCAGCGCCTCCTGCACGACGAGCGGCGCCGGGCACACGCCGCCGTTGTTCAGGTTCACGATGGAACGGTCGAGCGTGTACGCGCGCTGCACAGCCACCCAGGCGTCCTCGTCGGCGGCGATGTCCACCGCCGAGCGGTCATCTCGTGCGAGCGCCTCGATCGTCGCGCTCGCGCCGGGCCGCAACATCGGCACGGCCGTCGAAGCCAGAGCCAGGAACTCGCGGCGCGTACTCATGCGCATACGGTGGCATCCGGGGCGCGTGGGCGGAAGCGCGACGCGTCCCAGCCGTAGGAACGCGGACGCGGGCCGTTCAGCGGAAGCGCGGCGGACCGCTGCCCGGCTTCGAGGGCGCGCCGGAGGGCCGCGAGCCTGTTGCGCTCTCGCGCCCGCGCAGACGCGATTTGCGAACGTCGCCGGGGCGCACGCGCGGTTCGCTGATCAGGGTGTCGGGCTGGCGCTTCTTCTCCTCGCGGATCTGGGCGACCTCGCGTGGCGAGGGTTGGGAGCCGAAGAGTCCACCTTCCTCGCGCAGCGCGCCGTTGAAGTCCTGCCACAAGGCCTTCAGGAAGGGCCACCCGATCGGCATGAGCGCGATCAGGATGAGCCAGCGGATGAGGTCGCGATTGATCTCCACGGAGTTCGGGGCGGGTATGCTCCCGCGCGCCGAGAGCATTATCGTACAAGACCACGATGTTGCTCGAATGCGCACGGATCTGGGTCTTGGTCGCGTCTGCGATCGGCGGGGCGGTACCGAACGCTGCGACCCCTGGAGCCCCGGTCGACGTCTCGACGTCGTCTCCCACCGGCATGCGCGACGGCAAGTGCGTGCACGGCGTCACGATCTCGACGCAGACGTCGGGTCGCGAGTGGGGCAGCGACGCGTTCGCGGCCGAACTCGACGCGCTGCGCGCGTTGGGCGTGAACTGGGTCGCGATCCATCCGTACGCCGGCATCCGCGCCGACGGCAGCCTCTCGTGGCAGGCGCTCGATCCCGCTGCGCCGCCCGAATGGATCGCGCGCCCGATCCGCGAGGCCCATGCGCGCGGCATGTCGATTCTGATCGTGCCGCACGTCGCGCAGTGGGGCAGTCCGTGGCGTTACCGCGGCGAGATCGACTTCACCGAGGAGGCCGACCGCGACCGGTTCTTCGGCGACTACGCGCGCTGGATCACCGCCGTTGCCGCTTGCGCGCGCGACGCGGACGGGTTCTCGATCGCGAGCGAGCTGGACCGGCTGTGCGGCGAGTCCGCCCGCTGGCGTCGCATCATCGCCGAGGTGAGAGCGGTGACGAAGGCGCGGCTCACTTTGGCCGCGTCGTGGAGTTGCTACCGCGACGTCGACTTCTGGGACGCGTTGGACGCGATCGGCGTGCAGGCGTACTTCCCGCTCTCGACCGCGGATGACCCCAGCGAGGCGGAGTTGCGCGCGGGCTGGCAGCCGATCCTCGCCGACCTGCGTGCTCTGCACGAGCGCACCGGCAAGCCGGTCGTGTTCACGGAACTGGGCTACAACCGCTCGCTCGCCGCGGCGCGCGAGCCGTGGGACTACGCACAGGAACGGGGCGAGAACGCCGCGCGCGCTGAGGCGCTGCAGGCGCGGTGTCTCTCGACGGCGTTGGCCGCGATCGATGCGCAGGCCGATTGGTTGCGCGGCGCGCTCTTGTGGAAGTGGTTCGTGCACTCGGACCGCGAGGGACGCGGTCGGCATCGCGAGAACTTCCTGATGAGCGAGCCCGCGATGCGCGCGACGATCGCCGCCGCTTGGGCCAAGCACGACGGGAAGAGCGACCGACGATGAGCAAGCGATCTCTGACTCGAGGTAAGCGCCGCAGGCGTAGTCGGCCCGTACCGGGTTCGCAGCCCGGGCTGCTGGTCGCGGACCCCGATGCGCCGCAGCCGAAGATGCGCGTCATGGCCTACTCGCCGGACGGGTTGGTCGAGCGCGACCTCTCGGATCCAGGGCAGATCAGCGAATTCCATCTCAAGGCCGATGTGACGTGGGTGGACGTACAGGGCCTCGGCGACGCGCAGTTGATCGAGAAGATCGGCGCGAAGTTCGGCCTGCACAGGCTGTGGCTCGAGGACGTGCTGAACACGAACCAGCGTCCGAAGGTCGAGAGCCACGGCGACTACCGCTACGTGGTCGTGCGCGCGATCGGGCCGGACGGCATCTTCGACACGGAACAGGTCAGCATCATCCTCGGGCCGCGACTCGTCATCACGTTCCAGGAGCGCTACGGAGACGGCTTCGATCCGCTGCGCCTGCGGATCCGCAACGGGAAGGGGAACTTGCGCTCGCACGGTCCGGGATACCTGACCTACGCGCTGCTCGACGCGGTCGTCGACCACTACTTCCCGCTGCTCGAGCGCGCGGGCGAACGACTCGAAGAGCTCGAGGAACAGGCGATCGAGGATCCTGCGGTGTCGTGCCTCGCGGACATCCACACTCTGCGGCGGGAGTTGTTCGCGCTGCGCCGCGCGATCTGGCCGCTGCGCGAATCGTTGCAGCATCTCTTGCGTGACAGCGACCACGCGTTCTCGGCCGAGACGCGCGTGTACCTGGCGGACTGCTACGACCACACGGTCCAAATCATGGACCTCGTCGAGAGCTACCGCGAAATCGCCTCGGGCCTGATCGACATCTACTTGTCGAGCACGAGCCACCGCATGAACGAGATCATGAAGGTGTTGACCGTCATCTCGACGATCTTCATCCCGCTGACGTTCGTGGCCGGTGTGTACGGGATGAACTTCAACCCGAACGCGGGTCCGCTGTCCATGCCGGAACTCTCCTGGCCGCTCGGATACGCTGCGTGTTTGGGCTTCATGGCCCTGATCGGCATCGCGCTGACCGCCTACTTCTGGCGACGAGGTTGGATCTTCGGTCCCAGTTCGCCGCGCGCGAAAGACGTGCTGCCGCATGCGCAGCAGCACGCTGCGCCGACAGCGACGCCGACGACCCCGCCGACGACCCCACCGACATCGACTCCCGTTCCGTGACGCGCGAAGGACTGCGCACACTCGACCGCGCGCTGTCGAAGGCGGGGGTGTGTTCGCGCACGCAGGCCGCTGCGTGGGTCCGCTCCGGTCGCGTGACGGTGAACGGCCGCGTAGCGCAGGACGCCGACGAGCACTGCAACCTCGAGCGCGACGACGTGCGCGTCGACGGTCGTCGCGTGGGGGCGAACGCGCTCGTTCACCTGATACTGCACAAGCCGCGCGGCTACCTGACGACGCGCGACGATCCAAAGGGGCGGCTCACGGTCTACGCGCTGATGGAGGACGCGCCCACGTGGGTCGCGCCGGTCGGGAGGCTCGACGGCGACACGAGCGGCCTCCTGCTGTTCACGAACGACACGGCGTTCTCCGAGCTGATGACGAACCCTGGCAGCCACCTGGAGAAGTCCTACGTCGTCACGGCGCGCCCGCGCATCGACGACGTCGCGCTGGAACGCCTCGCGCGCGGCGTCGACCTCGCGGACGGCCCGACGCGGCCCGCCCGCGTGGAGAAATTGGGCGATCGCGACAAGACGACACGCTTCGCCATCGCGATCACGGAAGGCCGCAATCGCCAAGTCCGTCGCATGGTGCGCGCCGTCGGTTCCAAGGTCGTGAAGTTGCACAGGCGTAGCGTTGGACCGCTCGAGTTGGGCGAGTTGGAGCTGGGCACGTGGCGCGCTCTCACCGCCCACGAGGTCCGCGACTTGGTCGCGGCTGCGCGTTCAGCGCAGTCCCGCTGATCCGCGCGGCGGTTCGAACAGCACGCCGCCGAGCACATCGAACGCCGTGGCGGCCGCCTGCGCGGCGGGGGACTCGGGGTACTCCGCCGCCAAGAGCGAATGCACGGCGCGCGCGATGCCCGGCGCGTGACCGCGGTCGCGCAACTCCGCGTCCAACTGGAACCCGAGCCGCTCCGCCAGCGCGCGGCTGGCCGTGTTGTGCGCTTCACAGTGGATCTCGACGCGCGCGGCGCCCTCGACCTCGAACGCACAGCGCACGACGGCTGCCGCCGCCTCCGTCGCGAGCCCACGCCCGCAGGCATCGTGCCCCAACCAGTAACCCATCGTGCGCGCGTTAGGTTCGTCGGGCACTTTGTGCAGCGCGACGCTGCCGATCAGCCGCCCGTTCGCGCGGTCGAGGATCGCGTAGGCGTGGTCCTCGTCGCCGTCGAAGCGCCGACGGAACGTGCGCAAGAGGACGACGCGTAACGCGAGCGGCTGCGGCTCGTCCCGCGCCCACTCCAGCCAGGGCGCGAGGTGCGCGACGTTTTCTGCGAGCACATCGTGCAGCGCCCGCGCATCCGCCGGCTCGAAGCAGCGCAACAGGAGACGCGCGGTCTCGATGCGGTAGGCGGGACCGTCTCGCACGCCTGGAAGTGTAGTCGGCGACGTCCGCCTCGATGCAGTCGCGCGGCCCGGCCGCGGGTGTGGCACGCCCGGGTGGACTCGAACCACCGACCGTCGGATTAGAAATCCGATGCTCTGTCCAGCTGAGCTACGGGCGCTCGGGTTGGGCGGTGCTGGTCGGGGAGATGGGACTCGAACCCACGACTCGAAGCACCCAAAGCTTCGCCTCTACCAACTGAGGTACTCCCCGCCCCGCGGCGCGTGAGCCTAACCGCCGCAAGCCCGAGCCACTACACGCGTGCGGAAGCCGTTGTCGTCCATGGCGCATTCCACTGTGCATTCCACGGCGGCCCTCGGCGCTGTATCCTGCTGCCCCGCGATCGTCGGCGATCTCGATGGATCGACGCCGGGCAGGCTCGCGGGAGGGTGCGGCACGGCCGCGTGGAAGGTGCGGTTCTTCGACATGAAGGTCTTGGTGGTTGGGAGCGGCGGGCGTGAGCACGCGCTGGCATGGAAGATCGCGCGCTCCCCGCTGGCGCCGGAAGTGGTCTGTGCGCCCGGCAACGTCGGCACCGCACAGGTCGGTCGCAACGTCGCCATCCAGGCAACCGACGTCGATGGGCTCGTCGCGCTCGCCCAGCGCGAGAAGTTCGACCTCGTCGTCATCGGGCCCGAGGACGCGCTCGTCCTGGGGCTGGCGGACGCGCTGCGCGCCGTCGGCATCCGCACCTTTGGTCCCGGCGCCGCCGGTGCGCGACTGGAGGGATCCAAGGTCTATGCCAAGGAAGTCCTCGATCGCCATCGCATCCCGACGGCGGCGTGGCGTCGCTTCGATCGCTCGGGCGCGGCGAAGAGCTACCTCGAATCGTGCACGCAGTGGCCGCAGGTCGTGAAGGCCGAAGGTCTCGCCGCGGGCAAGGGCGTGTTCATCGTCCACGACGCGAAGGAAGCCTGTGCGGCCGTCGACACGGTCATGGAGAAGCGCACGCTCGGCAATGCCGGTGCGCGCATCGTCGTCGAGGAGTGTCTCGTCGGCGAGGAGGCTTCGTGCCTCTCGATCACCGATGGCGAGACGATCCTGATCCTCGAGCCCGTCATGGATCACAAGCAGGTCGGCGAGGGCGACACCGGTCCGAACACCGGCGGTATGGGCGTGTTCTCGCCCGTTCCGTCGCTGACGAAACGCATCCAGAAACAAATCGAGCAGCGCGTCGTCGTGCCCAGCGTGCACGCGCTGCGCCGTGAGGAGATCGAGTTCCGCGGCGTGCTGTACGCCGGGATCATGATGACCGAGGCCGGCCCGCGCGTGCTCGAATACAACACGCGCTTCGGTGATCCGGAAACGCAGGCGTTCGTGCGCCGCTTGAAGAGCGACCTCCTGCCGATCCTGATCGCGGCGGCGGACGGCAAGTTGACGGACATCGGCGTCGTCGAGTGGGACGAGCGCGTGTGCGTGGGCGTCGTCGCGGCGGCCGAGGGTTATCCAGGAACCGTGCGCACGGGAGATCCGATCGACGGGCTCGCGGCCGCGGACGCAGTGCCCGAAGTCGTCGTCTTCCACGCCGGCACGCAGCGCACGCCCAGAGGCGACATCGTCACGGCCGGTGGCCGCGTGCTCTGCATCACCGCGATGGGGCGCGACCTCGAGGAAGCGCGTCAGCGCGCGTACGAGGCCTACGACCGCGTGCAGTGGCAGGGCAAGTTCTGTCGGCGCGACATCGGCAAGCGCGAGGCGGCGCGGCGCGAGCGCGAGCCGGCGCCGCAGCAGATGCCGCTGCCCGAGCCGACGGGCGACGACACGCTGCGACGGCCTTCGCGTCCGGGTACGCTCGGACCGTGGCGTCCGCAGCCTTGAGCGATGACTCGCGCGCTGTCCTGCGCGTGAACCTTTCGGATCAGCGGGCGGGCTCCGGGCTCGAACTGGACTCGAGCGCTCGAGTCTGCGAAGACTGACGTCGCGTGAAGCCCGAACAGATCTTCCAACGTTTCGAGGACTTCCTGCGCAGTCGCGACCTGAAGTTGACCGCGCAGCGCCGGCGCATCCTCGAGCGTTCGTTCGCGACGCACGAGCACTTCAGCGCGGACGAGATGTACGCCTGGCTGAAGGCCGAACCCGGTCCGCGCGTCTCGCGCGCGACGGTCTACCGCACGCTGGCGTTGCTCCAGGAGGGCGCCTTCGTCGAGGGGCTCGACGCGGGGCGCGGCGAGCTCGTCTACGAGCACGTCCTGGGCCACGCGCACCACGACCACCTCCTGTGCCTCGCGTGCGGACGCATCGTCGAGTTCCAGGACGAGCGCATCGAGGCGCTGCAGGAGGAGGCCGCGGCGAAGAAGGGTTTCGTCCTGGTCAGCCACGACTTGCGCTTGCGCGGGTACTGCCGAACCTGCGCGGCGAAGCGCGCGCGGGACGAGCGCAGGCTGGCCGAGCGGAAGGTCGTCGAGCGCGGTGGCGCCGACGCCCCCACAGCGAAATCGGCCGTGCGTGCGCTGCGGCCGCGCGCCGACCGCGCGCGGCGTGCCGGCAGCACGGGCCGGGCGGGCACGCGCGGGAGCTGAAAGTGGTTCGACCGCGCGCAGCGCGTGGGCGCGCTGCAGCCGTCCTCACTCGGCGTTGTTGTTGCGCTCCAGGTCGGACGTGATGCGCTCGAAGACGACGCGCGCCGTTTCGCTGGCCGAGAACCCGAAGTTCGTCGCTGAGCAGCGGATTTGGCTGCGGTTCAAGTCATAGGTCTCGACCACGACCGTGACGGTCGCGCCGTCGACGTCCGCGATCGCGCGGCGCAGCTCGTTGTTCGCGTCGATGGGCTTCGTGCTCATGTGCGACAGCGTGGTCTTCGTCTGGGCCCATGTGCGGTTCGCGTCGGTGGTCAGTTGGCCGACATACACGTTGTCGTCGAGCAGTTGCTGCCCGGCGATGACGCCGCCGGCGCCGAGGATGGCCGCGGCACAGGAGCTCACGACGGGGACGAGGACGAGCGAGGCCAGGATCAGCGAGGCGAGATTGGAGTTGCGCATGATGGTTGGGGAGGCCGCACGTCGTGCGGCGAGTAGGTGACGCCCGCCAGAGCGCGACGCCGCGACGAGAGCCTCGTGCGGTGCGATTGGCGGTGGTTCTGGAGAGAAGCGGTTGCTGGGATGAGTTCGGTTCGGAAGGTCACGAGCGGCGCCCGCGACGTTCTAGATCGGGGTTCCGCTGGTGTGACTGCGGTGGTGTGTCGGGCTGCGCTCAGGTCGCGCCGGCGGTCGAGCGGCGCTCGACCGGAACGCCCGCGGCGGCGGCGACGAGCCGTCGGTAGAACTCGAGGCCTTCGCCCTCCGTGCGCCCGTCGCCGGCGGCGAGGCGCGTCCAGTGCGGGTGGTGCCAGGGTTCGATGTTGCGCTCCGGGTGCGGCATGAGGCCGAGCACGCGACCGGTCGGGTCGCAGATGCCGGCGATGGACTGCACGGACCCGTTCGGGTTCGCCGGATACTCGGTCGCCGCGGTGCCGTCGGGCCGCGCGTAGCGCAGCGCGATCTGGCCCTTCTGCTCGAGACGGCGCAGCACGGAATCGTCACGCACGACGAAACGGCCTTCGCCGTGTGCCGAAGGACACGGGATCAACATGCCCGGTTCGAGCCAGCGCACGGCCGAGCGTTCGGCGCGCAGCGTGACCCAGCGGCACTCGAAGCGGTTCGACGCGTTCTGGTGCAGCGCGATGGCGCGCGGCGGGAGCTCGGCCGCGTTGGCTTCGCGCTCGAACAAGCCCGACTCGACGAGGATCTGGAACCCGTTGCACACGCCCAGGACGTGACCGCCGCGATCCACGAAGCGGCACAGTTCGGGCAGCAGGCCGTGGCGCAGCTCGAGACCCAGGATGCGGCCCGCCGCCACGTCGTCGCCGTAGCTGAAACCGCCGGGAAACACGAGCAAGTCGACGTTCTCGAGTCGCTGCGGCTCCGCGAGCAGCCGACGCACGTGCACGACGTCGACCTCGGCGCCGACCATCTCGAGCGCGCGCACGGTCTCGCCGTCGCAGTTCGTGCCTGCGGTGCGGAGGAGGAGCGTGCGTGCAGCTTTCATCGCGAAATGCGTGGTGGGGCCAAGTGCGTCGTGGGGCCAAGTGCGTCGTGGAGTCGACTCGTTCGAACAGGTCAGCGCGCGGAACTCTGGTGCGCCGATCGCAAGCGATCGACGGGCACGTCGAGGATGCGTCCGCCGCGCACGCCCTCGACGACGAGCCGCGGTGCGGACTCGACATCGCCGACGTAGGCGCACGGCAAACCGGCGAAGAAGGCTTCGAATTCGCTCGCGCGCCCGCCCCCGACTTCGATCAGGAAACGGGAACACGACTCCGAATACAAGCGCGTGGAATCGGGATCGTGGCTCGACGCGAGCTCCGCGCAGGGCACGGATGCGAGTCGGACGTGGACGCCGAGGTCGCCGGCGAACGCCATCTCCGCGGCGGCGACGGCGAGCCCGCCCTCGGACAGGTCGTGCACGGCGAGGACGGTGCCCGCTCCCGATTGGATCGCTGCGTGGAGCGCACGGAAGAGCTTCGGTGCGACCGCCAGGTCTGGCCGCGGAACGACACCGCCGGTGTGCTCGCGCAGGGCCAGATAGTGCGATCCGCCCATCTCCGCGCGGGTCGTGCCCACCAGGTAGAGGCGCGAGCCGGCGCGCTTCAGGTCCATGCTGGTCGAGCGCGCGACGTCGGGGCAGATCGACAGCGCCGTGACGAGCAACGTCGGCGGGATCGGGATCGACCGGTCGCCCACGCGGTATTCGTTGTTGAGCGAGTCCTTGCCCGAGACGAAGGGCGTTCCGTAAGCGATCGCGGCGCGGTAGCAGGCCTTCGAGGCCAAAACGAGGGCGCCCAGCCGGTCCGGCTTCTCGCAGTTGCCCCAGGAGAAGTTGTCCAGGATGGCCGTGCGGTCCGGGTCGCCGCCGACGGCGACCACGTTGCGTAGGGCCTCGTCGATGACCGCTTCGGCCATCGCGCCCGGGTCGAGCTCGCCGTAGCGCGCGCTGGCGCCGCAGCCGATCGCGATGCCCTTGCGCGAGGTCTCGAGCGGCTGGAGCACGGCCGCGTCGCCGGGCCCGTCCATGCGCGTGCCGACGAGCGGCTTCAGGACGGAGCGTCCCTGCACCTCGTGGTCGTACTGGCGCACGATCCACTCCTTGCTGGCGATGTCGGGCATCGCCAAGAGGCCGAGCACGACGGCCTCGTGATCGCGTGCCGCGGGAGCGCCCGGGTCCGAGAGCTTGGGCGCCGACCAAGTCGCCTTGCGGACCGGTCGCGGCGTGCCCTCGTGCAGGAAGTGGAGGTCGAGGTCGCCGACGACTTCGCCGTGGTACCGCAGGACGAGCCGGCCCGTCTTCGTGAAGCGCCCGATCACGGTCGCCTCGACGTCCTCGGCCTCGAACACGGCGCGCAGGCGCTCGACGCTTTCGGGGGGAACGGCCAGGACCATCCGCTCCTGCGCCTCGCTGATCCAGATCTCCTCCGGGCGCAGGCCGGGGTACTTCAGCGGCACGGTGTCGAGGTCGACCTCGGCGCCGCACTCGGCCGACATCTCGCCGACGGCGGACGAGAGGCCGCCCGCGCCGCAGTCGGTGACGCCGCGGTACAGGCGTTCGTCGCGCGCCTTGAGGAGGCCGTCGAGCACGCGCTTCTCCTCGATCGCGTCGCCGATCTGAACGGCGGCGCTCGAGACGCTCTCGGATTCCTCGTGCAGCTCGGCCGAGGAGAACGTGGCGCCGTGGATGCCGTCGCGCCCTGTGCGCCCGCCGACGACGACGACGAGGTCGCCCGGCTGAACGGATTTCGTCGCGGCCCAGCGCGGCAGGATGCCGACGGTGCCCGCGAAGACGAGCGGGTTCGAGGTGTAGCCCGGGTGCGACCACACGCCTCCCGACACCGTCGGGATGCCCATGCGGTTGCCGTAGTCGCGCACGCCGGCGACGACACCGGTGAGCACGCGCGCCGGGTGCAGCGTGCCCTTCGGTAGGTCCTCGCGCGCCATGTCGAGCGGCCCGACGAAGAACGCGTCCGTGTTCGCGATCGGACGTGCGCCCAGGCCGACTCCGAGGATGTCGCGCACGACACCACCGACGCCCGTGCCCGCGCCGCCGTAGGGATCGAGCGCGCTCGGATGGTTGTGCGTCTCGACCTTGATCGCGACGTCGTAGCCCTGGTCGAACTCGATGATGCCGGCGTTGTCGTGGAAGACGCTGATGCACCAGGGACGGTCCAGCTCGAGCGTCGCGGCCTTGATGGTGCGCTTGAGCAGGTTGTCGATGACCTCACCGTCGAAATCGACGATGCCTGTGAACGTCTTGTGCTTGCAGTGCTCGCTCCAGGTCTGCGCGATCGTCTCGAGTTCGCAGGCCGTCGGTTCGCGATCGACGGTTCGGAAATGCGCCTGGATCGCGCGCATCTCCGCGGGCGAGAGCGAGAGATGTCCGTCGCGCGCGATCTCCGCCAGGCGCGCGTCGTCGACCGTGCGCACGGGCACGCGCACGAGTTGGTGGCGCGGGCTCGCCGGCGGGGGACCGAAGCGCAGGCCTTCGTCGTCGACCAGCACATCCTCGATGACCTCGTTCGCCAGCCCGCGTCCGGCTGCCGCCGCGAGTCGGTCGCGATCGATCGGCGTCGCGCCGGTCTCGAGTTCGAACACGCGGAACGTCGCCGTGAACGGCGCGGCGTGGTCGTCACCCGACGCGATGCCGGTCCGCACGAGCGCGCGCGCGACGGTGAGCGCGACAGGATCCATGACGCCGGCTTTGCGCGCGACCAGCACGCGCTGCACACCGCGCTGCGCCGCGGGCGCGACCTTCGGCTCGACGATGCGCGCGACGTCGAGCACCGGATCGCACAGCACTTCGCGCACGGCGCGCTCGACGGCGGCGCGGGAGAGTTCAGGTGGCAGGAAGTAGCCGCGCACGGTTGCTACGCGCGCGATGCCCGTCAGGCCGGCTTCGCGCAACGCGGCTTCGGCCGCAGGCGCGGCGGGATCCTCGATGCCCGCGCGTCTCGCGATCTCGATCCGCCAGGCATCGGGCGCGGTCGTGCGCGGGTCTGTGGACGCGGTCGGCCTCGAGAGGCCGCCTGGGGTCGTTGTCGGGCTCATGCGCGGCGCAGTGGACTCTGGGGTTTGCCCGGCAGAGCCCGCGTGCCGAGAGAGGTCGGCATCCGTCGCGTCGCAGGGCCCGTCGGACGTCGGATGCTAGCAGTATGGGGCGGCCCCTTCTCGTCCCGCGCGCCCACCTGCTGGCAGCCCTGGTGAAATTCACACCGTGAGGCCGAGGGCGCTCGAGCGTGCGCGGCCGCAGTAGTGACTTTCAGGACGGGCTGCTAGAGTCAGGAGTCGGATCGAAGGGCCGGAACACGGTCGTCGACGCGCGCGGATCGGCTTGGGTTCGATCGGTGCTCGCGTTCGGCGCGGCCCTGCAGACCGTTGGAGACCACGCGGATGGCGGAAGTGAAACGGCGCAGCGAGGGCACGAGCCCGGGGATGGCCTTCGAACGGCCGATCCAGGAGCTCGAAGACAAGCTGGCGGAGCTCGAGTCCATCTCGCTGCGCACGAACATGGACCTTGCGTCCGAGGTCGAGGCGCTGCGCCGGAAGCTCTCGGAGACCATCGAGACGACCTACAAGGGCTTGTCCCCCTGGCAGCGCGTCTGCGTCGCGCGCCACGACAAGCGTCCGACGGCGCTCGACTTCACCGACAAGATGGTGGACGAGTTCTTCGAGCTCTTCGGCGACAAGGTCTTCGGCGACGACCGCGCGATCGTCACGGGGCTCGTGCGCGCGGGCGACCACCGGTTCCTGCTCGTCGCGCATCGAAAGGGCCGCACGACCAAGGAGCGCGTCGCCTACAACTTCGGCTGCGCGCACCCCGAGGGTTACCGCAAGGCCCTGCGAAAGATGCGCTTGGCCGAAAAGATGCGCCTGCCGATCGTGTGCCTGGTGAACACTCCCGGCGCGTACCCCGGCATCGGCGCCGAAGAGCGCGGTCAGGCGGCGGCCATCGCCGAGAACATCCTGGCCATGTTCTCGATCCGCGTGCCGATCGTCGTCGTCGTCATCGGCGAGGGCGGCTCGGGCGGAGCGCTGGGAATCGGTATCGGCGACCGGGTGTACATGATGGAGCACGCCTACTACTCCGTCATCAGCCCCGAGGGCTGCGCCGCGATCCTGTGGAAGGACGGCGAGAAGACGCCCGACGCGGCCGATGCGCTCAAGCTGACCGCGCCGGACCTGCTCGAATTGGGCATCGTCGACGGCGTCATTCCCGAGCCGCTCGGCGGAGCGCACCGCGCGCCGCTCGTGGCGATGGCGCAGGTGAAGCGACAGATCCTCGAGGCCCTGGACGAACTGGCGCAGATCCCCGTGGATCGCCTCGTCGACGAGCGCCGGCGGAAGTTCCGCCACATCGGCGAGATCCCGGGACGCTTCCCCGAGGTCGTCTGAGAAAAGTTTTTCGAGGGGAATGCGCGCCATGCCCCTGCTGCCATGACTGCGCAGAAGCCCCTTCGCGTCGCCGGGAGTCCCGCTCGCCAACATCGGGCCCCAGCCGCCCGTAGAGTCCGGCGGAGATCCCCCGGATGTCGAAAAGGTCCAGCTTGCGGGTCGTCGAGGACCCTTGCGACGCCCCGCGCGTCGAGGTCTTCGGCGTGACGCGTCGTCGCGACGAGTCGGGCCACGGTCCCTCCGATCCTCGATCCGCGGCCCGCGGGAAGCGCATGTCCGACGGCCCCCCGCCCGTTTCGTTCGAGGATTCGGCCGCGGATCCCGCCGAGGATCCCGCTGCCCGGGACGATGACATTCCCGAGGCCGAAGGCTGGGCCCAGACCCCGGCTCGCGAGGAGGGAGTCGCCGAAGATCACGCACTCGTGCGCCGCGCGCAGTTGGGTGAGGAGCAGGCGTTCGGCGAGCTCGTCCGCCGTCACGAGCAGCGCGCCTGGCGCGTCGCGCGCAACCTGGTCCCGTCCGACGAGGACGCGCAGGACCTGGCGCAGGAAGGGTTCGTGCGGGTGTTCAAGAACCTCGCGAACTTCGACTTCCACTACCCGTTCACGACGTGGCTCTACCGCATCGTCACGAACCTCTCGATCGATCATCTGCGCCGTCGGCGCCCGACGGCCAGCACGACTGCGCTCGACGAGGAGAGCGGCGATTGGGATCTCGCCGACCCGAACGTGGGCTCGCCCTCCGACGGGCTCGAGCAGGGCGAGGTCGCTGTCGAAGTGCGCGACGTGCTGGCTTCGCTGGCGCCGCACTTCCAATCGGTGCTCGTGCTGCGTGAACTCGAGGGTCTGCCCTGCACCGAGATCGCGAAGATCGTCGGCGCGACGCACGTCACGGTGCGCTGGCGCCTGCACCGCGGTCGCAAACTGTTCCAAGAGGAGTGGGAACGTCGTGCGCGCGTGAATGAAGCGCAGCGCGGCGTCCAACTCCACGACGCGGGCGACGTAGATCCGCTTGGAGACGATTCATGATGCATCACGACGAGAACTTCTGCGCCGAGATCCAGAGCACGCTGCCCCTGTTCGTGGGCGGGGATTTGGAAGCACAGGCACTCGCCGAAGTCCGCCGGCACCTGCTCGACTGCCCGCGCTGTGCCGAGCGCGCGCTGGCCGCACGCAACGCGCGTCGCGAACTCGTCGGTGCGCTGCGCTTGGCCGCGCGACCGGGTCCCGACCTGTGGGGTGGAGTCCGCGCCGCGCTGGTCGAAGAGGGCGTGTTGCGCCCCGTCGCGCCGCTGGCCGCCGCAGCGCGCGCGGCGCGCCCATGGTGGAGTTCGTGGACGTTTCTGGCGGCCGCCGCCGCAGCCGTGGTGGTCGGCATTGCGATCGGCTCCGGTTGGACCGGCGGACACGCCGCGCCGCGCGGCGGCGAGGCCCAGCCGATCGCCTTCCAACCGAAGAGCAGCAGCCCGTCCATCCCGGTGTCGTTCGTCGGCGAATCCGACGTCGGGCCTTCGCAGCCCGTGCCCGACTTGGCTCAGGCGCCTGCCGAAGAGGTCGGAGGGCTGCGCCGACTCAAGCCCGGCGAGCACGCGCTGCGCGACAGCGTTCCGCAGGTTCCGATCGACCGCGCGTTCCTCTACGGCGCGGGCGGCCCGTTCGGCACGGGCGGAAGGAACCGCGACGCGATGCAGCCCGTGAGTCTGCACCGCGTCGGTCCGAACGCTCCGCGCTGGTGACGGTCGTGCGCCGCGTGCCGGCGCGTGCTGCGCGAGCAGTCTCGAACTCGGAACAGCTCGCCGGTCTACGCTGTGCAGGCTCGAGCGGTGCAGGCTCGAGCTGTGCAGGCTTATGGCTTGGTTCGCGTCGTCATCGACAGCGGTCCGCCCCGTGCGGGGTCAACGGCAGCACCGCGTCGCTCCGCCGAGCTTCGATCGCCGTGCATCGATCGCCGTGCATCCAATGCCGTGCACGGGTCGTCGTGCCTCGGGTCGTCATGCCTAGGGCGCCAACGCCCGAGGCGCGCGTGCGTAGATGTGCGTGGCGAGCGCGGTGACCTCTCCCAGGCCGCTCGCCGAGTCGAATGGAGCTCGTGAGCTCCGGAGGGATGTGATGAATCAAGCATGGATACTTCTGCCGCTCGTTCTGACCGCGCCGGTCGCGGTCCCGACGGCTCAATCGCACGGACTGCAGCGCGTGAACGAGGATGCGCCGCGTTTCGATCGGCAGGCGTGGGAAGAACGTCTCGGCGCGCAGGACCTCGACGAGCGCGAGCGGGCCTTCGACGACATGGTCGATCGCGCGACCGCCGACGACGTGGCGCGTGACGCGCTGCGCAAGTGGTCCGAGGACACCGCGCAGCCCGACCTCGCCTGGACGGCGCGCCTCGCGCTGCGCGAAGTCGATCGTCGTCCGGCGGCGCGGATGCGTCCCGCGCAACCGTTCGGCAAGGGCGGAATGAAGGACCTGCGCGGTCGCTTCCAAGAACTCGAGGACCGCTTCGGTGGACTCGACTCGATGTTCGGCGACCTGCAGGAAGAACTCGACCGCATGTTCCCGAGCCAGGGATTCCCGGGCGCTCCCCAGACGGGCCTCGCGCCGCAGGGCGGGACACGGCACGAGTCGCAATCCTTCCGCATGCAGTCGGGCCCCGACGGCGTGACGATCGAGGTCGACGAGGACGTGAACGGTCAGAAGACGACGCGCACGTACAAGGGCAGCACGCTCGAAGAAGTGCTCGAGGCGAACCCCGAACTCAAGGACCGCATCGGTGCGGGCGCGCGGGGTTTCTTCCCGGGCAACGCCATGCCGCGCGGTTTCTCGTTCGGTTTCGGGCCGCAGGGCGGACGCGCGCCGCAGACGCTGCAGGTCCCGGACGACGATCGCTGGGACGCGCCCGCGAAGCCGCTCGGTGCGGAGCCGGAGAAGACGCGCACGGACATCCTCGGCGTGCAGTACACGAAGCCCGCGAGCACGGTGCGCGAGCAGCGCAACCTCGAGGACGGTGTCGGTCTCGAAGTGCAGCGCACCGAACCGGGCACGATCGCGTCGGCGCTCGGCGTGCAGCCGGGTGACGTGCTGGTCGCGCTGAACGGGCGCGCGCTGAAGGACCGCGACGACGTGGTCGCCGTGCTGCGCGATCGCAAGGCGGGAGAGGCTGTGAAGCTCGAGCTCGTGGACGGCAAGGGACGCCACCACACGCTGACCTGGAACGACTCCTGAGAGTGCGCCTCTTCGGGTTCGGATCCCGCCGCCCCGGAATCGGCGGCGGGGACCGGAATGGGCGGGGATTCCCCGCGTGACGCCCGCCGGCCTTCGGGTCGGTGGGCGTCACTGTTCTCAGGCGTGGCTGCGACGCGAGCGTGCGTCCGCCGCGCAGCAGCGCGGCTGTACCAGCAATAATCCTGCGCGAGCCGCACGGGGCTTGCGCGCCGCGAGCTTCAGGGCTGCGTACGGGCCAGCTGCGCCTGGCAGGCGCCGATCAGGTCGAACGCCCTCTGGACGTCGGGGCCGTCCGCACGCTGCGGCGACAGCGCGATGAAGCGCTCCGCGTCCGCGATCGCCTTGTCGTAGCGGCCGAGGTCGCGTTGCACGACGGCGCGCAGGCCGTGCAGGTCCGCGCGTTCGGGGTTCAGCGCGATCGCGACGTCGAGCTGCTCCAGCGCCGCGGCGTGGTTGCCGAGTTCGTGCTCGACCCGCGCCGCGTGGAGCCGCGTCGCGACTTCGAGGTCGATGAACTGCGAAACCATCTTGCGGATCTCGCGCTCCTCGCGTTCCTCGAGGCGCGGCTTCAGCAGTTGACCCTCCCAGAAGCCACGGTCGGTCTCGAGCGCCTGGATCATCTGCGTCGAGCGCGCGAGGCTCGATTCGGGCAGCCCCAGCAGCGCGTCGACGCGCTGCAAACCGTTCAAGGCGTCGAGGTTCGATTTCTGCAGAGCGAGTGTCTTCTCGTAGCAGGTCTTCGACTCGTTCCAGAACTTCAGCGCGCGCTCGTGCAACTCGTCCGCGCGCTTCTTTGGATCCGGCGCCTCCGTGATGCGGTGTCCGCCGCGCACCGCGTCGGACGCTTCCGAGTTCGCCACGCCGAGCCGCTCGAGCGTCGTGGCCAGGCCCAGCGGCGCGCGGATGTCCTTCTCGTCGTCGATCGAGCGGAACACTTGCTCGGCGTGGATGAGGTCCTCCACCTTGCCGCGCCGCGTCAGGCTCCAGCCCAAGATGAGTTTCACTTTCAAGTTGTCCGGTTCGAGTTCGAGCGCCTTGATCGACTGCGCGATGGCCCGGTCGTTGTCCTTGAGCTGGTAGTAGGACTCCGCAGTGTTCGTGTAGATCTCGATCAAGTTCTCCTCGCGCTTCGACTCCTCGGTGGCGCAGCCGCCCGACAGGAAGGGCAGCGCAAAGAGGAGGACGAAAGCGAGCAGCGGTCGGCGGTCGGACATGGGTGGTTCCCGGAGCGAGCGATGCGGTGGACTGGAGACGCGGGCGAAGTGGGCAGGGACCGGGGGCGGCGGAGCAGGGACGCCGGAGCAGGGGCCGGTAGGGTACTTCAGCCGCCGGATCCCGGCAGCGCCCTCTGCGTGCCCAATAGACGCGCGAGCCGATCTGGTTGCAGACGCAGTTCGAGGACGCGTCCGCCGGAGAGCGTGACGAGGCCCGGCTTCGCGCCGCGCGGCTTGTGCACCTCCTTGCGGCGCGCGACGTGCACACGGGCGCGCGTGGCCCCAGCCAGCGGCGAGAAGTGGACCGCGAGGTGGGCGGCATCGAGCAGCTCCTCCGAGTGCGGCTCCGCGCCCTTCTCGAGGCGCAGGACCACGTGGCTGCCGGGCGCGTCGGCGGTGTGCAGCCACAGGTCGTTGCCGCGTGCGTGATGGAAGGTCAGGTCGTCGTTGTCGCGCGCGTTGCGCCCGACGCGGATCTCACCGCCGGCGACCGCGGCGAACGTCCTGTAGGGGAGGCGCGGCGCGGGCGCTTCCTTGCGGCCCTCGAGCGTCGACTGCGGCGCGTCGATCCAGCCCTGCGCCACGGCTTCGGATTCCAGCGCGGGGATCTCCGCGCCCTCCGCGCGCGCGGAGGCGAGCAGAGCTTCGAGCTTCGCGATCTTGTCCATTGCGATCGCGATTTCGCCCGCGACGGCGCTGCGGCTGCGCTCGAGTTTCTTCGCGCGGTCGAAGATGCGCTCGAGGTTCTCGCGCGGCGCGAGCTTCGGGTCGAGCGCGATCGTGCGCGGCTTCATGTCGGGGTCGTAGAGGTCGTCCACGACGATCGTGCGGGCGCCGCGCGTGACGCGTCCAAGGTTCGCCTTCACCAACTCACCGTCCTGTTGCACGCGTTCCGCTTCGCCCGCAGCCGCGCGACGTTTCTCCAGACCGACGAGCAGCGCGCGCGCGTTCTTCAACTTGCGCTCGGCGCGCTCGACGAGGTGGCGCGTCAGGTCTTCGTGGCGCGCGACGTCGGCCTGCTCACCCAGCGCGACCTCGACGATCCAGGAGAGCGGGGCCGGATCCGTTGGCGTCGAGCGTTGCAACTGCGGCGCTTCGTCGGGCGCGGGGAACGCTTCGCGCAGTGCGGGCTCCGCGGTTCCTGCCGGTCGACCGGGCGGAGGCGCGTAGGGCTCGCCGACGCGCAGGCGTGCATCGATCTTCTCCTTGGGTGCGGGGACGAGCACGCCGAGCACTTTTCCGGTGTTCCCGAGGAGCACGAGGTTCGCGTGGCGGCCGACGAGCTCGGCGACGAGCGTGCGCGTCTCGCCCGCTTCGCGGCGTATCTCGATCGCGACGATGCGGTCGCCGGAGACCTGCGTGATGTCGCGCACGATCGCGCCGACGAACTCGCGTTCCAGCAGTCGGAAGAACGGTCCGAGCGGGCCGTCGTGTCGCTCGAAACGGCGCCGCTGCACGTGGATGCGCGGAGCGTCACCGCCGGCGGAGACGCGCACGCGCCAGTCGGGCGGCCCGTCGAGGCTGGCGCCGAGCACGAGCAGGACGTCGCGCGGCGGCGCGGCGAGGACTTCGCGCACCGTGAGGCCGCGCACGAGCGGCGCGAGCTCGCGCACGAGCTCGCCGATGTGCGCGGCACCCAGTCGGAGTGCGCTGTTCAGCGCAGCTCTTCCTCGACGCTGTAGACCCAGGGCTGGGTGACGGGCGTCCAGGACACGAGCTCGCCGTCTTCGCCGAAGAACAGCGCGAGTTCCTTCTGCGCCGCCTCCGGACTGTCGGATCCGTGCACGAGGTTGTTCGAGAAGCTCATGCCGAGGTCGCCGCGGATCGTCCCCGGCGCGGCCTGGCGCGAGTTCGTCTTGCCCATCAGGCCGCGCACGACCTCGATGGCGTCCTTGCCCTCGAGCGCGATCGCGACGACCGGCCCGCTGCCCATGAACTTGACGAGGTTGCCGTAGAAGGGGCGCTCCTTGTGCGCCTCGTAGTGCTTCTCGAGCGTCGCGCGCGGGAACTGGCGCATCTTGAGGCCGACGAGTTGGAGGCCCTTCTGTTCGAAGCGGCGGACGACTTCGCCGACGAGTCCGCGTTGGACGCAGTCGGGCTTCAGGAGGACGAGGGTCCGTTCGAGCATGGTGGGATCCGGCAGGGGACTTCGGGGTTCTCGATTCGTGAAAAAAAAGGCCCATCAGGCTAACGATTCGAAGGCCCGCGCTCCAGGTCGCGGATGCCTCGCCGACGAGTCGCTCGAGACTCCACTTTCCGTGCGCGAATCGTTGACTCCGCGAGGCGGATTCCTACATTCTTCGCCCTCGAACTCCAACTCACGAGCGCGCGGACGCGCTCGGGTGCTGGAGGTCGTCACCACCCCCTCATCGCAATGCGAGAAGCCCGGAACCACGCCGCCTGCTGCGGCACGATCCAGGCCCTTGCGGAGCGCGCCCCCTCTCGAAGGACTGCCGCCGATGCCGAGCCCGAGCTCGCGTGGATCGCAGGGATTCGGCGACATGGGCCGCTTCGCCGGGCTGGGCTTGACGTTCGCCGCGACGATCGCGGTGCTCGGCGGGCTGGGTTGGTGGCTGGACGGCAAGTTCGGCACGCTGCCCTGGCTGCTCGTGACGGGCGTGCTCGTGGGTGCAGTCGGTGGCTTCGTGCGGATCGTCAAGGCCGTGCCGGGCAACCAGTCGTTCACACCCAAGCACGCGCCACTTCCAGACGAGCCGTCGGAATCCGCTCCTTCGAAGGAGCGTGCTGAGTGACGCTCACCACGATCACCACGGTCCTCGGACTGGCCGCCTCCTGCGCCGTCGCGTGGATGCTGGGCGGCCGTGAAGGCACCGGCGTCCTGGCGGGATTCCTGGCGGGCGCGTTCATCGCCGGCGTCGCGCTGATCGCGCAGCATCGGCTGGCCGTGCGGCGTTCCGAGTTGCTCGCCGCCAGCGTGATGGCGAGCTTCCTGATCAAGGCCTTCGCGATGCTGGTCCTCACGCTCACGGTGCGCTACGTCGCGCCGCTGGCGGAGATCGCCGACGCGCGCACCTTCTTGTTCGGCTACGCGGGCGCGACGTTGCTCGTGCTCGCCCCGGCGACCCTCGACACTCTCCGTGCCCTCCAAACCCGGCGTGCCCTCGACACGCGCCGGAAGACCTCCAGCGCGAGCGTGGGGGAGGCTCGTCCCACGTGAATCATCTCCGTTCGCTCTTGATCGTGGCCCTGATCGTCGCGGCCGTCCTCTTCGTCGGCGCGTACACCCCGCACCAGGAGGGAGCCAACGCGTTCATCACGCTGTTCGGTCACTTGACGCCGCACACGCTCGAAGTCGGCGGTCACGGCGGTCACGAAGCAGCGCGCGCGCTGTTCTCGTTCGACGCGCCCTGGCTGTTCCCCGCGGGCGACGGCGACCCGTACAAGGCCGGGACGCAGATCGCCGTCTCGAACCTGCAGGTCTTCCAGGTGCTCGCGATCGTGATCCTTCTGATCGCGTTCTCGGGGATCCCGGGCTACTTGCGCACCGGCAAGGGCGACCACTTCTCGAAGCTGTTCGCAGGCTTCGCGCTGTGGGTGCGCGACGAGATGGTGTACCCGGTCATGGGGCGCGAGATGGGCCGGAAGTTCCTGCCTTTCTTGTTCACGCTGTTCTTCTTCATCCTGTTCATGAACGTGCTCGGACTCGTGCCCGGCGCCGCCACGGCGACGGCCAGCGTGTTCGTGACGGCGGGCCTCGCGATCATCACGTTCCTCGTGATGTTCATCGGCGGCATGGCCGCGCAGGGGCCGGTCGCGTACTGGAAGAACCTCGTCCCGCACGTGCCGCTCGCGATCTGGCCGATCATGTTCGTCGTCGAACTCGTCGGCATCCTCGTGAAGCCGTTCGCGCTCATGATTCGTCTCTTCGCGAACATGACCGGCGGGCACATGGTCGTGCTCTCCTTCATGGGCCTCCTGTTCGTGGCGGCGGAACTCGCCAGCTCGTGGGCGGCCTACGCGGCGAGCCCGCTGCTCGTCGGCTTCGCGGTGTTCATCATGATCATCGAGTCGTTCGTCGCGCTGCTGCAGGCCTACGTCTTCACCATGCTCTCGATCCTGTTCATCCAGGCTTCGATCCACCCGGAACACTGACCGACGTTCACGACCCGTCGTCGCGCAGGGCCAACCCGCGCGCCGATTCCTCCCAAGAATCCCTCGGGCCTCGAAGCCCGTCTCGAAACAGAAACGGACTCCAACTCCATGATCGCTGAAGGACAAGAAATCGCTCGCCTCGGTGCCGGTCTCGGTGCCGGTCTCGCCGTTCTCGGTGCCGGTCTCGGCATCGGTCGCATCGGTGGCTCGGGCGCCGAAGCCATCGCGCGTCAGCCCGAAGCGGCCGACGCCATCAAGGGCAACTCGATCATCATGGCGGCGCTCATCGAAGGCGTCGCGCTGTTCGCGATCGTCATCACGCTCCTGATCATGATCCTCTGATCCAGGCGGACGCTTCGGCTGGTGCGCGAGCGCCGGCCGTCGCGGCCGACCACGGACGCAGCCGACCTCAGACGCAGGCTCTACCACCATGTTCCAACTCCCGATCTTGCTCCTCGCGGAAGGCGGCGGCTTCAACCCGCTCGACCTCTCCGGCATCGGCGGCACGTTCTGGACCCTCGTCATCTTCGCGGTCGCGCTCGTGCCGATCTGGAAGCTCGTGATGGGTCCGATCACGCGCGCGCTCGAAGCTCGTGACGAGGCGGCCGCAGCCGGTCTCGCCGCGGCGCAGAAGGCCAGTGCCGACGCTCAGTCCGCCCGCGCGGCGGTCGAGGCTCAACTGCGCGAAGCCCAGGTCGAGGCGGCGAAGATCGTGGACGCGGCCCGCGGCCGCGCCGAGGTCGTCGAGCGCGAGTTGAAGGACGCCGCGGGTCGCGAGGCGCAGGCGCTCCTGACACGCGCGAAGGCCGAGATCCAGACCGAGCAGGCCAAAGCCCTCTCCGCGATCCGCACGCAGGTCGTCGAGGTGTCGATCCACGCCGCGAGCCAGGTGCTCGGGCGTCGCGTCGACACCGCGGACGACCGGCGCATGGTCGAGGAGATGGTCGCCGGCGCGAGCAAGGGACGCGCGTCGTGATCCTCGATCCCGTCACCGTGCGCTGGGCCGGCGCGCTCTACGATCTCGCTTCGAAACGCGGCGCGTTGGCGTCCGTGTCGAACGACGTCGAGCGCCTCGGCACAGAGGTGGCGCGACCGGAAGTGCGTCGCATCGTCGTCAATCCTCGCCTCGATCGCGCGACGCGTCGCGCGGCCGTCGAAGGAGGGCTGCGCGGTGCGCACCAGCTGACGCAGAACTTCGTCGACCTCGCTTTCGAGCGCGGTCGGGCCGAAGTCATGCTCGAGGTGGCCGCGGCGTTTCGCCGACGGACGCGCGACGAGGCCGGCGAGGTCGAGGGCGTGGTCGAGACCGCGCGTCCGATGCCCGCCGCGGAATTGGAACGAGTCGCCGCCGATTTCGGCCGCGCGCTCGGCAAGAAACTGATCCTGAAGAACCGCGTCGTGCCCGAGCTCGTCGGCGGTGCACGCGTGATCGCCGGCAACCGCATGCTCGACGGCAGCATCACGGGTCGGCTCGACGCCCTGCGGCGTCGTATGCAAGAAGTGCCGCTGCCGGGCTGAACGCTCTGTCGGCGCACTGCTCTGTCAGCGCACTGCCCGAACCCTCCGATACCCACCGAATCCGAACGGAAACAACGAGATGGAACTGCGACCCGCCGAAGTGACCTCGATCCTCGAGAAGGAAATCGAGAAGTACAAGGGCGAGACCGCGATGCAGAGCATCGGCACCGTGCTGTCCGTCGGTGACGGCGTGGCGCGCGTGTACGGCCTCGACGACTGCGTCATGAACGAGTTGCTCGAGTTCCCGAACGGTGTGCGCGGCGTGGCGTTGAACCTCGAAGAGGACAACGTCGGCTGCGTGCTCCTGGGCGACGCGACGAAGGTCAAGGAAGGCGACACCGTGCGCTCGTCCGGCCGTGTCATCTCGGTGCCGACCGGGGACCAACTGCTCGGTCGCGTCGTGAACGCGCTGGGTGACCCGATCGACGGCAAGGGCCCGCTGGGCACGACGGAGTCGGACCTACGCCCGATCGAATCGCCGGCCCCGTCCGTCGTCGAGCGCGAGCCCGTGAAGGAGCCGATGCAGACGGGCATCAAGGCCATCGACGCCATGATCCCGATCGGCCGCGGACAGCGCGAGCTGATCATCGGTGACCGCCAGACGGGCAAGACGGCGCTGTGCATCGACACGATCATCAACCAGAAGACCACTGCCGGCGGGGATCCCAAGAACCCCGAGCAGATGATCTGCGTGTACGTCGCCGTCGGTCAGAAGCAGTCGACGATCGTCGACGTGTTGCGCCGCCTCGCGCTGGCCGGCGCGATGCCGTACACGATCATCGTCTCCGCGTCGGCGAACGACGAGGCGTCCATGCAGTACCTGGCGTGCTACGCCGGCGTCGCGATGGCCGAACGCTTCCGCGACGAAGGTCGCCACGTCGTCATCTTCTACGATGACCTCTACAAGCAAGCGCTGGCTTACCGCCAAGTCATGCTGCTGCTGCGCCGTCCGCCGGGACGCGAAGCGTTCCCGGGCGACGTGTTCAACCTGCACAGCCGCCTCCTCGAGCGCGCAGCCAAAATCTCGCGCGACGCGCCCAAGATCAACCCGCGCTACAAGAAGGGCGGCGGCTCGATCACGGCTCTGCCGATCGTCGAAACGCAGGAGGGCGACGTCGCGGCCTACATCCCGACGAACGTGATCTCGATCACGGATGGCCAGATCTTCCTCGAGTCGGCGCTGTTCAATGCGGGCATCAAGCCGGCTGTGAACGCCGGCATCTCGGTGTCGCGCGTCGGTGGAGCGGCGCAGATCCCGGCGATGAAGAAGATCTCGGGTGGTTTGCGCCTGGGCCTCGCGAGCTACCGCGCACTCGCCGCCTTCGCCCAGTTCGGTTCGGACCTCGACAAGGCGACGCAGCAGGAGCTGACGCGCGGCGAGCGGCTGACGGAGATCCTCAAGCAGGGTCAGTACGTCCCGATGCCGGTCGAGCAGCAGATCCTGATCATCTACGTCGCGAACGCCGGTCTGCTCGACGACGTGCCGGCGAAGCGCGTCTCCGAGGTCGAGAAGGCGTACCTGCGTGCGATGGGCGAGCAGCATCCCGAGGTCGCCGAGGAAATTCGCAAGACGAAGAACGTGTCCGACTCCAACAAGACGGCAATGGACAAGGTCATCGCGGCGATCAAGCTCCAGCTCGGTACTTCCTCCGCCACAACCGCGGCGAAGGCCTGATCGGACCCCGGAAGCGCCATGGCATCCATTCGCGATCTCCGCAGCCGGATCAAGTCGATCGACAACATCCGGCAGATCACCCGCGCCATGGAGATGGTCGCGACGACGAAGCTGCGTCGCTTCCAAGACAAGGCCGTGGCGTCCCGCCCGTACTCGCGCGAGATCACTGGCCTCGTCGGACGCATGGCGCGGCTGCTCGGCGACGACACGCAAGGCCGTCCGCTGTTCAACCCGGGCGAAGGGACGCGTCTCGCCGTGCTCCTCGTGACCTCGGACCGCGGCCTGTGCGGCGCGTACAACGCGAACTTGTTCAAGGCGCTCGAGCTGTGGCTGCGCGAGAATCCCGGGCGCGAGGTCGACTACTTCGTGATCGGCCGCAAGGGCTATCAGTATCTGTCGCGGCGCGGCCGCAAGGTCGACCGCTTCCTGTCGGAACCGCCGCTCGAGAAGGTCGACTACCGCGCGGCCGCGCGCACGTCGGCGATCCTGAGCGAGGGCTTTCTCTCGGGCCGCTACGAGCGCGTCGTGTGTTTCTACACGGCCTTCGAGTCAGTCGTGAAGTACGTGCCGACGCGCATGCAGTTCCTGCCGATCGAATCGGTGCCGGCCATCGTGGGCGAAGGTTCGGGCACGGGCGGCGACCTGATCCTCGAGCCCGACGCCGCGACGATCTTCGATGCGCTCGTTCCGCGCTACCTCGAGACGCGCATCTTCAACGCGCTGCTCGAGTCCTTGACGAGTGAATTCGCCAGCCGACGCGTCTCGATGAAGAACGCGACGGACGCCGCCAAGTCGATGGGTGGCGCGCTGCGCAAGCTCTACAACAGGAAGCGCCAAGAGAACATCACGAAGGAGCTGCTCGACATCGTCGGCGGCGCCGAGGCCGTGCGCTGACGCGCAGGGCACATCCACGACCCAAGCTCATCCACGATCCACCGCACGCAGTCACGCACACCCGAGCGCCGGCCACCAATCCAACGCGGCGCCCCTCCGAGACACTCCCATGACGACGACCCTCACCAAGGCAAACTCCGGATCGATCGCCCAGATCTTCGGGCCCGTGGTGGACGTGCGCTTTCCGTCCGGGCACCTGCCCGCGATCTACAGCGCGCTGCGCGTGAAGGCGCCCGCCGGCGGCGACGATCTCGTGCTCGAGATCTCGCAGCACCTCGGCAACGACGTCGCGCGCTGCGTCGCGATGGCCTCGACCGACGGCTACCGCCGCGGCATGGCCGTCATCGACACGGGCGCTCCGATCTCGGTGCCGGTGGGCGAGCGCACGAAGGGGCGACTCTTCAACCTGCTCGGCGTTCCGCTCGACACCGTGACCAAGGGCGACCTGCCCGCGGGCGAGACGTGGCCCATCCACCGTCCTGCGCCGCGGTTCGAGGACCAAGAGGCGATCTCCGAAGTCTTCGAAACCGGTCTGAAGGTCGTCGACCTGCTGTGCCCGTTTGCGAAGGGCGGCAAGATCGGCCTCTTCGGCGGCGCCGGCGTCGGCAAGACCGTCCTCATCCAGGAACTGATCCGCATCACCGCAGTCGAGAAGGGCGGCTTCTCCGTCTTCTGCGGCGTCGGCGAGCGCACGCGCGAGGGCAACGACCTCTGGCTCGAGATGAGCGAGGCTCAGTACAAGACGCCCGACGGCAAGACCGCGAGCGTCATCGACAACGCCGTTCTCGTCTTCGGTCAGATGAACGAGCCGCCGGGTGCGCGTCTGCGCGTCGCGCTCTCGGGCCTGACGATGGCCGAGTACTTCCGCGACACGAAGGGTCAAGACGTGCTCTTGTTCGTGGACAACATCTTCCGCTTCGTGCAGGCCGGTTCCGAAGTGTCCGCGCTCCTCGGCCGCATGCCCAGCGCCGTCGGTTACCAACCGACGATGGCCAGCGAGATGGGCGCGCTCCAAGAGCGCATCACCTCCACGAAGAAGGGCTCGGTCACGTCCATGCAGGCCGTGTACGTGCCGGCCGACGACATCACCGACCCGGCGCCGGTCGCGACGTTCGCCCACCTCGACTCCACGATCATCCTCGACCGCGCGATCGCCGAGCTGGGCATCTACCCGGCCGTCGACCCGCTGAAGTCGACGTCGCGGATGCTCGACCCGCAGGTCGTCGGCGAGGAGCACTACCAAGTCGCGCGTGAAGCGCAGCGGATCCTGCAGCGCTACGCCGACCTCAAGGACATCATCGCGATCCTCGGCGTCGAAGAACTGTCCGACGAGGACAAGCGCGTCGTCATCCGAGCGCGCCGCATCCAGCGCTTCTTCTCGCAGCCGTTCTTCGTGGCCGAGCAGTTCACGGGCACGCCGGGCGTGTTCGTTCCGCGCGCCGAGACGGTGCGCGGCTTCAAGGAGATCATCGAAGGCAAGCACGACGATCTGCCGGAAGGCGCATTCATGTACGTCGGTTCCATCGACAAGGCCGTCGAGAAGGCGCAGAAGATGCGCGCGGGCAACTGACCGTGGCTACGCTGACCCTGCGCGTCATCACGCCGGACCGCATCGCGCTCGACCAACAAGTCGACTCGGTGCGGCTGGACGCACTCGACGGATCGCTGGGCGTCCTGCCGCGGCACGCGCCCATGGTCGTGGCGCTCGACACGGGACTCGTGCGCTACAAAGTCAGCGGCCGCGAGCGCGTGTTGTTCTGTGCTGGTGGATTCGCCGAAGTCCACGGCGACACGCTGCGCGTCGTGACGCAATCTTCCGAGCGTCCCGAGGACATCGACGAAGCCCGCGTTCACGCCGCCGAGAAACGGGCGCGCGAACGGCTGGACGCCGGTCGACTGCCGGGCGGGGATCCGCTCGACGTCCTGCGTGCCGAGTCGAGCCTTCGCCGCGCGCTTCTCCGGGCGCTGGCCAAGGACTACGCTGCGCGCGACTGACCGGTCGGACGCGACCCGCGTGGGCGCCCAACGCGTTCGGCAGCTTCCGGGGGCAGGTCCGCGCCCCGTCGGTGGGGTCAGGCCCAAGCTCTGAGCCCATTCCGGCCGATTCCTCCAGCAATGACACCCCACTCGGCACCTGTGAGTTCCCTCTTGGACGCCCCGCACGCTCGCACTCCGACGGATTGGCGCCGCACGCACACGTGCGGCGACTTGCGCCCGGCTCACGTCGGCTCGACCGTGACCCTGAACGGCTGGGTCGCAGCCCGCCGTGACCACGGCGGCATCTACTTCGTCGACCTCCGCGACCGCTACGGCATCACGCAGGTCGTCCTCGGGCCCGAACTGGCCGACGCCGTCAAGCTGGGGCCTGAGTTCACGATCTCCGTCCGGGGCCAGGTCGTCGCGCGCGACGCGGCGAACGTGAACCCCGATCGGCCGACCGGTGCGGTCGAAGTCGTCGCCGATCGGCTGGAGATCCTGTCGCGCTCCAAGACGCCGCCCTTCCCGATCGACGCCGAGGAAGAGGTGTCGCTCGAGACGCGCCTCAAGTACCGCTACCTCGACCTGCGCCGCGAAGAGATGCGCGGCAACCTCGTGCACCGCTCGCGCTTCATCAACGCGATGCGCCGCGCGTTCGAGCGCCAG
>JBBQCC010000013.1:0-32320 GCA_038318285.1 Planctomycetota bacterium | reverse complement strand
AACACGATCAAGAGGAGCACGACGCAGAGGCCCCATTCCTTCCAGAGTCCGAGCGTCCACTCGAACGGAACGCCCTTGAGGAAGCCCAGGAAGAGCGGCGGATCCGCGAATGGCGTCAGCAGGCCTCCGCAGTTCGACACGATGAAGATGAAGAAGACGACGACGTGCGCGCGCTGCTTGCGGCTCTTGATCGCGCGCAGGAGCGGCCGGATCAGGACCATCGACGCGCCGGTCGTGCCGACGAGGTTGGCCAGCACCGCGCCGATGATCAGGAGGCCCGTGTTCGAAAGCGGCGTGCCCGCCAGCGACCCGCGGACGAAGATGCCGCCCGAGATCACGTACAGCGCGCCGAGCAACACGATGAACGACACGTAGTCGAGCATGATGTGTTGCAGCACGGCGCGACCGTCCGGTCCGAACGTCGCCAGGAGCCACAGCGCGAAGGGGATGCCGAGGCCGGCCGACACGATCGCTCGGTTTCGGTTCTGTTCCCACCAGTGGTGAGCGACCAGCGGCAGGACCGCGATCGACAGCAGCAGGAGGACGAACGGAACGACCGCCAGGACGGGCATGTGCTCGCCGATGGCTGCGCCGGAGAGCGCGAGCGGGAGAACCGAGAGCGAAGGGGGGGCCATGGCCGCGCAGACTAGGTTCGGCTCCGTACGATGTCGCCTACGACGATCGAATCGTGATCGCCGTCACCTAGGGATCCGACCATGAAGAATTCGCGCAGCGGCTACTTGTCCTCACCCTCGATCGCAGTCGCGCTGCTCGGCGTAGCCGCCTTGGCGTGGTTCGCTTGGGCCGCGATCTCGTCCCCGCAGCAGCTGCACGACGCTGGCGCCAAGTCGCGACCGGTCGACACGCGCTCGGCCCTCGGCGCCGAGGAACAGGCGCAGATCGAGTTGTTCCGGGCAGTTTCGCCCTCCGTCGCACACATCACGACGCGCGCGGTGGCGGTCGATCGCTACTCCATGCGCGCGACCGAGGTGCCCAGCGGGACCGGGTCCGGTTTCCTCTGGGACGAAGACGGCCACATCGTCACGAACTACCACGTCGTGGCCAACGCTCGCAGCGCGCTGGTGACCTTGGACGACCAGGAAACCTACGAAGCCGAGCTCGTCGGGGTGGACCCCAGCTACGACATCGCGGTCCTGCGCATCGACCCGGCCTCGAAGGGCGCCCGGCCGATCCGAATCGGGTCCTCGAAGGAACTCGTCGTCGGCCAGAAGGCGTTCGCGATCGGCAACCCCTTCGGCCTGGACCACACGTTGTCGGCCGGGGTCGTCAGCGGCCTCGACCGCGAGATCACCTCGCCCGACGGCACGACGATCCGCGGCGTGATTCAGACGGACGCGGCGATCAATCCGGGGACCTCGGGTGGGCCGCTGCTCGACAGCTCCGGTCGGCTGATCGGCATGAACACGGCGATCGCGAGCCCGAGCGGGGCCAGCGCGGGCATCGGTTTCGCCGTGCCGGTGGACACGATCAACCGCATCGTGCCGCGTCTGATCCGCGGCCAGCGGACGATGATGCCGCGTATTGGAATCCGCGCCGCGCCGGCGAACGTGGCCCGGTCCCTGGGCGTCGAAGGCGTCGTCATCGGCGACGTCGAGCGCGGCATGGGCGCCGACGCAGCCGGCCTGCGCGCGCTGCAAGTGGACAACCGCGGTCGCGCCGTCGCCGTCGACGTCATCACGCACCTCGCCGGCGAGCCGGTGCGGTCGGTCAGCGACATGCACGAGATCCTCTCGCGCTACGAAGCGGGCGACACGATCGACGTCGAGATCCTGCGCGACGGCCAAGCGAAGCACGTCGACGTGAAGCTGTCCGCCGGGGCCTGAAACCGGCCTGCGTCAGCGCGTGTAGCCGAGCGCGCGCAGCGCCTCGAGCGTCGCCGCGTCCTCCGGCAGCCCCTTGCCGTCGCCGCCAGCCGATTCCGCGGCGTCCGTGTGGTCGAGGTAGGCCTGTAGCGCGGCGAACGTGCGCGGGTCGACTTGCGACAGGTCGACCGCGTGCGTCTCGTCCGGATCCGCTTCGAGGTCGTAGGCCTCGATCGTGCCGTCCGTGCCGCGGATCAGCTTCCAGCGCGGCGTCACGGCGGCGGCGAGGCCGTGCTTGTAGCGGTCGAGCGGGCCGCCGTCCGCGCGCATCGCCTCGGGGAACACGGTCAGGGTGATCTTCGGCCAGTCCAGCGACGCGCGCAGCACGCGCTGGCTGGGCATCTCGGCGCGCAGGTCGATTGCGGTGCGAGATGCATCGATCGGCAGCCCGGCCGCGGCGAGGATCGTCGGTTCGAGGTCGGTGATCTGGACCAGCCGCGACTCGTGCGCACCGCGCTCGAACCCCGGCCCGCGCGCGAGCAGCGCGATGCGCAGGTTCGATTCGTACAGGTTGAACACGTGGTTCACGTGGTCATGGTCGCCCAGGTTCTCCCCGTGGTCCGACAGCACGAATAGCAGCGTGTCCTTCGGGTCCAACGCGGCATCGAGCTTCGTGACGATTTGGCGCACCACGTCGTCGCACGCGCGCACTTCGCCCTCGTACAGCGCAGCGAGCCGGGGCCAGTCCGTGTCGTGCAGCGGTTCGGTGCGACCGTAGTGCCGCACGATCAGTCCCGCTGCCCCGCTGCGCGGGGGGAACAGATCGGTCATCGCCTGGCGCCAGTCCTGCTCGGCCGCGAAGAACTCCTCCGCGGAGGACCAGGTCGGCCGGTAGGGCATGTGCGGTTCGATCAAGTTGACGAACACGAACGCCGGCCGCTCGACGTCGCGTTCGCTCGCGATCCACTCCGAGATCGCGCCGACCGTGGGGTGGACACCGTCGCCGGCGTTGGCCGCCGCCAACCGCGCACGATCTCGGAACGACTCGAAACCGCGGTCGAGCCCGGTCGTGGACGACACCCACGGGTTGTTGCTGAAGCCGGCCGTCTGGTACCCGGCTGCGGCGAGTTGCTCGGCCAAGAGCGGCAAATCGGCCGGGAAATGCGTGTTCGACTGGGCCGTCCGGTGCACCTCCGGCGGCTCGCCACTGAACAGCGACGCGTGCGCGGGCAACGTCCAGCACGACGTGGAGTAGGCGCGGTCGTAGCGTGTGCTCGCGGTCGCCAACCCGTCCAGGAACGGCGACGTCGGCCGCGGATGCCCGTACACCGAGAGGTAGTCGGGGCGCACCGTGTCCATCACGATGACGACGACATTGGGCCGCGATTCGTGGCGCGCGCACCCAAGAGTCCCGAGTGCGAGCGCGATCGTCGGGATCCAGGCCGGCGAGTTGCAGGTACGCATCACGGAGGATGATACCGGGTAGGCTTTCGCGCCGAACATGGACTCCGCCCCGCGCGAATGGCGCGCCGCGATCCTCGCGCTGGTCGCGATGATCGTGGTGCTGGTCCTGCCGCTCCTCGCGCGCGGGGAGGTCGTCTACCCCGACGACGGCCGGACGCAGCTGGGCCTCGAAACGGAGACCGTCGCGCGCAACCTGGGCGACCGTCGCCTGGGTGACGTCAGCAACTACTACGTCCCCGAGGCGCATCACCACCTGCACGGCGATTCGACGCGGTGGATGTCGGTCTGGAACCCGCACGTCGAGCTCGGCCGGCCTTCGTCGCACCTCGCCGGCGTCAGCCCGGCGTACTTGCCGGCCCGTGTGCTCGGCTGGTTCGTGCACGACGCGTTCTGGTTCCACACGTGGCTCGCGCTCGGGACGATCGCGGCCACCGCCGCGTTCCTGTTCCTCTTCCTGCGCGCGATCGACCTGTCGGCGTGGGCCTGCTTCGCCGGCGCCGCGGGGCTCGCGACGGGTTCGTTTGCCCTCTACTGGGCGCCGTTCCCCATCTTCACGGCGGGTCTGTGCTGGACAGCGGCCTGCCTGTGGCTCGTCGCGCGCTGGCTGCGACGTCCGACGATTGCTGTCGCGATCGGTCTCGCGTTCAGCACGTACGCGCTGCTGCTCTCGGCCTATCCGCAGCAGATCGTTTGGCACGCATGGATCGTCGCGGGGTTCGCAGTTGGGCGGTGGTGGCGCGCGCCGCACCGCGAGTTCGCGTCGCTGCTCGGAATCGCGGCCTGCGCGCTGATCGGCCTCGCGGCCGCGGCGCCGGTGTACGCCGACCTCGCGCTACAAGCCTCGCGTTCCGCACGCGTCGACGTGGACAGCGCGTTCTTCCTGGCCAGCCTGCCGCACCTCGAAGGCGTGCGTGACACGTGCGCGTTCCTGGCGTCGATGGTCGACGCATTCCTCACTACGGATCCGTACTCGGCCGGTCGTGCACGCGACTTCAACGGCGCGAGCCTGGCGCCGGCGTTCGCGGGATTCGTCGGACTCGCGTTCGCATCGGGAGCACTGCGGCGAGCCGCGGGCTGGCTGGCGTTCTCGGCGCTCGCGCTGCTGTTGACCGTGTGGCCGGCCGCGTACCTGTTCGGCGTCGAGCACCTGGGTCTCTCGATCTCGCGCTTCCGTCCGCAGGCCGCAGCACTCATCCCGCTGGCCGTCGCCGGCGCGATCGGTGTCGACGCACTTCTGCGCGATCGCGCACGCTCGTGGGTCGTGCCGCTGACCCTGGCGCTCGCACCGCTCGTATTCGCAGCCTGTTTCTCGCAGGACGGGGTGTCCGGGGCGCGCTGGATCGAGCTCGCGGGTGTAGGTGTTGGGCTCGCTGCCCTGACGCTGCTGCGCTGGCGCGCGCTGGTGCCGGTGCTTGCACTCGCGAGCCTCTTCTTCTGGAGCGCGCCGCTGCTCATCAGCATTCCCCGCGCAGCGATTGCCGAGGATTCGCCGCTGCTCGAAGCCGTGCGTGCACGCACGGCCGATGGCTCGCGATTCGCGATCGCTGGCGCTCGGCAGCAACAGATCCTTCCGCCCAATCAGGAGGCGAGGTTCGGTCTGCACAGCGTGCACTCGTACGACTCGCTCTCGCCCGATTCCTACCGCGCCTGGTGCGCCGCCGTGTCGAACGTCGGCGCGCAAGTGCGCGGTCGCTGGTTCCAGTTCGTCGCCGGGACGGCTGGTTTCGCGCGGCCGGAGTTCTCGCAGGCAGACGTCGGGCTCGTGCTCTCGCGCGAGCCTGTTGCGTCTCCCGATCTCGTCGAAGACGGCCGCGTCGGACCGTGGCGCTTGCTGCGCCCCGTACGCGCGCCAGTTCCGTTGGCGCACGTCGTGGACGTTGCCGCATCGGCGTTGAAGATGGATGAAGTCACGCTCGGCGGCCACGTGCAGGACCATGCGCGGTCGCGTGTTGACGTCGTCGAGCGCCACGACGACTTGCTGCGCGTACGCATCGAGCCGCGCAACGCGCCGACGCTCTTGTTCACGGCAACGCAGCACGACCCACACTGGCGCGCGCGGGCTGACGACGGTTCGGAGCTGAGAACCGTGCTCGTGGACGGCACGTTCTTGGGCGTCGCCCTCCCCGCGGGTTGCGACGAAATCACCCTGCGTTTCGAGCCCTGGGCCGTGTGGGCTTGGATCCCGCAGCTCGCCTTCGCCGTCGCTGGAGCGATCGCGTCGTGGATCGCGCTGCGCGCACGCGGAGCAGTGCCGGCGACCTAGGGCTTGCGGCGCAGCAGGACCAGCGAGTCCGGGGTGTCGGCGAGCGGAACGCGCTCGAACTCGGCGACTAGCCAGCTCCACACGCGCGGATGCGACAGGTCGAGCCGCATACTCGCATCGCGACCGATCGGGCGCACGTCGATCAGTGCCCAGCGCACGTTGGCCAGCTCGCGTAGCATCCGGTCCTGCTCGACTTCGTCGGCCTGCCAAGCGGGATAGATGTCCCACGTCGGCGCGTGCCGTCCGAGCATCGGGTACAGGCCGAGGAGTTGCGCGCTGACCCACAGCTCGTCTTCGGGCCCTACGTTCGCCTCGACGATGGAGGTGAGGCGTCGGACGTTCTCGGCCTGATTCGGCGGGAGCGTCAGCTCGTCGGTGCCAACCCTCACGGTCGTGTAACCCTCGCCACGCAGCAAGCGCTGGACGAACGGCAGGGAGGTCCCGATGCCGAGCGCGCTGACGATACCGAGAAACGACCACGCGCACGCTCGAGCGAACCGGCTGCGTCCCTCGACGAACAACGCCGGCGTTGCCAAGACGAGCAGCAGAAACGGATGGACACTCTGCGCCATGTGGGGCAGATCGCTGCGCACCGACGCGTGGTGGAACCACGCTGCTCCAACGCACGCGATCGCGATCAATGCCGCGTCTGCGTCCGCACGCGTACGTGCGATGAGCCCGCGCACGAACACGGCGGCATAGGTGAGCGGCACGGCCAGGAAGAGCGTGCCCACGACCAGCGCGCTCGCCGCAGCAGCGAACGGCCGGCCGGTCAAGTCGACGCGCCACGGATAGGGAAAGGGTAGTTCGGCGTTCAGTGCGTCCTGTCGCGCGTAGAACGCGATCGAATCGACGAGCGCGTCGCGGAAGCCCGGAACGAACCCGACGAGCAACAGCATCGGCGCGTAACCGACGAGCGTTCCGGCTGCGAGATCCACGAGGGAACGCACGAACGGCGTGCGTGACCTCCAGCAGGTGACGAGCGTCACCGCGAGCAGAGCCACGCCCGCATACACGCCCAAGTTGCGGCCGAAGAACGCCGCCATTCCCACCGCGACGCCGGCGGCGATGCGTCGGCTTGCGCTCGGCCGTTCGATTAGACGGACCGCGATCCATGTGACGAGCATCGCCAGGCTCGACTCGTACAGCTTCCACGGTGGCGCCATCCACGCCACGAGCACGACACTCGCCAGCACGAGCCATGCGAGTCGCCCACGGACGCCAGCCAACGTGCGCGCGACGGTCAATAGCCCCGCCGTCAACCCGATCGACGCGAACGCCCAGCCGGCGCAGCGGACGGCGACGAGCCCGTCGCCGAGCACGCTCATCCACGCGCTGCACCAGTAGTACCGGCCCGGGTCGTATGCGCGGAAGTCGCGCAAAGGGACGTCGCCGGCGTGCGTGCGAACCGCGCCGTACCAGGCGAACGCTTCGTCCTGAAGGTTGACGCCCAGGCGTCCTTGCAAGAGAAACATCGCCGCACACGTGACGATCGCGATCGCGGCGCAGGCGACGAATGCCGGCTCCGACGCCGTGATTCGCGCGAAAACGCGCTTCATCCCGCGAAGGCGTGCGCGGCCGCGATCACTTCGCCCTGCTCGTCGTCGGTCAGGCTGTTGAAAAACGGCAGGCGCAGGATGCGGCTCGAAATGTCCTCGGCGACGGGGCACTGGCCCTCGCGACCGCCGTAGCGCTTGCCCATCTCCGACGCGTTGAGCGGCAGGTAGTGGAACACGGCCAGGATGCCGCGCTCTTCGAAGTGCGCGATGAGGCGCTCGCGCTGAGCCTGGTCGCGTGTCAGTACGTAGAACATGTGGTACGGCTGCGTGCAGTGCGCGGGCACGTGCGGCAGCGCGATGTCGCGTTCGGCGGCCCACGCCGCGAGCTCGCTCGCGTAGCGCTTCCAGATCACGCCGCGGCGCGCCTGGATCGACTCGCGCGCCTCGAGCTGCGCCAAGAGGAACGCGGCCAGGATGTCCGAGGGCAACCAACTCGAGCCCTTGTCCACCCACGTGTACTTGTGCACGAGCCCGCGCAGGAACTTCGAACGGTTCGTGCCCTTCTCGCGCACGATCTCGGCGCGCTCGAGCAGCGCCGGGTCGTTCACGATCAGCGCGCCACCTTCGCCGCACGTGAAGTTCTTCGTCTCGTGGAAGCTCTGCGTGCCGAGCACGCCGAGCGTTCCCAGCGCGCGGCCCTTGTAGCGCCCGAACAACCCGTGCGCGTTGTCCTCGACGACAGGCACGCCGCGCTTGCGTCCGATCGCGAGCAGCTCGTCCATCTCGCAGGACACGCCGGCGTAGTGCAGCGCGACGATCGCCTTGGTGCGCGGCGTGACGAGTGCCTCGACCGCGCGCTCGTCCAGGTTCAGTGTGTCCGGGCGCACGTCGGCGAACACGGGCTTCGCGCCGCCCAGCGTGAACGCCAGCGCAGTGGTCACGAACGCGAACGAAGGCACGATGACCTCGTCGCCCGGACCGCAGTTCGTGAGCAGCGCGCTCATTTCCAGCGCGTGCGTGCAATTCGTCGTCAGCAGCACCTTTGGCGCGCCGAGTACCTGCTCCAGGACCCGTTGACAGGCCTTCGTGTAGTACCCGTCACCGGAGATGTGTCCGCGCGCGATCGCGTCAGCGATGTAGGCGTTCTCGGGCCCGGCGAACGAGGGCTTGTTGAAGGGAATGCGGTACTTCGTCACGGGCGTAGCTCGTCCATCCACATGTGGTGCCAGGTCTGCACGCGCTGCGTGCGGAACCCTTGCGACTGGTACAGGCGCTGCGCTGCGATGTTGCGACCTTGCGTGACCACCGAGACCGCTGTGATGCCGAGCGCCCGTAGATCGGATATCGTGCTGGCGACGAGTCGTGCGCCGAGCCCTTGTCCCTGCGCCCGCGGATCCACGGCGACGAGGCCGATCTCGCTGCTCGCGTTCGGACGCACGTGGCCGGTCGAGTAGCCGGCGACGAACCCGTCGAAATCGGCGACGCGGACGACCTCGGCCCAACCGCCGCAGCTGTTCTCGATCCACTTCGCGAACATCTCGTCGCACAGCTCACGCGGGAAGCGGCCGTCGGCGTAGAAGCGCGAGCTGCCGTGGCTGGCTCGTGCGAGCTCGCGGAGCGCGGGCACGTCCTCGGGTCGCGCGCGGCGCACGGACGGGTGCTCGCTCGGAGGCTTCTCTGCCCTGGTCGCGCGATCGAACGTCATGCGCACGTCGACGAGGCGTGCTCCGCGCCGGCTCAAGGCGCCGATCGCGGCCTGTTCGCCGACGTCGGAGAGCACGTAGATGCACTCGATACCCGCGGCACGCGCGCGGTCGATCGTCTGCGCGAGGTCGGCCTCGTCGCGCGGCGGCGCCGTCAACGCTGCGATCCTACGGCCGAAGAATGCCGTGTCCCACTCGAGCAGGCGCAGCCTTTCGTCCGCGGCCTTCATCGTTCGGCCCGCTTCGTGATCACGTCGCTCGCCGCGCCCCGAACGGTGTACGTCGGACGATCCATCATGCGGAAATGCATGCGCGCGAGGTATTCGCCCAAAACGCCCAGCGCGAAGAGTTGCGCCCCTGAGAACAGCGCGACCATCGAGGCGAGGAACGTGAAACCCTCGACGGGGCTGCCGTGGACTATCCTGACCCACAGCACGTACCCGAGGATCGCGACGCCGAGCAGCGTGCACACGAACCCGACGATGCTCGCGAGCTGCAGAGGCACCGTGCTGAAGCCTGTGACCATGTTCAGCGCGTGCGTGAAGAGCTTCCGCAGCGTGTAGTTCGATTGCCCGATCGTGCGCGGGTCGTGGCGTACCGTGACCGAAGAGAAACGCGTCGTGCCCCACGTCAGCAGCACGTCGATCGAGATGTACTGGTTGCGGTAGTCGACGAACGCATCGCGCAGGTTCGTGCGGAACACGCGGAATGCGCTGACGCGCCGCGCCGTCGCCGCGCCCATCGACTTCTGCAGCGCGAATTTGGTCGCCTGCGAAGCCAAATCGCGCAACAGCCCGTGGCGCTGGTTCTCCGGCGCGCCGTACACGACGTCGAATCCGCGCGCGAGCTCGGCCAGCAGCTTCGGTGCCTCCTCGGGCGGATGCTGCAGGTCGTCGTCCATCGTCATCACGATGTCGTGACGCGCCGCGCGGATGCCGCACAGGAGCGCGTTGTGCTGTCCGTAGTTCCGCATCAAGTCGAACGCGCGGATCCAGGTGTGACGCGCCGCGAGTTCCTGGACGACGGCCCAGCTGCCGTCGCGGCTGCCGTCGTTCACGAGGATCAGCTCGAAATCGTCGGCGATCAGGCGTAGGACCGGCTCGAGTCGCTCGACGAGCGGACGCAGCGATCCTTCGCTGTTGTAGACCGGCACGACGACCGACAGCGAGGGGACTCGGGATTCCATGCCGGGGAGCGCGATCCGCGAATCCTACGCGGAGGCGCGTATCGGGGCCACGTCCGCCGGCACCGGATGCGAATTCGCAGGTGATCAGCGCCGCGTGTGCAGGACGAGCGCGTCGTCCGAGTTGCGCACCACGTCCATCCGCGGCGTCAGGAGCGGCGCCATGCCGCGGTCCGAGGGCACGCGGGGCGACAGCGCCACAGCGTCGATCCCGTGGCGCTCGATCGCGGCCCACACGCCTTCCGGACCTCCGGCGCGGCGCGCGGCGAAGAAGAGGCTCCAAACCGGTCGGTCGAGGTAGACGGAGAGGTGCCAGCCGATCGGGCTCGCGATGCGCTCGGTCGGTGGTACGGCCGCGGCGACGTCGGCGGCGTACTTCTCGTAGAAGCGATGCTGCGCCTCGATGCGGTCCCAACCGGCATGGGCGCGAAAATCGAGGAACGGCAGCGCGAGTGCGGCGATCGCGACGACCGCCGTGGCCCCGATCGCGCCGATGCGCGCACCCACGAGGACGTACAGACCCTCCGCCGCTGCCGGCAGCACGACCAAGAGCAGCGGCAGGACGAGTCGATCGCGGAAGCCGAAGTAGACGAGCAGGACGCCCAGGAAGAGCGCCGCGAACAGCTCCGCGCTGGCGCGGCGACGCCAGAGCGTGATCGCGGCGAGCGCCAGCAGCACGATGCCGACCGCGAGGGCCGCCGTGGTGTCCGAATCGGAGCCGAGCCGCGCGCCGAGCACGGAGAGGACCCGCTCCGCACGATCCGGCATGCGCTCGAAGATCGAACTCAGCGGTCGCAGGGCCGAACTCGGGTCGCCGCCGTCCACGTGCCACATCGCGGTCGAGTACGAGTAGAGGAAGTTCTGGTCGACCGGTGGTTCCGGGTGGTGCAGCGCGCAACGCACGTCCCAGGGCACCTTCGCGACGAACGCGGCCAGGGCGAGCGGCACGAGGCGCAGCGCCGCGAACCGCGCCCACGCTTGGAAACCGCGCATGCCGCCCTTCGCGGGTTCGCCTTCTCGTCCGCTCGACCACGCGGCGAAGACGCGCGCGAGAACGATGGCGGGGACGAGCAGGATCGTGACGCTGCGCACATACGTGGAAAGGCCGAGGAACAGGCCCAACACCACGTCGCGGCGTACGGACGGTCGCTTCGCGGCCCAGCGCTCGACCGCGAGCCCAGCGAAGAGGAGCGCCGCGCCGGGCACATCCGACATCGCTTGATTGCAGAGCGTCTGGAACGGCGTCGAGAACCACACTGCCAGCGCGAGACAGGCCGCGATCAGGGTGCCGATGCGCGCGCGCGCATGCGCGAACAGGAACGCGACACACGCGACGCCGGTCAGCGACACGAACAGGTTCACCGCATGCCAATCTGCGCCGCGCCAGGCGAAGATCGCAGCGAGAACGAGGGACATGCCCGGTGGCCGTACGGTGAACGGTTCGCCGAGGTAGCTGTAACCCTCGCCGGCGAGCAGCGCGCGCGCGCTCGACACATAGATCGAAGCGTCGTTCGTCTCGTCGCCGGCCTCGAACCAACCGTGGACGAGCCACGGCAGGCTGCCCAGCATGACCGCGACGAGTGCGATCAGAACGATCGTCGCGCGACGGTCCCACGTGCGTTGCGTCACAGCCCGCATGCTCAGAGCGTGTGACGAAATCACAGGCTCTCACGATGCGAAGCGTCGCCACTCGGATCCGAGAGCCCTACGCTCGATTTCTTCATGAGCTCCTGTCGCGCCGCGGAGCGGCGCCACTCACTTCTGAGAGCGTGTAGGCACGACTTGTTCACACGCTTTCAGTGGTCGTCGCCGTCCGTGTAGCCCAGGCCGCCCAACCCGCGCCGCGTCGCGTCGTCCATCTCCGGTCGCACCGGTTCCAGCTCGCGTCCCATGTGGGAGCTCATGAACTTCACGTAGCGCGCGTGCAGGTCGAGCACGACGTCCGTGTGTTGCGCCGCGACATCGCGTGTCTCGCCGGGGTCCTCCTGCACGTCGAACAGTAGCGCCGGGAGCTCGTTGCCCAGGATCAGAGCGCGCCAGCGCCCGTCGGTGACGGTCAGCATGTGTTTGGGGTTCTTCAACCGACCGACGAACTGCGGCAGGACGCGATCCGCGGGGAACTTCGCGCTGGAGAGCGTGATGCCGCGATGTTCTGGTGCTTGCACGCCGAGCGCCTCGACGATCGTCGGCCATATGTCGACATGGCCGACGAGATCCGGGACGTGGCGCGGCGCGCGACCGCCGACCGGCGGCGACTTCCCGCGCGGAAAGCGCACGAACAGCGGGACGTGCACGAACTCGCGGAACAGGTGCTCGCCGTGGCAGAACCAGTAATCGTGCTCGCCCAGCGCCTCGCCGTGGTCGGCCGTGAAGACGAGCAGCGAGTCGTCCAACATGCCGCGGCGCCGCAACTCGTCGACGAGGCGTCCGACGTGCTCGTCGAAGAAGGCGATCTCGGCGTCGTAGCAGTCCTCGTACGGGCGCGGCGTGTCGAGGCCGTCGATGTACTGGTACTTCGGAATCCACCCCTTGCCGCCGTTGTTCGGACTGCGCGCCAGCTTCGTCTCGGGGATCACCGGGCGCTGGAAGCGTGCGAGCACCTCGGGCGGCGGCGTGTACGGTCCGTGCGGGTCCTGGTAGTGCACCCACAGGAAGAAGGGGTCCGCCTCCTGGCGTTGCTCGAGCCAAGCGAGCACGGCGTCGGTGCACGCGTCAGCCGTGCGCTCGAGGAGGTTCCGGTTGATCTCGCGCGAGTTCATCACGTCGTCGTAGACGTCGAAACCCTGCTGCAGCCCGATGTCGCCCTCCGCCGCGGACGGTTTCTGGAGTACGCCGTTCGAGACGAAAGCGGCCGTCGGGATGCCCGCTCCGCGCGCGACCTCGGCCAGCGTCAGGACGCCCGCCGGCAGCATGTCGCGATTCGTAGGCCCCGCGCCGATCTCGTCGGGCATGCGGCCCGTCATGAGGGCCGAGAGCGCCGGCACGGTCAGCGGCGCCGCCGACCAGGCATTGTCGAAGACGACGGATTCGGCCGCCAACGCGTCGAGCTTCGGGCTGGTGGGCCGTCTGTATCCGCCGAAACCGACGCGATCCGCCCGCAGCGTGTCGCAGGTGATCAAGATGACGCGGCGGACCGGCGGAGCGCTCGACGTGGGCTCGCCGCATCCGCCGGACACGGCGAGCGCGAGGGCCGAAAGGGCAAGCAGGAGTCGTTCGGAAAGCACCGGACCAGTCTAGCCGCGCCCGGAGTGAGGCCGCGATCCTTGTCCCGCGTCGGCGCCGACCCCAGAATCCGGCGCGTGTCAGGCCCCGGACGTGTGATCGTGGTGATGCCGGCGTACAACGCGGCCAACACGCTGGAGCGTTGCTGGAACGACATCCCGCACGACTATGTGGCCGAGGTGATCGTCGTCGATGACCGTTCGACCGACGAAACGGAGAAGATCGCGCGGCGCTTGCCGCTGACCTACATCCGTCACGAGGTCAACACGGGGTACGGCGGCAACCAGAAGACGTGCTACGACACGGCCCGTGCGCACGGCGCCGACTTCGTCGTGATGATCCACGCGGACTACCAGTACGACGCGCGGATGATCCCGACGGCGATCGAGGTGATCCGCCACGGGATCTGCGATGTGATCCTGGGCAACCGCATCCGCACGCGTAGCGAGGCGCTGGCTGGCGGCATGCCGAAGTCGAAATACATCGCCAATCGCGGGCTGACGATGATCGAGAACGTGCTCGCGGGTCAAAACCTGGGCGAGTGGCACTCGGGGTTCCGCGCGTACTCTCGCCGCGTGCTGGACACGATCCCGTACCGGCGCAACAGCGACAACTTCGTGTTCGACAGCCAGTTCCTGGTGCAGTGCGTGGACCGCGGCTTCAAGCTGGGGGACGTGCCCGTCCCGGTGCGCTACTTCGACGAGGCCAGCTCGATCAACCTGTGGAATTCCAGCGTGTACGCCTGCAAGACCCTGTGGACGTTCGCGCAGTGGTACGGCCACCGGATCGGGATTCGGCGAAATGAGCTGTTCGAGCGCGCGAGTACGCCGCACGACGCGAGCTGAACGTTCGCCGAGCGCAGCGCGCGGCAGCCGATAGACTCTTCGGCCCGATGCACTCGATCCACGACCTCGACGAGTTCTTCGACGCCCGCCAGCAGGAGCGCGGCCGCGAGTACTTCGAGCAAGGGCGCGTTCGCGTCCTCGAATGTCGGCCGAATCGGGTCTCTGCGCTGGTCCGCGGCAGCGAGGAATACCCGGTCCTGCTGCAACAGAATCGCGCCGGCTGGACGATGTCGTGCACGTGTCCGGCCTTCGACGAGAACGATTCGTGCAAGCACGCCTGGGCCGTCCTGCTCGCCGTGCGCGACGAGTTCGCGCCGGTGGACGCGTCGGCCCTCGCGCACGGAGACGATCTGGAAGAGCAGTTGCGCGAACTGGGACCTGCGCGCGCCGCCGAAACACAGCCCAGCGATCTCGAGGTGCGCTACGTGCTGCTCTCGTTCGCACGCGGGCCCGAGGAGTGGTCCGTGATGCGCTTCCTCGTCGCCAAGAAATCCGGCTCGCGCGCGGGGAAGTTCCGCGAAGCGCATCCCTCGATCCGCGAGCAGAGCCACCTGACCGTCGAGGACCAGCGCATCCTCGCGATGTTGCCGCTGACCGGGTGGTCCTGGCGCACGGCGGAAGCCGGACCCGCGGCGCGCGAGATCCCGCGTGTCCTCGAAGCGCCGGTGCTGGAGCTCGCCGCGCGCACGGGACGCCTGCGCCTGGGCGAGGAGCAAAACGTCGGCACGCAGCCCGTTCTGTTCGACGACGGACCGCCGTGGAGTTTGGCGTTGTCGCTGCGTCGCGACGGAGCGCACGTCGTGCTGGCCGGTCATCTCGCGCGCGGCGAGGAGCGACTCGACCTGGCACGTTGCCAGCGTGTGTTGGCCGGCGGTGTCGTCGTCGCTGGGAATCGTCTCGCGCTCGCGGATTGGCGCGGCGCGTGGATGTGGGTGCCGACGCTGCGTCGCGCGGGCGAAATCCGCGCGCCGTCGGACCAAGTGCACCGGCTGCTGTCGGCGTTGCGGTCCGCGCCCGGTGACCCGGCCGTCGACGCCGGCGAATTCGTCGAGGAATTGCCGCGAAACGTCGCCGGAATCGTGCAAGTCGGCGCGCCGGGTCCAGTCGACGTCGAGCTGCCCGTGCAAATCTGGTTCGAGTACGGCGGTGTGCGCTGCCGCGCCGAGGATTCGCAGAAGTCGACGTGGTTGCAGCGCGGCGACCGACTGATGCACCTCGAGCGCGACAGTGCGCGCGAGAAGGCGATGCTGGAGGAATTCCTCGCTGCCGGCGGACGCACGACGCCGACGGAGATGGGAGTGGACGTCCGATCGGTCCCGATCGATTCCCTGTCGACGTTCGTGCGCGACCTGCACGCGCGCGGCTGGGTCGTCGAAGCCGACGGCGCGCGCCTGCGCATCGGCGGCGAGACGCACACCGGCGTTGCCTCGGGCGTGGACTGGTTCGACCTGGAGACGTCGATCGACTTCGACGGCATCTCGACGGAGCTGCCCGAACTGCTGCGCGCCGTGCGCGACCGCTCTCACCTCGTGCGCTTGTCCGACGGAACCGTCGGCGTGCTGCCCGAGGCGTGGTTGAAGCGTTGGCGCGTCGCCGCATCGCTCGGGACGATGCACGGCGACAAGCTACGTGTCGAGAAATCACAAGCGTGGATCCTCGACGCGTGGCTGGCGGAGGCCGAGGGCGCGATCGACATCGACGCGACGTTCCGCCGCGTGCGCGAAGGTCTACGGCGTTGCGCGGAACCCGAAGAACGCCCGGAACCGGCTGGATTCCACGGGGAATTGCGGCCGTATCAGCGCGAGGGCCTGGGTTGGATGCACTTCCTGGCCGAAGCGTCGGTGGGCGGGATCCTGGCCGACGACATGGGCCTCGGTAAGACGGTGCAGGTGCTCGCGCTGCTCCTCGAGCGGCGCGCCAAAGCACGCGGTCCGGCGCTGGTCGTCGCGCCGCTGTCGGTGCTGTTCAACTGGGAGCGCGAGGCCGCGCGGTTCGCGCCGGGTCTGCAAGTCGTCCTGCACCACGGACCTCAGCGCGGGCGCACGGCAGCGCGCATCGAAGACGCGGACCTCGTCGTGACGAGCTATGGCACCTTGCGCCAGGACGCGGGCATGCTGAAGACGATCCAGTTCGACTGCGCCGTGCTCGACGAAGCGCAGACGATCAAGAACGGGAAGAGCCAAGGCGCGAAGGCCGCGCGCCTCTTGAACGCGGACTTGCGCCTCGCGCTGAGCGGCACGCCGGTCGAGAACCACCTGGGCGAGCTGGCTTCGATCCTGCGCTACACGAACCCCGGCCTCGTCGACGGCAGCAAGGCGCTGGTCGACGCGTTCGGCGGGCCGCGTGCCGACATCGCGACCGCGCGGCTTGTGGCGCGCGCCGTGCGCCCGTTCTTGTTGCGCCGCACGAAAGAGCAAGTCGCGCAGGAGCTGCCCGAGAAGACCGAGCAGATCGTCAGCGTCGAGTTCAGCGCCGCCGAGCGCCGCACGTACGACGACATGCGCAAGCGCATCGCCGCCGAAATCCTGCAAATGGAGGCCGAATTGGGCCTCGAACGCATCGGCCTGCACGTGCTCGAGGCGATGCTGCGGCTGCGGCAGTTCGCCTGTCACCCGGGCCTGATCGACCCGTCGCTGGTGGGCGAGAGTTCGTCGAAGCTCGATACCTTGCTCGAGCGCCTCGAAGAAGTCATCGCCAGTGGTCACAAGGCGCTCGTCTTCTCGCAGTTCACGTCGTTCCTCGCGATCGTGCGCGCACGCCTCGATGCGCGCGGCGTGCGCTACGAGTACCTCGACGGCAAGACGCGCGACCGCGAGCAGCGCGTGAACTCGTTCCAGGAGGATGCGAGCATTCCGCTGTTCCTGATCAGCCTCAAAGCCGGGGGCGCGGGCCTGAACCTGACCGCTGCCGACTACGTTTTCTTGTTGGACCCGTGGTGGAATCCGGCCGTCGAAGCGCAGGCGATCGACCGCACGCACCGCATCGGCCAGACGCGCCCCGTCACCGCGTACCGCTTGATCACGCGCGGCACGATCGAGGACAAGGTGCGCGAGCTGCAGGATCGCAAACGCGCGCTGGCCGACGCGCTGTTCGAGGGCGCGGGCACGTCGCTCCGCGACCTGACGCGCGCGGACCTGGCCTGGCTGCTGACCTGATCGCAGCTCCGCGTGCTTTCGCGCGCGGAGAGACGGATCTGGTGCGGGAAGGGGGACTCGAACCCCCAAGGGTCACCCCACGAGATCCTAAGTCTCGCGCGTCTACCAATTTCGCCATTCCCGCGGCGATCCAGGATCGTACCGCGCGCCGCGAGCAAGCGCGCGGCCTCGAACCCCGTACCCTCCGCTCGGCTGCGGAGAACCGTGGTGGACGAAGAATCCCAGCTCGAAACTCCGCACGAGCGCATCTTCAGCCGATGATGCAGACGTGGTGCCGGTCCTCATCAGCGCGCTCGGCGGAATCGCTCTCGCGGCGATCTTCTACGTCGGCCTCCGCGCGGCGCGCACGCGGATCCTCTCGCTGTGCGGGTTTGCTTCGGTCGGCGTCGCGTTGGGCGCGACCGGCTGGTGGGCGACGTCGGGTGTGTTCTCGTCGGGATTGACCGAACTCGCGACGCGCATCGCGTTCTCGACGCTCAGCATCGCGGCCGGCATCGCGCACGGCGTCGTGTTCTCGATCACTGCGCTGCCCGCCGCTCGCACGTGGACACGCATGCTGCTCGTACCGCTGGGCATGTGGACGGGCACGTTCATCGCGATGTGGTTCGCGATTCCTCTCGGCGGAGCCGTGCTCGGCTGGCTGATCGTGCTGCTGGCGTCGGGCACGTTGACGACGTGGTGCCTCCTGCCGTTCTGGTCGCGCGAGCGCGGCTTCATCGTGCAGGGCGCGCGCCGCATCCCGACCGTGCGCTTCCCCTGCCCGCGCTGCGGCACACGCGTCGACTGGGCACGCGGCGTCGCGTCATGCACGGACTGCGGCCTGTTCGTGCACATGGACTGGCCCGCCGACGACCTGTACGCAGCCGAGGGACACCCCGTCGTGCTGCAACCCCGCCGTTCCGCCCACTTCGACTGCCCCGAATGCGGCCGAGACAACGACTGGCCCTGCGGCGACAGCGCATGCAGCCAATGCGGCCTGAAGCTGTCGTTGCACTGGAACGTGCACCGACACGGCTGACCGCTGAATCTCGTCACTGGTGCCTGGCACACTTCGACGTGCATTCGGTGCCTGGCACAGAATGCACGTCGAAGTGTGCCAGGCACCGGGCGACGAGTTCACACCCCGGACAGCTAGAGGGTACGCAGCACACGACAAGTCTCACCATTGACATTCGGTGCCTGGCACCGAATGTAGACGTCGCACGGATTCATAGGCCAGAAGTCGCGCCCGCACGCCCTAGCACCCCGGCAATGCACGGTCGAGGGCCCGGTGAATCGATGGCGGATCCTCGCGGTGCGCCGGAGTGCGCGGACGGGAAGGATTCCCGTCACAAGGGCTACTCGTCGAGTCGCTGGAGTCCAGGGCTCGACAGCCTGCGCTCGTCGACCTCGAGTCGGCGCTCCAGCTTCTTCGCGTCCTCTTCCGCAGGCAGGACCTCGGGCCGGATCCCGCGCGCGCCGAGTGCGTTGCGGACCTCCTGGTTGTTCGCGACGTGCTCACGCGCGATGGTCGGCTCGGTACGCAGGTCGCGTTGGCGAACCTGGAACGTCGTCATCTCGTTGGCGAGATCCTTCGCCTTGACCGTGATGCTCGGCAGGAAGCCCGCCAGCGGCCGAGCCGCCGGAACTCCGAGCCGATTCTTCATGCCCGCCGCCGTGTGACCGCCGAACAGCGCCGTGTCCCCAGCTCTGCGGATGCGACCGAACCTCTGACGCTCGCCCAGCCGTTCGAAGATCATCCCGGACAGATCCTTCTCGCTGGCCGCCAGCTGGGCCCGCGCGCGCAGACGCTCGTGCTCGGCGAGGCGGGCCTCGATCCGTTCGTGCTTGCGCGTCTGGAGCGCGAAGTTGGTCTACGCGAAGGCGATCTCCGACTTGCGCGGCCCTCCTTGCCAACGTGAGCGAGACACCTTCCTCCGTCCGTTTTGGTGTCGATGGCCAAAGGTTGCCTGCCGTTGTCCATCGATCCCACAGACGCCGCGCGCTAGCCCCGAGAGGGGCGATCGGAGCGAAGGAGAGATCGCCCCTCTCGGGGCGCCGACTCGAATGCTGAAGTGGTCGCACGCGCCACACGCCGGTGGTTTACCGCCGAGTTCAATGCCGGCATCGTCCGCGAGGCCGATGCGTGCACGAAGCCTGGAGAGATCGGTGCGCTGCTTCGTCGCGAAGGGCTGCACTCATCGCATCTCGCCGTCTGGCGGCGCGATCTGCGCGAGCACGCCGTCCAGGCTCTCGCGGCCAGGCGTCGCGGTCCTGCGCCGGCGCCCAAGCCGAGCGAGCGCGAGGTCGAACTAGAACGCCGTGCACGCAAGCTCGAGAAACGACTCGCCAAAGCGCAGGCGATCATCGCGTTCCAAAAAAAAGGCGCACGAGCTGCTGGGGATCCCCCTGAAACAGCACGAGATCGACGAGGACGACTCGTGATGGCGGTCAGCGAAGTTCGCGACGCACTCGGCGTTCGCGAGGCGTGTGCGGCGCTCGGTCTTCCGCGCGCGACGTGGTGCCGCGCGCAACCAAGAATCGTGCACGAGATGCCGGGGTCGCGCATGCGAACTGGCGACTCCAAGTCTTCGCCCAGAGCTCTGCGTGACGACGAGCGCGCACTCATCTTCGAAACGCTCAACAGCGAACGCTTCGCCGACATGGCCGTGCCGCAGGTGCACGCGACGCTGCTCGACGAAGGCCGTTATTTGTGCTCGCCGCGCACGATGTACCGCCTGCTCGGCGAGGTCGGTCAAGTGCGAGAACGACGCGATCAACTTCGGCATCCGATGTACACGAGGCCCGAGCTGCTCGCATCTGTGCCAAATCAATTGTGGTCGTGGGACATCACCAAACTGAAGGGGCCCAGCACATGGAACCACTTCCATCTCTACGTGATCCTCGACGTCTACAGCCGCTACGTCGTCGAATGGATGGTAGAAGAGCGCGAGCACGCCGACTTCGCGAAGGAACTCATCGCGCAGACGATCCGCGAGCAGAGCGTCGATTCCGGTCAGCTCACGATTCATGCCGACCGCGGCTCCTCGATGACATCGAAAGTCGTCGCCTTCCTGCTCGCGGACCTGGGCGTCACGAAGACGGATAGCCGACCGCACGTCTCGAACGACACCCCGCACTCCGAGGCCCACTTCAAGACGCTCAAGAATCGACCCGAACTCCCCGAGCGCTTTGGCTCCGTCCAGCACGCACGCGACTTCTGTCGGCGATTCTTCGACTGGTACAACAATCGACATCGGAACTCGGGCATCGCGATGACGACTCCGGTCGACGTGCACTGCGGTCGCGTCAACGAGATCGTCGCCCGACACGTCCGCGTGCTCGACGATGCGCAACGCCGCAATCCCGGACGATTCGTGCGCGGCGCTCCGGCTCCGCAGCGCAAGCCTCAGCCGGCGTAGATCAATCCGCCCGCGCCGGCCAAGTCGGTCGAACACGCTGCTGCTCACGGATCTCACATGTCCCGTGTCTCAGAATCGTTGACAAGCACCGTGGCGCCCGCTCTACAGTTGGCCGGCGAGCACGCCCTTCCCGCTCGAAACCGCTTGCGCCTACGCCGACCCCGAGTGCCGGACAACGAAACCCGATTCGCGCCGATTCCCTGTCCGAGCTGCCCCGGGACGATCGCGAGCCGACACTGTGCAGCCTGCGGCGAGCTGCGTCCGGACCTTCGCTCTGACGGCACACGTCAGTGGCTGTCCGAGCTGGCCGCAGCGTTCACGCAGTTGGACGGGAACCTCTTGCGCTCCATGTACGCGCTGTTCGCTCGTCCGGGAGAATTGACGGTCGAGTTCCTCCGCGGCGCGCGGCGCGCCTACCTCAAGCCGATCCAGATGTTCCTGGTCGCGAACGTCGTCTACTTCGTGATGCAGGCTTGGCTCGGCTGGAACACGATGTCGACTCCGCTTCAAGGCCACATGACGACCGCGCCGTATCACGAGTTCGCGCGCGCTCACGTCGAGGCGTTCGCCCTGAGCGAAGGGACCACGGTCGATGCGCTGGTCACCGCGTTCAACGGCCGAGTCGACACGTACGCCAAGTCGCTCGTGATCTTGCTCGTGCCCATGTTCGCGATCGGACTCGCGCTGGTGGGCCGGATGCGGGCGCGCGGCTTCCTCGCGTGTCTCGTCTTTGCGCTCCACTTCTACGCGTTCTTCCTGTGGCTGCAGGGACTCGTGCTGCTCCCGCTGGCACATGGCCTTGCGCGAGGCTGGTTCGGCGCGATGACGTGGGCGCGGATCAACGCAGTCATGCTGATCCCGACCTTCGGGGCTACCGGCCTGTACCTGTGGTTGTCGTTCCGTCGCGTGTTCGGAGTGTCAAAGCGCTCCGCGTCGGTGCTCGCGCTGTTCTCCCTCGGCCTGTTCGTGGCCTCGATCTTCCTGTACCGGTTCGTCCTGTTCCTCGTCGTGCTGCACGCGCTGTAGCTGTTCTAGAGCGCAAGCCCTCCGACCGCGCCGTACTACGCGGCGTTCGTCGGTAACGCGCTGCCGACGCTCCAGCGGGTGCCCTCCGTTGCGCCTCCGTCGCGAGCCCGACGTGCGCGAAGACCCTGCGCACGACCCGGACATGCCCCGACGCTGCAAGGATCGCAGGAATTCCCGGGCCCGCGCGGTCCAGGACCGATCTCAGTCCGCGACGAGGCCCTGCGCCGCGAGACGCCGACCTTCGCTCTCCTCGGTGTTCACGCGCTCCAGCCCCGCTTCGAACTCGCGCGCCACGCCCGGCGCGTACTCGTCGCGCGCGAAGCCGTGCTTCATCCGCATCGCCTTCATGTGGTGATTGCGGCGGCGGTCGATCGCGTCCTGCTCGACGACCCACTCCTCCATGATCTTGCGCACGCGATCGAGCGATTCGCCTTCGAGTCCATCCGGCCACAGTCGGTCGTACAGCTCGCGACCGCGCTGCGACAGGTCGAGGTCGACCGCCGCCTTCTCGCCCAGGCCGCACGTTCCGCCGCGCGCACGCTGGGCGGAGATCGCGACCGAAGCCGCCTGCCGTTCGCGGGAACGGAAAACGGCTTCGCGCAGGAAGGACTCCGCCATCTCGAGCCGTGCGGAACTCATCGGAACGTGCTCGAGGCGCAGATCATCAGCAGTGCTCGTTGAAGGCTTCGACCAAGGACTTCGCGACGTCGGCCGGTTGGCGACCTTCGATGTCCTGGCGTTGCACCATCTTGACGAGCTTGCCGTCTTTGAGGATGGCGATCTGGGGAGAACTGGGCCGGTACGGCTTGAAGTACTCGCGCGCCTTCTCCACGGCCTGCGTTTCCATGCCGGCGAACACCGTGTACAGGTTGACCGGTTTCTTGCCGTTCATCAGCGACAGGCGCAGGCCCGGGCGGGCGCCGCCAGCCGCGCAGCCGCAGACCGAGTTCACGAAGACGAGCGTCGTTCCGGGCTTCGTCATCGCCGAATCGACCTCGGCGGGGGTCTTCAGCTCCTTGAGGCCCAACTGGGTGACCTCGTCGCGCATCGGCTGGACCATTTCGGGGTCGTACATGGCTGTCGTCTGTCTGTTTTCCGGGGTTTCGCGGCCGGGAGTGGCCGCAGTGAAACGGGCAAGCAGTCTAGTTCGTGGAGGCCGGAGTCGCCAGGGACTCTTCCGTGCGCGGGAGAGTAAGTGGCTTGGCGGGCACCTGGACAGGTCTTGTGCGTGCGTGTGCAGTGCTGCGATGCAGCGCGCAGTCCGTCTCATCCCGCTCCTCCTCGTTCTCGGCGGCTGCGTGCACACGGTCACTCGCCCGGGCCCCAGCGTTCTCGTGCACGTCGTCGACGCCGACGGAAATGCGGTCTCAGGCGCGGAAGTGCTGGCCGTGCGCACCGTCCCGGATGCCACGACGCTGAACGACCTGCTCCTCAGTGGAAACGTCGGCTGGCTCGAACGGTTCGGGACCAGCTTCCAGGCCGACGCGCAGGGTTCGGCGCGGATCTTCTACCCATCCGAGGGCGAGTTCGTCGCTGCACGCGCCGCTGGCCAGTTCGGGGTCGCGCAAGTTACAGCGAAAGCGGCGGACGAGTTGACGATCACGCTCGAGCGCGAGGAAACGATCACGGTCGTCTGCGCCGATCCCGAGGGTCGGCCGGCGCCCGGAGCGCTGGTTTGGATCGGCGCGAAGCCGCAGCCCGGAACGCCGCACGTGCCCGGGCTCGTCGAGGTCACGCCAGTCCTCGCAGCGGACGGCACGATCGAAGTGCAGCACGCGCAGTACTGGCGTGCGCTGCAAGCGCAGGGTCACGAGATCCGCATCGCCGCGTTCGTGCTCTGGGGCCCGGAACTCGAGAAAGACGGATCGATTCCGTTCCCGGTCGCGGGTTCCGAGCCGATGCGATTCGAGGTCTCGCGCAGCGGCACGGTCACGGTACGCACGGAGGATGGCTCCCGGGTGGCGAGCACCTTGCGTTGGCTGAATCCGCCGCCGGATCCGGACGATCCCGAAGACATCCCTGAGTTCCCGATCCGTTCCGACGGCACCGGGTCGATCGCCGTGCCCCTCGGATGTCGCTTCGAGGTCGCGGTCGAAGACCGCAGCGATCCGCGCATCGCGTTCGACGGACCGCAAACCGCGGGTGAGCACATCGACGTCGTGGTTCCGCGCACATCGAAATCCGCGCGCCAGAAGAGTCGGTAGGGGGACGTGAACGGCATGCCGTTCATCGATTCCGCCTTCGCCGTGCGCCTCGAACGCGACGGCACGCGTGTCGAACCCGAGCGGTATGCGCTCGCCACACACGAGTCGGGAACTCAGAGTTCGAACTGAAGCCGGGGCTCGGCAGAACGCCGTAGTTCGTCGTCGGGGCAGCCAGATCGAAGTCGACGATTCGCGGTGCTCGATCGCGGCTCTTCCCACGTCGTGGGACGCGAGCCCCGTGCCGGCGAAAGCGCAGGTCGAGCGTCTGATGCTCGGCAGGCTCGCCATCGGCGACGTCGCCTGAACTGAGCAGGACTGAGTCCCATCAAACGAGCTGGATCTTGGAATCGCGCCGCCATGTGGCACGATTCCGTCGTGTCGACCGCACTTCCGCGCCGCATCCTGATCGTTCGCCTCGGCGCGATCGGTGACGTCGTCAACGCGCTCGTGCTCGCGAATGCGATCCGTCGCGCGGATCCTTCGGTGCACATCGGTTGGGCGGTGCACAACCTGTCGCTGCCGCTCGTACAAGGTCATCCGTCGATCGATCGCGTGCACCTGTGGCAGCGCGGCGGCGGCTTCGCTGAATGGCGACGGCTCGTGGCCGAGTTGCGCGAGGCCGAGTACGGCCTGGCGATCGATCTGCAACGCTTGGCGAAGAGCGCGACGCTCGCGCGGGCGTCGAACGCGCCGCGGCTCTTGGGCTTCGACCGCGCGCGCACGAAAGAAGGCAGCTTCCTGCTGACGCGCGAGCGCATCCCGGCCGGCGATCGCGGCGCGCACATGGTCGATCAGTACTTGGAGTTCACCCGCTACCTCGGCCTGGCCGGTGCACGAGCCGAGTTTCGCTGGCCCGACGATCCGGCGAGCGATGCCTGGGCGGAAGCATGGGTCGCCGAGCACGGCGTGCCGTTGCTCTTGAATCTGGGTGCCAGCAAGGCGCGCAAGATGTGGCCGCCCGAGCGATTCGGCGAGCTCGCGCTGGCGATCGAGCGCGCGTTCCGCGTGACGATCGCGTTCACGGGTTCGCCGTCGGATTCCGCGCTCGCGTCACGGGCCGAAGGGCGCGCGCTCGCCATCGACCAGACTTCCGGCGCGCACCGTCACGACTTGACGGGAAAGACGACGCTGATGCAGCTGGCGGCGCTGCAGCATCGCTCGCTGGGCGTCGTGACCTGCGACACGGGCCCGATGCACATCGCCGTCGCGCGTGGTGCGCGCGTGATCGCGCTGTTCGGCCCGGGCGAACCGCGCCGCACGGGGCCGTACGGCCAGCTCGACGACGTCGTGCGCTGCCGCGCCGACGGTTCGCCGGCCGGGCTCGATCGCGACCGCGAGCTGCGCATGAGCGATATCCAGGTCGAGCACGTGATGGAGCGGCTTGGCCGCTGGTTCGCCGACGCGAGCGCGCCGACGCATGCACGCGGGGCGAGCTGAATTCGGATCGTCCGCGCGACCAGAGGTCAGCGCGGAGTTTCCGCCCGAACGCGGCCCAGTAGGTTCACGGCGTCGAGCCGCGGATCCGTCGCCTTCCCGCCCGGTGGCACGTCGACGTCTTCCACGGTTACGAGCGCCTCGCCGGTCCGCCCGATCCGGAACTCGACGTCGAAGCGTCCGGGTGGGAGACGTTTGAAGCCGAAGTTGCCTTCGAGGTCGACGTACGTCTCGCGCTCGGACGCGAATTCCGGTTTCGCAGGCCGGACGCCGTGGTCGAACGCGAACACGCGGATGCGACCTGTGCCGATATCAGGGTCGATCAGCGCACTGCCACGGATCTCGCATGCACGCGGCAGCACGATGCGCAGGTCCCGTCGCACGGGCTCGAATTCGACGCTGCCGCCGTTCGCGTATCCGTCGCGCAGCGCCGTGACGCGAACGCGATCGACGTCGCCCACGGCCAGAACCGTGAACGATCCGTCGGATTGCACGCGCGATTGCAGACCTGGATGGGACCGCCACGCGCCGCCGTCCACGTGATGTGACGAATGCGCGAGTGACAGGAGCGCGCGCAAGATGGGTCTTCCGACATCGTCGATGACGACGCCGGCCCCGACGACCCGGGGCACCTGAACGAAGACGTCACCGAGGTCGTACGCGCATGGCAGTGCGTCGGTCTCGATGCGCAGCGGCGCGCGGCCGCCTTCACCGGGACCGATGCCTTCGGGTTCGAGCGTCAGCGAAGCGGAATACGATTGCCCGACGATCCCGACGAGAGCGAGGTGAAAGAAGCCCTCGGCGTCGGTGCGTATCGACTTGGTGCCCGAGCCAGTGCCGCGGCTGCTGTGGAATTCCAGGGCAGCCCGAGTCCTTCGATCGCGGAGCGGCTCGCCCGATTCGAGAACGAGGCGCCCCGTCAACGTCGGCTGAGGCTCGCCGAGATCGAGATCGAATCGCACGCATTCACCCTGCGTGCGCGGGCCGAATCCCGCTGCCCGCACGTAGACGAGACCGCGCTGTGCCGCAGCTTGCAGGTCGAGACCGATCCCGACGAACGGATAGTGCGCATCCCCGTTCTCGAAACGTTCCGCGTCGAACGTGCGCACTCCCCACCTGATGTTCCCATCCTCGCCCACGTCATCGGCGAGCCCGAGGAACAACGAGTCGGCGGTCGCGGGCTTTCCGTTCGATTCGCGCACCGCGATGACGACGGATCCGCATGGCGGAAGAACGAGTCTCACGGGATTCGATTGCGGGTGCTCGAGGTCTACCGGCACGAACACGAGTTCTCGCGTGGGGAAATCGAACATCGCGTAGGCGAGCCCGCGGCCAAACTCCGGCCGCCGCGAGAACTGGAGCCTCGGGACACTCACGGATCCGCGTTCGCCCGACGTCGTGCCTTTCCATAACGAACCCATCGTCCGCAGGTTGGGGACATCGCGCAGGCAAACAGGCACTCCCGCGATGAGCCGATCGTTCGCGTCGACGACTTGGAGCACGAGACCCAGATCGGGCGCGATCTCGACGCGCAGCGGACGCGGCTGCGTCGCGTCCACGAAGAGACTTCCCAAGCGCTCGCCGCGTTGGGCGAGGATCCGGCCGGGAAACACGCGCGCATCGATGTGCGCCGTGCCCGAGGCATCCGTCGTCGCGCGCCGAGCGGACGGGGGCATCGCGGTCAGATCGAGCGTCCAGCGCGGCTGCGTATCGATCGGTGGCAGCTCCATCTCGGCCAAGTTTGCCCAGATCACCTCGGCGCCCGAGACGGGTTTCCCGCTGGTCGTGTCGACGACGAGGACCTCGACGGCATCACGGGGGATCGAATCCACATCCGCGACGGCACGCGGCGCGGCCGACTCGGCTGGAGTCGTGGCGCGTGAGCGTTCGCTCCGCTCTGCAGGCGTCGAAACCTCCGCGATTTCTGCGTGCTCGGGCTGCACGCGTTCCGGCGCGGCTCGATCGCGTGACGTCGTCGGCTGGCGCGAATCCCAGCGGAGCAAAAGCAGCGCGAGCCCCGCGGCGACGATCGACAGGCAAAGCGCGAGCACGAGCTTCACGGCACCGCGCCGCGCAAACGGCGCAGCGAAATCTCGAGGGCAGCTCGTCGTAGGATCCACGACTCCAGCAAACTCATCGATCGCGATCCGCGCAAGCAGGCGCAGGCCCCGCCGGAACTCTGCGTCGCCCAGTGATCAGCCGAACGCGTTCGATTCGCGCAATCCGGCTGCGGCGACCTCGGTTTCGCTCGCAAGGCAGCGCACCTGTCACTACTTTGCGCTCTCCATGAGCAGCGAAGGCAAACACCTGCACGTCGGACTCCCGGACGAGCCGATCGACCGCATCACGGGACCGATCGGTCGCTTTTTGCACATCGAGGCTGCCAGCGGGTTCGTTCTGCTCGCCTGCACGGTTCTCGCGCTGGTGCTGTCGAACTCGGGCGCCGCGCAGGCGTTCTTGGATTTGTGGAACTCGCCCGTGCGCATCGGATTCGGCGATGCACAGATCGCGCACTCGCTGCAGCACTGGATCAACGACGGGTTGATGGCGGTGTTCTTCTTCGTCATCGGCCTCGAGGTCAAGCGCGAGATCGTGCACGGCGAGCTGGGCGACATGCGCAAGGCCGCGCTGCCGATCGCGGCGGCGTTGGGCGGGATGCTCGTGCCCGCCATGGTCTTCCTGGCGTTCGTGAGCGAGGGTCCGGGCGCGCGCGGCTGGGGCATCCCGATGGCGACGGACATCGCGTTCGTCGTCGGCTGCATGGCCGTGCTGGGGAAGCGCGTGCCGGCGAGCTTGCGCATCCTGCTGCTGACGCTGGCCGTTGCGGACGACATCGGCGCGATTTTGGTGATCGCGATCGGCTACACGGAGCAGATCCACCTCGTCCCGTTGGCCGTCGGTGCCCTGGGCATCGTGACGATCTCGGTGCTGGCGCGGCTCGGCGTGCGCAGCTTCCTCATGTACGTCCTGCTCGGAATCGTCGTGTGGATCGGTTTCTACGCATCCGGTGTGCACGCGACGATCGCCGGCGTGATCCTCGGCATCCAAACGCCGGCGAAGCACTACCTCGGGCGCGAGCATTTCACGTCCGTGCTCGATCGCGTGCGCGCCGTCTTCCATGCCGGCGAGTGGGATTTGATCGGCGGTCGCGCGCAAAAGGTCCGCATGCTGCAGCGCGCGATGCGCGAGACGATCTCGCCGCTCGAATACCTGGAGTCGCTGCTGCACCCGTGGGTCGGCTTCGTGATCATGCCGCTGTTCGCGCTCGCGAACGCGGGCGTTCCCGTCACGGCAGCGGGGTTCTCGGATCCGATCTCGGCGGCTGCGGGCGTGGGCCTCCTCGTCGGAAAACCCGTGGGAATCCTGCTGTTCTCGTTCCTGGCGGTGAAGTTCGGGCTGGCGAAGCTGCCAGACGGAGTGCGTTGGGTGCAGGTGACGGGGGCCGGATTCCTGGCCGGGATCGGGTTCACGATGGCGCTCTTCATCGCCGGTCTGGCGATCGCGGGACCGGCGCTGGACGCGGCGAAGGTCGGGATCTTGGCCGGGTCCGCGGTCGCGGCCACGATCGGCATGATCATCCTGGCGGTCGCGGGGCGTGGGAGCGCACAGTCGGTGCCTTCGATCGCCGCGACACGGAGCTGAGGGTCGCGAACTCGGAGCTGAGGGGCGCGAACTCGGAGCTGAGGGGCGCGAACTCGGCGCTGTGGGTCGCGAACCCCGTGCTGATGGATCGCGAGCTCGAACGCTTCGCGAGAGCTCACATGGCACGTGACGAAATCACACGCTCTCGTGCTGCGGAGCAGCGCCACGCGCCCTCAGGCGTCGACGTTCGCGTCGTCCTCGTCGCGCTGTGGCGGACGAGGCCACAAGAACTCGCGTCGCGTCGTCATCTGTTCGTAGAGGCGGATCACGACGTCGTCCTCGCCCAGGATTTGGAGTCCGTCGACGTTGATCTGACACACGGCGCACACGGGGCGTTCGCCGCGGTAGCTCATGATCTCGCTGGCATCGAGCACGACGTCCTCGAGACCGTATTCCGCCGCGTCGATGGCGACGCCATCCTCGTCGAAGCCGAAGAACTGCTTCACCTCGGCCGGCGTGCGTCGGCACAGGAAACAGCGGTCCTGCTGGCCCGATCGATCCAGCGCGGCGAAGTACTCGTGGAAGTGCTTCTCGATGCGGCTCACGTCAGCGCGCCCTCCGCGATGCGTTCGACAGCGAGCGGTTCCGTACCCTTGTCGAGCACGCGGTACAGGAGCGGCACGACGCGCGCGCCGAGCGCGGGCTTCAGCGCCGCGATCTCGGCCGACAGCCCGGCGAGGCTCTTCACGCCGCGCGGCAACAGCACCGCAGCGACGCCCATGCCGGACGAAGTTCGCGCCACGGCGCGGATCAAAGTGCCCGAATGCCGCGCCGTTTCGGTGATTTCGTCGCCGACCAGCTCGGCCGAGCGCGTGCGCAGATGGTCGATCGCGCAGTCGACCAACGCGTCGTCGAAAAGGCGTTCCAAGTCGGGCTCGATCGATCGTTCCCACACCGCTTCACCACGACCGGATTGGATCAGCGCCGCGTTCGGTTGCACGTGACGGAAGTGGAAGGCGAGGAAGCGATCGGCGACGCGGTACGTCCCGCGACGCGAGCGCAGCGGATCGGGATCGGTCAGCGGTACCTCGCGCTCGACGAGCTGCAGGTCGCGCAGGGTCGTCAAGTACTTGTTCGCGGTGGGGGAGTCGACGCCGACCGTCAGCGCCACGTCGCCCAATTTCTCCGACCCGCGCGCAACGGCAGCGAGGATCGAGTTGTACGTCGCCGGGCTCGTCAGCTCGGCGCGCAGCAGGAAGTTCACCTCGTCGAAGAGGTAGCCCTCGGGCCGCAACACCTCGCGCAACGTGTTCTCGCGCAAGCTGCGCACCGGATCGAAACGCCGCAAGTACGCGGGCATTCCGCCCAACATCGCGTAACCCGCGACGCGCTCTTTCAACGGCCACGCGTCGAAGAAGCGCAGCGCGTCGGGCGGTCGTAGCGGTTCAAGTCTCCGCTGTCCCGTGCGCCGACCGAACAGCGGTGACGTCTCGGCCAGCACTTCGTTCTCCATGAACGACACTTGGCTACCGCACAGGACGAGCATCAGCTGAGAAGACTTGGCGCGCGTGTCCCAGAAGCGCTGCACGATCGACGGCAAGCCCTTGGTCGCCTCGCACAGGTAGGGGAACTCATCGAGCACCAGCACGAGTCGTTCGTCACGCGCGCGCTCCGCTGCAAAGGCCAGCGCCGCACCCCAATCGGGAAACTCGACGTTGGCCGCGAGCGGATCGTTCAATCCCTCCGCGAGCGCGTCACGAAACGCGCGCAGGTTGTCCTTCTCGCGCACCTGCGCGGCGAGGAAGTACACCGCGCGTCGGCCACGACAGAACTGCTGCAACAGCTCCGTCTTGCCGACGCGCCGGCGGCCGTAGAGGACGAAGAGCTCGGGCCGTTTCGAGGCGCCGAGTTCGGTGAGGACGTCGAGTTCGCGAGAGCGGCCGAGGAACATCGCGGTAGTATACCCATCGGTATAATACTCTCCAGTCTGAACCAAGGTCGGTCCTGAGGAGCTCTCAGGGACCCTTTTGGTTCCCCTCGGCGGGCGATCAGGCGCCCGCCGGTTCGGGCGCCGGCTTCTCGGCCTTGCGCGGAGCGACCCAGAACTTCTCGCCGGAGCTGTCGACCACCGCCGTGTCGCCGCGTGCGATGCGGCCCGACAGGATTCCGTCGGCCAGCGCGTTCTGAACGTGGCGTTGGATCACGCGCTTCAGCGGGCGCGCGCCGAACTCTTCGCTCCAACCTTGCTTGGCGAGTTCGTCCTTCGCGCCTTCGGTGACCTCGAGTCCGATCTCCTGCTCGGCGAGATGCTTCGCCAGGCGACCGATCTGCACGTCGACGATCTTGCGGATCTGATCGCGCGTCAGGGCTTGGAACACGAGCACTTCGTCGAGTCGGTTCACGAACTCGGGGCGGAAGAAGTCGCGCACCTGGCTCTCGTCGCGCAGGTTGCTGGTCATCAAGACCAGCGTCTGCGTGAAGTCGACCGTGCGTCCCTGTCCGTCGGTCAAACGACCGTCGTCGAGGATCTGGAGCAGGATGTCGAACACGTCCGGGTGCGCCTTCTCGACCTCGTCGAACAGCAGCACCGCGTGCGGCTTGCGACGCACAGCTTCGGTCAGCGCGCCGCCTTCGTCGTAGCCGACGTAGCCCGGCGGAGCGCCGACGAGGCGCGCGACCGCGTGCTTCTCCATGTACTCGCTCATGTCGATGCGGATCAGGTTCTGTTCGTCGTCGAACAGGTATTCCGCCAGAGCTTTCGCGAGCTCCGTCTTGCCGACACCGGTCGGACCGAGCAGCAGGAAACTGCCCAGCGGACGCGTGGTTTCCTGCAATCCGGCGCGTGCGCGGCGCACGGCTTGTGCGATCGCTTCGATCGCGTGCGTCTGACCGATCACGCGGTCGCCGATGCGCTGTTCCATCGTCATCAGCTTCTCACGCTCTGTTTCGAGGAGGCGCGTCGCGGGAATGCCGGTCCAGCGGCTGATCACTTGCGCGATCATCTCCGCGTCGACGGCTTCGGGCAGCAGTGCGCCGTGCTCTTGCACCTTCGCCAGCTTGGCGACGTTCTCGTCGAGTGACTTCTGCGTCGCCGGCAGTTCGCCGTAGCGGATCTCGGCCACGCGTTGCAGTTGACCTTCGCGCTCGGCCTTCACGGCTTCGTCGCGCAGCGCTTCCAAGTGCATCTTGCCGGCGCGGATCCCGGTGATCAGGTCCTTCTCGCGCGACCAACGTGCGCGCAGGCCGGACGACTGCTCTTGCAGGTCGGCCAGTTCTTGCGCGATGCGCGCCACGCGCTTCTTGGAGTCGGCGTCGCCTTCCTTCGCCAGCGCCGAGCGTTCGATCTCCAGTTGACGCACCTTGCGCTCGACGGAATCCAGCTCCGGCGGCAGCGAATCGATCGCCGTGCGCAGTTGCGCCGCGGCTTCGTCGATGCAGTCGATCGCCTTGTCGGGCATGAAACGATCCGACACGTGCCGGTCCGCGAGCCGCGCGGCCGCGATGACGGCTTCGTCG
>JBBQCC010000012.1:0-33306 GCA_038318285.1 Planctomycetota bacterium | reverse complement strand
CGGACGGGGTTGCTGCGGGGCCGAAGCGCATTGCCGCGGCGTTGGAGCAACCCCGTCCGAAGTTACCTGGCTCCGTACGGGGTTTCAGCGGTTCAGCCGGTCCAACGCCTGCTGCGCCGCCTTGCGCACGCCCGCGTCGGAATCCTGCAGCATCCGGATGAGCCGGGGCAGGTACTCGGCCGCCTCGAGGGTGGCCAGACCGCGCGCGGCCTGCGCGCGCTGCACCGCGTCTTGGGCGTCGAGCAAGCCGGCGAGCTCCAGGATGGCCGCGTCGCGCTGCATGCGGCCGCTGTCGCGTTGGAGCCAACTGGCTTTCTGGTCGAGGAACGCGCGGATCTCGGCGACGCCGTCGAGACAGGCTTTGCGCACTTCGGGAGTCGGCGCACGCTGCGCACCGCGCAGCAGGATCTCGGCCGCTTCCTCGGACAGATAGCCGGCGATCGCGGTCGCGGCCAACGTCCCCTTGTTCGAGGCCTGGTTCGGATCGTCGAGGATCGCGGCCAGCCAACCCAATCCTTCCGGCGGACGCCCGCGACCGACCGCTCCGATCGCGGCCGTGCTGAGGATCTCGGCGTCGAGCATCGGCCGCACGCTGTCCCAATGACCGAGCGCAGCTTCGCGTCGGATCGCCCAGTCGAGGCTCTGTTGCAGCGACATGGGATCGCCGGCGAACCGCGCGATCAACGGAGCCGCGAATTCGTCCGGCATGCGTCGATCCTTGATGAGCGACTTGACCTGCGACTCGACGACTTTCACGGGAATTTGGCCCGAGACCAATGCCGGCAACGCCGCGATCACGGCCTCGGGCGGCAGTTGAACGCGCGTATTGCGGGACGTGCTCACGAACTCTCCCCCGTCGTCCTCCGGAGCCCAAGCCGGCTTGGTCAACAATTCCGTGAGCAGCGCGCCCGCGTGCGGTGACTCGCGCAACGCCATCAAGCACAGGTAGCGGTAGCTGCGCTGCACGGAGGGATCACGAACGATCGCCGCGACAGCGCTGCGAACGAATGCCGGTCGTTCGCAAGCGGCTAGATCGTTCGCCACTTCGTAGACGACGCCAACGTTCTCCATCAACACGCGTCGCAGCAAACCCTCGACGAGTTCGCCATCGAGGTTCTGCCAGAAGCCGGACGGGTGTTTGCCAGTCGGCTGGAACGCACGCGCGAGTCCTTGCGCCGAAATGGGCTTCTCGGGGTTCTGCAATACGGCGCGCACGAGAGCCTGGGCGTCGACCGGGGTGCGCGCGCAGCGCCGCACGAATTGCCGCTGTTGATCGACGCCATCGATGCCGACGCCACCGTCCACCCACATGTGCAGGACCAGTTCCCGAAGTGCTGGCGGCATGGGAACGTCGGGCGACCATTCGATCGTCATGTCCAAGAGCTCGAGTCGCCGGCGCAGCTCCTCTTGCGCGATCCTGCGCACCTCGGGGTCGCTGTCCCGCATCGCCAGTTCCAACAGAGGTGCCGCAAGAACAGGATCCTTGGGCAGACAGGTCACGGCGAGGTATCGAACCCGCGCCTCGTTCGATGCCAGCGCCCGCGCAGCTCCCTCGGCGTCGAGGGCGATGCCTTCTTGACTCGCGATACGCAAGGCGATTGCGCGCACCTCGTCGACCGGATCCGCCAACAGGCGATCGAGCAGTGGACGGTCCGATCGGTCGAATGTGATCACTGGCGATCGGTCCTGGGTGCTGAAGCCCCCGTTGCCGCCGTACTTGGCACGCTTTGCCTTGCGCGTTCCGATCGCTTCGGCAACTGCAGCGCGCACGCGCCATTCCGGGTCGGTCGCGCGCGAGAGGAGAGCGGGGTTGCGTGGCTCCGCGATCAACTTGTTCGCCGCGAGCATGCGCAGTTCGGCGGCGGGAGCCTGGAGCAAGTCCTCCAGCAACGGCCTGACCGTCGTGCGGAAGGCGGCATTCTCGAGCGCGCGACCGAGCAGGACGGAGGTTCCGGGCTCGTCGGTCCGCGCGATCGTCGACAGCGCGCGCCGCATCGGCTCGTCGAGCGCGTCGAAGTCGACGAGCAGCTTGACGAAGGGCAACGCGTCGGCCGCCACGGAAGGGATCGCGAGCAGCGCTGTCACGACATCACGCCAGTCCGTGGCAAGAAGGATGGGCGGACTGTCGAACCAATCCGTGCGATTCGGCCAGCCCCACGCATCGGATTGACCTCCCAGGATGCGTCTCTCCTGCATGTCCATCGCACGCACCACGCGTTTGGCCACGAGAAAACCCGCGTTCGGTGCGGCGAGAAGTTCACGAGCCAGCGCAGCCGCACGCTGGGGAGCGCATTGGATCAGTAGATAGAACGGATCCACCGAGACACCCGGTAGATCGCTCGGCTCCGCACGCACCAGTTCTTCGAGCGCCGGCGCCGCGGCGGCGCCGAGTTCCGTGACCAGCGCGGGGTTGTTGTTCTTGACGGCGTCCACAACGACGCGCTGGATCTGCTGCGCGTCGGGCATATTCGGAGCGCTGGACCCGACGCGCGCCACGATCGCGAGGAAGCGCGGGTCCGTCGTGAAGCTCGCGATCACGGACTTCCAGCGATCCGAGCCCACGCGTGGATCGAACAATTCCAGCGCGCCCGCGTAATCGCCGAGCTGTAACAGTACGCGCGTCGACAGATCGATCGACTCGAGCAACACTTCGCGTCGCTCTTCGAACTCTGGCGCAGCCGCGAGTTGGCCGCGCACGAGTTCGAGCTCAGTGCGCGCTGCCTCGGGCTTGCCGTCGACCTCCAGCGTGAGTTGAGCGTGCGCGATGAGTCGCCGAAACGCGGCGGCGTCGCGCGGGGAAGTGTTCGTCTGGCCGAGCCCGACGAAGAAGTCGTCTCCGCCAGTCTTCGCAGCGGGTTTCTGCGCGCTTTTCGCAGCGGGCGGCGTCTGCGGCGTGCTCTTCGGCGAGATCTGCGCGGACGCTCGCAGAGCGAATATCGACGGCGCGAGGGCGAAGCTCGCCAGCATCACGATCAGGTTCGTTCTCATCATCGGTCTCCCTCGGGGTTTCCTGGCCCCGTTCGCCCATTCGACGACGCAGGCTCGCGCCCTCCGTCACCGACCTCGCACGCGTTCGTCAACGGGAAGTCAACGCGCGAGAGCTCTTCGGGACACGTCATCGCTCGAACCGGTAACCGACGCCGTGCACCGTCACGATGTGCTGCGGAGCCTCGGGATCGCTCTCGATCTTCTTGCGCAGCTTCAGCACGTGCGTGTCGACCGTGCGCGTCGTCGGGAATTCGTCGCGACCCCACGCGAGGTCGAGCAACGTCTCGCGCGGCATCACGCGACCTGGGTTGCCCAGGAACACGCGCAACAGGTCGAGTTCCTGTCGCGACAAGCCTTGCTTGGATCCGTCGCGATCGACCGTGTAGGCAGCGAAGTCGACTTCGCACGCACCGAATCTCGCCTTGCGTTCAGGCGTGCCGACACCCGGCGCTTCGCCTTCTGCGCGGCGTAACACGGCGCGCAAACGCAGCACCAGCTCGCGCGTCGAGAACGGCTTCACGACGTAGTCATCTGCGCCGTACTCGAAACCCTGCACGCGATCCCATTCCTCGCCGCGCGCGGACAGGATGACGACGGCGGACGCGAGTCGATCCTCACGAATCGCACGCAGGACGCTGAACCCGTCACGTTTCGGAAGCATCAGATCGAGCAGGACGATCTCGGGGCCTTCTTTCAGCGCCAGCGCGAGACCCGCTTCACCGTCCGCGGCTTCGAGCACGTCGAACCCTTCGGCGCGCAACGCATCGCACAGCGCGAGGCGCAGCGGATCTTCGTCCTCGACCACCAGAATGCGCGTTTTCATGGCTCTTTTCGTGATTCCGGATCGGTCGTGACGGGAATGCGGAGACTGAAGCGCGCGCCGCGACCGGCACGGCCTTCCTCGGCGACGATGCTACCCGCGTGCGCGCGCGCGATCTCGCGCACGAGCGCGAGACCGAGGCCGGTTCCGGGCGTGCCAGCGTCCGCGAAGCGCGCGAACGGCTCGAAGATCGCTGCGCGACGAGCGCTGGGGATGCCGCGGCCTTCGTCCTCGACGTCGATCACGAGCATTTCTTCCTCCGATCTGGCGTGCAGTCGGATCGAGCGCGAACCGGAGTGACGCTGCGCGTTCTCCAGCAGATTCCAGATCGCGCGCCGCAGTGCTTCGCGATCGATCGACGCCGACTCGGGCACGTCGTCGATCGCGACGTCGAGCTCGACATCGTGTTGGCGTGCCCACTCCCGCGCTTCGTCGACCAGGCTTTCGAGCCACGCGCGCACGTCGACGTCCTCGCGTGCGACCTCGACGCCGCGACCGCGTTCGATGCGCGAGAAGTCGAGCACGCCGTCGACCAGGCGCCGCAATCGCAACGCCTCACGCCGGATCAGCACGTAGTAGCGCGCACGCGCGTCCTCGCCCTCGACACGACCGCGCTCGAGGTTCTCGGCCAGCAGGAGGATCGACGCGACCGGCGTGCGTAGTTCGTGGCTGACTCCGGCGACGAATCCGACGCGCATCTCATCCAGATGTCGTTCGCGTGACAACGCGCGCGCACCGAGCACACCCGCGATCGCGCACAACGCCGCGAGCAGTCCGAGCCCGCCCGAGAACCAACGCGCGCGCGCGCTGCCGGCCGCGATCCAACCCTCGACGTCGCGGTGGCGCAGCGTGAAACCCAGCATTGCGGGCACCAATTCCGTCCGCGGGCGCAGCGGTTCACCCGCCCCGTCGCCGGCCAGGTCCACGTCGAAGCCCTCCGGCAACAGCGGCGCGGCACAGTTTGCCAGGACGCGCTCGGCGTCCGTCACCGGCAGTAGGAATCCCTGGCAACCTCCGCTCGCCGACGCCGCGCTCGCCAGCAACTCGTCGCCGCGAGGTGTGAGGCTCCACGCCGTTCCGTCGCAGCGCACCGGCAGCAGTCCGTACGCGCGCTCCGATGCTGCGGCGCGCAGTCTTGCATTGCCGCGCTCGACCAAGGTGCGCACGGATTCGCGCTCAGAACCAGCGGCCTCTGCCAGCCGCTCGCCGAGCAGTTCGACCCGCGCGTCGATCTGTGCCGCATCCGCGGCGATGGGCAAGGTCAACTCGCCTTGCGACCAGGACAGAGCGAGTTCCGCCGCGTCGCGCTCGCGCTCGATCGAATCCAGCGCGTCCTGCACGACGAGGAATGTCGACAGAGCGGCGCTGATCTCTCCGACCGCGACAGAACCGGGGATCACACTGCGCATGCCGCGCCACGCTTGCGCTGCCGCTGCGTTGTCACCGACGGCACGGGCGCACTGCGCGACACGCAACGTCGACGCGGCGCGCGCTGCCGGTCCGCGCGCAGCTTCGAGCGCCGCTCGCGCCAATTCGAACGCGCGCGCCGGATCCCCTTCCGTGCGCGAGTCGGCCGACAGCGCGGCGTAGGCCGTCGATTCCGGCTGGGTCTTGGGAACTGCGGCGAGGGAGGCGACTTCGCCCCAGCGCAAGAGCGGGCCCGTGTGTTCGAGCCGCGCGGGCAGTTCCCGCAACGCGCGCCGCCACTCGGCGATGACAGCGTCCTCGACCTCGCCCGCGAGGCTGGCCAAGCTCGCGCGCGCCTCGACGCCCGGATCCCGCCCCGGCGCGAACGCCGCCGCAACGAGTGCCCCCGCCGCGACGAGCGCGAGCGCCAAGACGATGCGTTCCGGCGCACGGGATCGACGCAGTTCGAGCACGACACCAGTTGGACGCCGGACCGCGCTCGACCTGTCAACGAGTTGTCACCCCAGTACGGAGCCAGGTAACTTCCGACGGGGTTTCCTCGATTGCGGCCGGCGCGAGCGCTGGCCGCCATCGAGGAAACCCCGTCGGAAGTTACCTGGCTCCGTACTGTTCGTCCTCAGGGCGTCCAGGTGATCGCGATTCCGTTCGTCAGGTTGAACGTCGCGGGCGTGCAGAAGGCAGCCGCGTCGCGGTACCAGCCTTGGTAGAAGCGCGTTCCGCCGGCGGGCGGGAGCGCGCCCTTCACGGACACGGGCAGATCGAGGCCGGTCGGGTACGAGCTCATGTTGCCGACGTTGGTCTTGATCCCCAGGCGGATCACCATCCCGCCGACGCAGCGCAGTCCGTCGCCGAAGATCGCGCCGACCTGCGTCGTGCCTTGGAAGTACAGCACCGACGAGTTCGGCATGTTCGTGCCGGTGAGCAGCACCGTGTCCGCGCTGACCGACGCCGTGCCTGTCGCCGTCAAGTTGGCACCGGGAACGAAGAGGCTGTTCCTGCAGCCGTTGCCCGGCGCGCCGAAGTTCCCGCACGGGCAGGCGGCCGCCGTGTTGCCGAAGCAGTAGCTCGTCGACGTCTGCGGGCGCCAGCGCGTGTCGAGCGCGTCGAGGTCGTCGGAGACGTTCGCGAAGCCCGAACGCAGCGTCGCGAGGCCCAGGTTCTCGGCCGGGACGAAGATCGCCGGGAAGGGCGACAGACCACCGGGGATCGGCGGCATCAGGATGTCGCCTTCGCAGATCGGGATGCCGAACATGCTGTCCGGCGCACCGATGACCGCAGATCCGCGGCGCACGGAGAAGAGCAACATGTCGAAGGGCGTGCCCGGTCCCCAGAAGAACGGACCCGGCGCCGGTTGGAAGCCGGGCATGCCGTTCTCGGACAAGGCCAGCGCATCGAGGTCATCCGCGCCGAGCGCGATCAGGTTCAGGCCGAGCGCCCCGGGCGGCGCGTACATGACCGGCGGGCCGCCGGGCGCAAGCGTCACGAGGACCGCCGCGCCGGGGAAACCGTTCGCCGGACCCGAGCCCGTGTTTGGCAGGCCCGTGAGCGGGTCGGCAAAGGCTGCGTCGAGCGAGAAGTAGACCGCCGCCGCGAGGGCCGCAGGACCGTCCTGGTAGTCGTAGGCGTCGACGTCGTCGCCGTCGACGACCATCGCGGGGAAGGGCAGGTTCGGCTCGATCAAACCGAAGCCGGGGTACACGGCGCCGGTGCAGCTCGGGAGCCCGTCGCCGTCGATGAGGCCGGTGTTGCCGTTGAAGAGGATGCCGATGGCGGCGCTCGGCTGACCCAGGTCGCCGAAGATGTCCGTCGCGCTGTCACCGCAGGGCGCTTCGCTCAGCACGTTGGGCGCGAGCGGCGATCCGGGGAGACCGCGCGCGAATTCGTCCACGGAGAACTCGTACGTGTGCGCCGGCGTCGGGCCCTGGCGGACCGGGAAGTCCGTGCCGTACGAGAGCGCGTCGACTTCCGTCGGGCAGGGCGTGCCGGGAGGCGTGCCGATGCAGAGGCCGTAGCTCGGGATACCGAGGCCGGTTCCCACCGGTCCGCCGGGGATCACGACGATCGCCGGCGGCGCGGCGAAGCTCGGGTTACCGATCGGCGCCGGGGCGAGCACGTCGCCGTGCGAAGCCGGGATGACGGCGCGCGACGGGCTCATCCAATCGATGGAAAACGTCGCGCGGTGAGGAACGACCTGGGCCCGCGCACCGACGGCGAGGCAAGCCAGACCGACGGGGCCGAGCGCGATGCGCACGCAGCGCGCGCGCGAGTTGGAGGAGGACAGGATTCGGGGGAGTCGCATGGAAGCACCTTCAGGGTTGGGCCGCGCGGGGAGGTCGTGTGCGCGGCGGGTCCGTTCCCCTCTCCGTGACGCTCGGCCCGCGCGCGTGGAACGGAATCCCCGAACGAATTCCCCGAACCACGCCGGGCGGCCGCCGAGGAGGCTTGAGACCGGCCCGCGCGACGTGCAGCCTGTCGGGATGCGAAGCCAAGACGCCCCCCCGCGCGCCCGGCGCGACTCCCTGCGCGAGGCGCGACGTTGAAGCACGCCTGGCGGGACCTCGCCCGCGCCGACCGCGCCACGCTGCGGCGGATCCAGGACGAGCGGCTCGCGGAGCACGTGCGCGAGCGCCTGTACCCCTTCTCGGCCCACTACCGGCGCGTGTTCGACGCCGCCGGCGTGAAACCGAACGACATCCGCGGCGTGTCCGACCTCGCGCGCCTGCCCTTCACGACGAAACAAGACCTGCTGGCTGCGCAGAGCGACCCGGCGCACAAGCTCGATTTCGTGCTGCGGCCGACGCCCGAGCTGATCCGTGAGCAGTGGCCGCTGCTCAAGAAGCTGCGTCTCTTGCTGGGTGGCGACAGCGCGCGCGAGAAGTTGCGCCGCGCGTTCACGCCCAACTTCGTGACGTTCACGACCGGCCGCAGCTCCGATCCGGTCGTGTTCACGTACACGCCCTACGACCTCGACATCCTGTCGGAGAGCGGCGCGCGCATGCTCGACGTGCACGGCATCGAGGACACCCTGGCGCGCATCGTGAACACGTTCCCGTTCGCGCCGCACCTCGCGTTCTGGCAGGCGACGCTCGCCGGTTTCGAGACGGGCCGGATGATGCTCTCGACCGGTGGCGGCAAGGTGATGGGCACCGCCGGCAACTTGCGCCTCATGGAGCGCATGCAACCGACGGTGCTGATCGGCACGCCGGGCTTCATCTACCACGTGCTGCGCGAGGGCGCCGAGAAGCAGACGAAGCTCGATCAGGTGAACCTCGTGATTCTGGGGGCCGAGAAGGTCACCCCCGGTTTGAAGGAGAAGATCGCCGACGCGCTCGCACGGATGGGCTCGAAGAAGGTGACCATCTCGGGGACCTACGGCTTCACGGAAGCGCGCATGGCGTTCAGCGAATGCCCCGCGAGCCACACGGAATCGCCGGGTTATCACGTGTATCCCGACCTGGGCGTATTCGAGGTCGTCGATCCCGACGGCAAGGTGCTGGGCGAGGGTGAGACGGGCGAGCTCGTCTACACGCCGATCGACGGGCACGGCACCGTGCTGTGCCGCTACAAGACGGGCGACATCGCCGTCGGCGGCATCACGTGGGAACCGTGTCCGTGGTGCCAGCGCACCGTGCCGCGCATCCAGAGCGAACTGCGTCGCGCGAGCGACCAACGCTCGATGAGCCTGACGAAGATCAAGGGCACGCTGGTCGACCTCTCGTCGATGGGCTCGATGCTGTCGAACATGGCCGACATCGAGGAGTGGCAGGTCGTCCTGCAGAAGAAGAACGACGACCCGCACCAGCTGGACGAACTGGTCGTACGGCTCTCGGTGCGCGCAGGCGTCGATCGCACTGCGTTCGAGAAGAAGTTGCGCACCGAGATGCTGAACGGCGTGGAGGTCGCGCCCAACATCGTGGAGTTCAAGACGACGCGGGAGATGCTCGAAGTGCTCGGCATGGAGACCGAAATGAAGGAAAAGCGCTTCCTGGATCGACGGCCGAAGTAGGCCGCGACCCAAGTCTGGACGCATGTTGATCAAGAACTTGCTCGAAGCTCTACCCGACTGCCGAGGAGCCTCCTCGGCAGTCGGGGTGCTCATCCGCTCAAATCAGAGATTCGACGGCAGGTAGGCCCCGACACCGCAGCAGACTTGGCAGCGTTCGGCAACTTGGCCGTACGCGTAGGGGAAGCCTTCGAGCCACGCGTTCGCCTCACCGATGGAGGCGAAGGGCCCGATGTAAGCCTGCTTCGGAAACGTGGCGTGCGGATGGTCCGGCCGAACACACGGCGTATCGGCGTAAAGGCCGAGCCCGTAGTTGCAGTAGCGGCACGCACCAACGTGGAGCTTGATGCGCTGACTGCGATAGAAATACTGACGGCGGATGTAGATCTTGAGGCCGGTGGAAGGACGACGCGACTTCTTGATTCGCTTCACGAGATTGTCTCCGGTGCAAAGGGTCACGAGTTCCGAGCATCGGAGCTCGGACGCCGCGAATCTGGCCGCGCAAGTTCGAGCTCGCAAGCCACCGACATCGCGCACCATCGACTTACGACCGAATCCCGCCTGGGGCGTCTCGCGGCTTTAAGTGCTTTCGAGAAATCTCCGGGCACGGTCGTTGATCGCACGCGTGTACGCACGCGATCACGAGCGCGCGCGCGCGAGGAGAGGGTGTCGAACCAGTCGACCGCGGCGACGATCAGGCCTTGAGGGCGACGCCCGACGCGCATTCACTCATCAACCTGCTCAGCGTCTCGGTCTCGACCGGCTTCGTGAGGTGTGCGACGAAACCCAGCGCGAGTGAGCGCTGGCGGTGTTCTTCCTGGCCGTACCCCGTCAGCGCGATGCACGCGGCGGAGCTCGTCCGCGGGTTGCTCTTGAGGCGTTTTGCCGTCTCGTAGCCGTCCATTCCGGGCAGGCCGATGTCGAGCAGGATCACGTCCGGCCGCTCGGACTCGGCCAGTTCGATCGCGGACGGTCCGTCGTACGCCACGAAGACCGTGTGCCCCATCGAGCGCAGCAAGAGCTCGAGCGATTCCGCGGCGTCCACGTTGTCGTCGACGACGAGGACGCGGCGCGGCGTGCGCGGCGGTCGCACGCGCGTCGCGGCCGATTTGGCGTCGAGCACGGACTCCGCGGGCATGCACGGGAGGCGCACGATGAACTCGCTGCCTTCGCCTGGACCGGCGCTGTGCGCGGAGACGGAACCGCCGTGCAGCGTGACGAGTTGTTTCACGAGCGTCAGGCCGATGCCGAGGCCGCCCCCCGACCGATCCAATCCGCAGTCCCCTTGCGCGAACAGGTCGAACACGCGGTCGAGCAAGACTGGCGCGATGCCGATGCCGCAGTCCTTCACGCTGACAACGACCTCGGAACCTTCGACCCGCGCCGTGACGGTGATCGTGCCGTGCGGAGGCGTGAATTTGGCCGCGTTCTGCAGCAGGTTGGTGAACACTTGCTCCAGGCGCGTGGGATCCGCCTCGACGCGCGCCACTTGATCGGGGACTTCCCAGACGAGCTCGTGTTCGCGCGCGTCGATGTCGCCGCGAACGGTCTCGACCGCTTGCTGCAGCATCGTCGTCAGGTCGATGGTCTCGCGGTGCAGCTCGATTCTCCCGCGCGTGACGCGCGAGATGTCCAGCAGGTCGTCGACGAGGCGCACCATGTGCGTCGCCTGACGCTCGATCAGGGACGCCGTCCATTCGATGCCCGCGCGGCTCGTCGGCTGCGCTTTCAGGATCGCGGCGGATGTGAGGATCGGCGCGAGCGGGTTGCGCAGTTCGTGTGCCAGCATCCCCAGGAACTCGTCCTTGCGGCGGCTCGATTCGGCCAGCTCCTCCATCCGGGATGCGGCCAAGTTCTCGAGGCGGCGCCGCTCGGTGACTTCGCGGAACACGAGCACCGAACCGATCACCGCACCGTCTTCGTTGCGGATCGGGGCGGCCGAGTCGTCGATGGGCCAGCGCGATCCGTCGCGCGAAAGGAGGAGCGTGTGGCGTGGCAGCGTCGCGTTGGCCCCGCCTTCGAGTACCTCGTCGACCGGGCTCGGAACGGGTGCCTGCGATCCATCCTCGACGATGTGGAAGATCTCGGACAGCGGGAGCCCGAGCGCTTCGGACTCCGTCCAGCCGGTCAATGATTGCGCGATCGGGTTCATCAACTCGACGCGCCCGGCGAGGTCCGTCGCGATCACCGCGTCGCCGATGCTCATCAGCGTGACCCGTAACCACTCGCGCTCGCGCCGGAGTTCGGCCTGCACGTGACTGCGCTCCGCCATCTCGTGGCGTATCGCCTTCAGGTCGTGGTTGAGCACGTGGAACGCCGCGCCCGATTCCGACTCGGACAGGAACCGCACGGCGATGACCGCTGCGGTGCTGTCGGTGCGCGGCTGGACCAAGCACCCGTCCAGTTGGCAGCGCGCTCCGGAGAACAGCGCGAAGGCGCCGGCGCACCGGTTTCGCGTGCGCGCGCAGCGCCGCAGGAACTCCGCCAGTGCCTCGGGGGGCGTGTCGAGGATGGTCTGGAGTCGGCCGGGCGCTCCGAACTTTTCGTGCGCGGGGCGGTTGGCGCCCAGGACTCTTCCGCTCGAGTCCACGAGGAACGTGGGCTGCCGGAAGAGTTCGGCGAAAGGCAGGAAGTCTTGGGGCTGCATGGGAATCAGGAGCGGACCAACTCCTGACCCTCCGGTGTCTCGTCCCGGTCGCGTGCGCGGAGATCGACGACCACGTGGCCGGCGCGTGTGCCGAGGACGATCTTGTCCTCGGATTCCTCGACGAGGTCGAAGTCGTCGTCGAACTCGCCCTCGATGCGGAACTTCAGGTCCACGATCAATCGACCGAACTCGTCGCGCTCGAGGTCGATCGAGAGACCGTCGTAGGCAACTTCTGGATTCTCCATTGTCGTTTCGTCCGCACGCGGAGCCGGTTGAGCCCTCACCCCGTTGCAGCGTGCTCGGCAGTGCGGGGCCTAGGTCCGGGGGCCTGCGGATTGCGGAGCGCAAGAAGCGAGCCCGAGCCGCTCGGTTCCGCTTGCCGAGTGCAGCCCACGGTTCCAGTCGCCCCTCCGGAGTCGTAGCCTCGCCGCCACACGATGAACGTCTCCCCTCCGCCTGCGCACCGTGACGTCGTCCTGGCCGCGGGCTTGCGCACACCCATGGCGCGCGCTGGAGGCGCCTTCGCGCGCGAGGACGCCGGACACCTCGGCGCCACGGTCGTGCGTGAACTCGTCGCGCGCACCGGCATCGATCCCGCGACCATCGACGAGGTCGTCGCCGGGTGCGCGGGTCCGCCGGCGGATCAAGCGAACGTCGGGCGCGTGCTCGCGCTGCGCGCCGGCGTGCCCGAGCACGTGCCGGGCTGCACCGTCGCGCGCAACTGTGCCAGCGGCATGGAAGCGATCACGTACGCCGCCACGCGCATCGAGGCTGGACGCGGCGAGCTGTACGTCGCGGTCGGCGTCGAGGTCATGTCGCGCTTCCCGCTGATCTACAACGAGGCTGCGACCCGCCAGTTCGAAAAGGTGTCGCGCGCACGCGGGGCGTTGGCGCGCGTCGGCGCGCTGGCCGGATTCCGCCCGAGGATGCTGCTGTCGCCGCGCATCGGACTGATGGAGGGCCTGACGGATCCGATCAGCGGCCTGATCATGGGCAAGACGGCCGAGATCCTGGCGCGCGAGTTCGGGGTGTCGCGCGAGGACGCGGATCGCTATGCGGTGCAGAGCCACCAGCGCGCTCGGGCCGCGCGCGATGCCGGCCGGTTCGCGCGCGAGATCGTGGCCCATTTGCCGCTTGGCGCGCGGGACGGAGCGCACGCGCTCGAACACGACGACTCGATCCGCGACGAGCAGACCCTCGAACAGCTCGCGAAGTTGAAGCCGTACTTCGAGAAGCCCGATGGGCGCGTTACGGTCGGCAACTCGTGCGGGATCACCGATGCAGCTTGTGCGCTCCTCGTCACGAGCCGAGCGAAGGCGCGCGAGCTGGGCCTGAAGCCGTTGGCGCGCATCCGCAGCTGGGCCTACGCCGGCCTCGATCCGGCGCGCATGGGACTCGGGCCCGTCTACGCGACAGCCAGAGTCTTGGCCGAGAGCGGCGTGAAGCTCGCCGACATCGCCGCGATCGAGTTGAACGAGGCGTTCGCGGCGCAAGTGCTGGCCTGCGTCAAGGCCTTCGACAGCGATGCGTTCGCGCGCGAGAAACTCGGCCTCGATGCGCGCCTGGGCGTGATCGACCCAGCGCGGCTCAACCCGAACGGCGGCGCGATCGCGCTGGGTCACCCGGTCGGTTGCACGGGTGCGCGCATCGCCTTGACGGCCGCAGAGGAACTCTCGGTTCGCGACGCCGAGCTGACGCTCGCGACCCTGTGCATCGGCGGCGGACAGGGCGGCGCGATGCTGCTGGAGAGGATCGACGCATGATCGACTTCACCGGCATCGACATGCCCGCGGACGCGCCGCCGCCGCGTTCGTGCGTGCGCCTCGAGCGGCCCGAGCCGGGACTCGCGCGCATCGTGCTCGATCCGCCGCACCGGACGCTGGCGGTGTTCGACGCACCGACGATGCGCGACTTCGACCTCGCGCTCGAGGACGTCGAGAACGACAAGACGCTGCGCGCGCTGGTCGTCACGGGTCGCGATGGACGCACGTTCGCGGGCGGCGCGGACATCGACGCCATTGCAGCAGCGACCGACGTCGCTTTCGTGCGCAAGTTCATCGAGATCGGCCAGCGCGTGTGGGACCGCGTCGCCGGCTTGTCGCGAGAACGCCGCGGTTTCATGACGGTTTGCGCGGCCGGCGGACCGATTCCGGGCGGTGCGTGCGAGCTGGCGCTGGCCTGCGACCGCATCGTGCTGTCGAACGCGAAGGAGACACGCATCGGGCTGCCCGAGACGCAGCTCGGCATCCTGCCGGCTTGGGGCGGCGCGACGCGCCTGCCGCGGCGCATCGGCGTGCCGGCGGCGCTCGACGCGATCCTGACGGGACGGCTGTACGCGGCCAAGGACGCGTACCGACGCAATATCGTCGATCGTGTGGTCGCGCCCGAGGACCTCGTGCGCATCGCCGACGAAATCGCGATGCGACGACTCGCCTGTCCGCGCCGCGGCCGCACGCGCACGTGGCGCTGGCTCGTCGACCGCAATCCGATCGCGATCGCGATCGTCGCGCAGCAGGCGCGCAAGCAGGTGATGGCGAAGACGCGCGGACGCTATCCCGCGCCGCTGGCCGCGCTGGAGATCGCCGCGCGCGCGCCCGTGACGAGCTACGAGTCGAGCTTCCGCGCCGAAGCCGCTGCCGCCAGCGAACTCGCCGTCGGACCCGTCGCGAAGAACCTGATCCAGATCTTCAAGCTGACCGAGGAAGCGAAGAAGCTGCGCAAGGCGTCCGACGGATCGGACGTGCGCACGCTGTCGACCGCGGGCGTGATCGGCGCGGGCGTCATGGGCCGCGCGATCGCCAGCCTGCTCGCCGACCGCGGCGTCTCGACACGGCTGTCGGACATGGCACCGGCAGCGCTCGATGTCGCCTTGCTGGAACACCGCGGCGAGGTGAACGAGCGGCGCAAGAAACGCCGCCTCGATCCCAGCGACGCGGACGCCGCGATCGACCGCCTGCAGACGACGCGCGAGATGATCGGATTCGCTCGCGCCGAGATCGTCATCGAAGCCGTAGCCGAGCGTTTGGACGTGAAGCAGGCGGTTTTCGCCGAGGTCGCGCGCCAGGCGCGGTCCGACACGATCCTCGCGACCAACACGTCGTCGCTGTCCGTCGCCGCGATCGCGGCCGGCTTGCCGCACCCCGAGCGTGTCGTCGGCCTCCACTTCTTCAACCCCGTGAAGAAGATGCCTCTCGTCGAGATCGTGCGCGGTCCCGAGACCAGCCCGAAGGTCGTGGCCGAAGTCGCCGCGCTCGCGCTGCGCCTGGGCAAGACGCCCGTCGTGACCGCCGATTGTGCGGGGTTCCTGGTCAACCGTCTGCTGGGCCCCTACCTCGACGAGTCGCTACGTCTCGTCGCCGCTGGCGTCGCACCCGCGCGCATCGACGCCGTGCTCGTCGACTTTGGCATGCCGATGGGACCGCTGCGATTGCTCGACGAAGTCGGCTTCGACGTCGCCAAGCACGCCGCCGCCTCGCTGTTCGCGGCGTACGGCGCGCGCATGACGCCCTGTGACGTGCTCGACGCGCTGGCGAAGGACGGACGCCTGGGGAAGAAGGGCGGCAAGGGTTTCTACCGGCACGGCGAAGGTCGCGCGCAGCTCGACCCCGCGCTCGGATCGCTGCTCCCGCGCGCGAACACCCCGGCGCGGGCGATGACGGACGAGGATCTGGCCGAACGCCCGATCCTGGCGATGCTGGCCGAGGCTGCGCGCGCGCTCGAGGAACAGGTCGTCGCCGGTCCGCGCGAACTCGACCTCGCGACCGTGTTCGGCATGGGCTTCCCGCCCTTCCGCGGCGGACTGCTGCGCTGGGCCGACGCGGTCGGCACCGCGGCGATCGTGGCGAAGCTGAAGAACGTCGCGGCCGAAGCCGACGTCCGCGCGCGCGCAGGTGGGCCGGAACGCTTCGCGGTGCCCGCGAACCTGGCCGAACTCGCGCGGACGAACAGGCGCTTCCACGTCTAATTCCGTACGGTGTCAGACACCGTACGGAATTTTGTCGGAATGGACCGTCCGTCTCGCCGCCTCCCTTGACCGCCAAATTCCAGAGTGACGTCGCGTGGAACGTGGCCAGCCTCGCGATCCTCGGCGTCGCCGGGCTCGCGCTGAACGTCCTGATCGGCGAGCACTGGGACGAGTCCGCGCTGGGCGTATTCAACCAAGCGCTGGCGGCGTACACGTTCTTCTCGATGGCGGCGGTCGGCGGCATCGACCGCTCGGCGTTGCGCGCGGTGGCCGCGGCTTGCACGGACCGCGAGCACGGTGCCGAAGCGCATCAGGATCGCGCGCGCATCGCCGCGGCGGCGTGGTCCACGCTCGTCCCCACCGTGCTGCTGGCCGCCGTCGTCGCGGTGCTCTATTGGCTGGCGCGGCAGCCGATCGCCGACATGCTCGATAGCCCGGGCGTCGCACGCGCGATCGAGGCCAGCGCGCCGGGACTCTTTTTCTTCGCGCTCAACAAGGTGCTGCTCGCGGTCGTCAACGGTGCCGGACGCATGCGCTCGTTCGCGGTGTACCAGTCGCTGCGTTACCTCGGGATCTTGGTGGCGCTGTTCGCGGCGATGCGCGCCGACCTCGACAGCGACCGGTTGATGATCGTGTTCACGGCCACCGAGTCGTTCCTGTTCGTCGCTCTCGGCCTCGATGTTTCGCGCTACCTGGTCGCGTCGCCGACGGGCTGGCTGCGCGAGGTGCGCGCGCACGTCATTTTCGGAGCGCGCAGCGCCGTCAGCGGCGTGCTGCTCGAACTGAACGCGAAGGTCGACGTGTGGATGATCGGCATCGTCATGTCCGACGCAGCCGTCGGCGTGTACACATATGCGGCGATGCTCGCGGAGGGGCTGTACCAGCTCGTCGTCGTGCTGCAGAACGTCTACAACCCCATCCTGGCGTGCCAGTTGGCGCGGGGAGAACGCGCCGAGCTGGTCGAGCTCGTCCGCCGCGGCCGCGTGCGCGCGTGGATCGGCATCGGTGCTGTCGGCGCCGTCGCGATCGTCGCGTTCCCGTTCGCGCTGTCGGTGATCGGCGCACGGCCGGAGTTCTCGGCGGCGCACCTGCCTTTCGCGATCCTCGTGGGCGGCATCGCATTGGCCGCGGGCTACCTGCCCTTTGGTCAGATCCTGCTGATGGGCGGCCGTCCGGCGACGCACACGGTGTGGATGGCGCTGACGGTCCTCGTCAACGTCGCGGGCAACGCGTTCTGGATCTCGCGCTACGGACTCGTCGGTGCCGCGTTCGCGACGGCGGTGTCCATGGTCGCCTCCGTCGTATTGCTGCGCATCTTCGCGCGCTCGAAGCTGGGCGTCTCCATCTAACCGGCGGGGCGAGTCTGACCGGCGGGGCGAGTCTGACCGGCGGGACAAATCAGCGCAGCCGGTAGATCTCGATCGTCGGCCCGACGCAACCCGCGTGCAGCGCGCGCCAAGCCCACGGGCTCGCCTCGGGCAATTCGTCGTCCTGGTGCACGAGCGGGATGTCGTCGTCCACGCCGGGATCGTCGGGCGAGAAGCGCGCGCCGCGGCGTGCGTTCGCCGCGAGACCGTCGCGCACCGCCCGCAGAGCGGGCCGGTACTTCTGCGGCCACACGACCGTGACCGCGTACCGGCCGGTCAGGGCCTGCACGAACGCACCTGGATCGGAGCGCACCAGCTTGCGCGTCGCTTCCGCGAAGAGGTCCATCCAGCGCAGGTCGTAGGCCGGCGCCTCGATCTCGGACGTGGGCGTTTCCCACAGGTGCCGAAACCAGGGGAGACTTTGCTCGTCTTGCATGCGCTCGCCGTGTGCGACGGAGTCGGGCGTACGCTTCAACGGCATGTCGAGTCCGGGCATGACGTCGATTTCGTCCGAGTCGGGCTGCGCGTTTTGCTCGAGCCAGTGCGCGGCCGCTGCAATCGTGTCGGTGCTCGCGCGCACGGAACCGATCCGCCAACACCACGCGAACTGCGCCGTCGCGACGAGCACTGCGAGTCCGGCCGCGAACAGGCCGAGCGGGCGCGCCGCACTTCGCAACGCCCACCACAGCACGAACAATCCGAACGCCGCGAGGATCGCCAGGAACGGCACGAGCGGCAGCGCGAATCGCTGGTACGTGCGTTGGTACAGCCCGATCACGACGAAATACGGCAGTGCGTACGCGAGGACGACGGCGAGGTCGAGGGCCCGCTCGCGACCGAAGCGTCCGCGCAACACGAGGGGCGCAGAGATCGCCGCGACGAGTCCGAGGATCGCGCCGCACGTCAGCACCGGGTCGTAGTCGACGAGCGAACGCCACACGACCATGAAGCCGCCGCCGTTGAACAGGCCCAGGAAGATCTTGTGTCGCGACAGCCCGAGCGTTCCCTGCTCGTCGACGCCGACGCCGCCCGCGTCCGCGCTCGCGAACAGGAATGGGTAGAGCCACACGACGAACAGGCCGGCGATCGTGAGCACGACCAACCCGCCGACCAGCACGCGCGCCCGATCCGCGCGCCAACGCAGGATCAGCGCCACGGCGATCGGTCCGAAGGCGGCGATGCCGTTCTGCAGCGCGCCGACCGCGAGACCCGCCGCGAGTCCGGCGAACACGTACGCGCGCCATCCGCCGTGCCGACGCAGGTGGACGGCCGCGCACACCGCCAGCAGTACGAACGACGCTGCCGCCACGTGTGGCCGCGCCTGTTGCGCGAACCACATCACGAACGGGCTCGCGGCGGTGAACGCGGCGGCCAGCAGCGGCCATGGGTCGGGTAGGAAGCGGCGCGCGAGCAGCCACGTCAACGGAATGGCCAGCAGCGACAGCAGCACGACGGCGATACGCGCTCGCATCCGGATCGCGCCGGCCGCGCGCAAGTGTTCCTCCAGCGTGCGCGGATGGCTCGGTGCGACCCACGCGCTAGGCACCAACGACGCCACGCGCGCCAGGAGGTGCGGGTAGAACGCGTGCATCGCGTGGTCCGGCGTCTCCGACCCGCGACCGTCGATCACGCGCATCTGGTAGTCCACGACGAGCCCGTCGGGTTCCATGAGGTGCGGCGACAAGAACGCGATGCCGTGCAACCGGACCGCCAAGGCCAGCAGGGTGATCAGCGCGAGACCGACCCACGTCGCGCGACGGACGCGCGAAGTGGCGCCGGACGCACCGGGCGGAGTCGGGTCGGGACGCAGCGGGCTCGATTCGGGAAGCATCGGGCAAGACCAGCCTACTCGACGGGCTCGCTCGATCCGCGGAGCGCCTCAGGCCGAGCGCCGTCGTGCGCCAGCCGCGACCTCCGAAGGGGAGACGATCCGCTTCGATGCCGCCTCCCCCGCGACGCTGTACTCGGGATCGGCCTCAGTTACGCGGCCCCGCGGGTCGAAGTCACGGGAGGCTCCGTCCGCTAGGATGTTCGTTCGCGACGCCGCGCTGCGCCGCCCCCACCATGATCCAGACGCGTACCCGACCGGCCGTGTCCGTGATCTTCTTCGAGCTGAACGAGGCGGAACGTCACTTCCTCGACAAGTTCGTCGCCGCCGGCACGTTGCCGAACTTCGCGCGCGCACTCGAAGGCGGCGCGATCGTGCGCACGCGCGTGCCCGGTTGGGACGCGGGCGAGGACAAGGCCTGGCGCAAGATCAGCCCGTGGATCATCTGGCCGTCGATCTACACGGGGCTCGCACCCGAGGATCACGGGCTCGTCGGCTTCGGCCAGGATCCGGCGTCGATCCGCGGCAAATGCGTGTGGGACGTGCTCGATGCCGCGGGCATCCCGGTCGGCGTGCTGGGCAGCTTGATGAGCTACCCGCCGCGCACGCAGGGTGCCGCGGCGTTCTACGTCCCCGAGTCGTTGGCCGACACGTCGGACTGCTTTCCCGAGGACGCGCGCGCGTTGCAGGAGTTCTGCGTGTTCGCGGCACGCAACTACAGCGAGAGCTTCGGCCGTTCCGCCGTGACTGCGGTGAAGCTCCTCTTGCGGACTCCGCGCAGCGGCGTGCGTGCCTCGACGGTCTTGCGCACGCTGAGCCAAGTGCCCGTCGAGGCCGTGCGCGGTGCTTCGGTCGCGCCCGAACGCGCGATGCTGCACAGCTACATGACACGTGACGCGTTCGTGAAGCTCTACGGCGCGAAACGCCCGGCGTACGCCAGCGTGCACATGAACCACATCGCGTACATGCAGCACAGATATTGGCGCGCGGCCGAACCCGAGCGCTTCGAGGACCAGCTTTCGACCACGGATCGCCGCTTCTTCGGCAGCGTCGCGGAGCGCAAGGGCTACGAGGCAAAGCTCTCGCGCTGGATCGAGAAGAGCTTCCAGTACGCCGATCGCTTCCTGGGCGAGCTGATGGAGATGGCTGACGAGGGCACGGTGATCCTCGTGGGAACCGCGCTCGGTCAGCGCCCGTTCGACCCAGTCAAAGACATCCACAACCCGGTCGTGCGCCTCGTGAACGAGCGCGAGCTGTTCGACGCGATCGGTCTGCACGACTACGCCGTCCTGCACCAGATGAACCCGGACTTGACCATCAACCTGCCCGACGAGGCCACCGCGCGCGACGCGGAGCAGCGTCTGCACGGGTTGACCATCGAAGGCTACGGCGCGCTGTTCACCGTGCAGCGGCGCGGCGCACAGGTGTTCTGCGAGCTCGACATGCCACAGCGAACGCGCGACGGCGAGGCGTTCACGATCTGTCACCGCGATTTTTCGGAGTTCCGCGCGGACTTCGGCCGGCACATCCACGAGCACGGCACCGCCGACCAGTCGACGGCACACCACAAGGACTCCGGATGGCTGCTCGCCTACCAGAAGGGGGGGCGCATCCGCGCGACGCAAGAAGTCGTGTCGGTCACGGACGTCGCGCCGACGATCCTCTCGCTGTTCGGCGTCGCCCCGGCGGCATGGATGCGTGCCGACGCACGGCCTTTCCTCACGCTGGATACGTGATCCAGAGCGCGCCCGCGCGAGACTGGGAAGCGCTTTCCCACCGTGCTCAACTGGCGCCGCCCGCCAGGCCGAAAAGCCTTCCGATTCCGTGCCCCCCGTCTCCCCGATGACCCCTTCCGCCCCGACGCGCCAGGAAACCGGCGCACCGCAGCGCGAACCCGATGCGTTCGAGACGCGCGGTGCGCGCATCGGCGTCGTGATCCCGGCGTATCGCGTCGCGGAGCAGATCGAGCGCGTGCTCGCGGGCATTCCGAACTGGGTGACTTCGATCATCGTCATCGAGGACGCGAGTCCCGACGACACTGCGCGTCGCGTGACGGAACTGGCCGACCCGCGCGTCACGTTGCTGCGTCACCCGAAGAACCGCGGCGTCGGCGGCGCGATGAAGTCCGGGTTCGCCGAAGCGCTGCGCCAACAGCTCGACGTCGTCGTCAAGATGGACGGCGACGACCAGATGGATCCGATGCACTTGCCTTTGCTCGTCCAACCGCTGCTGGACGGCAGCGCGGACGTGGTCAAGGCCAACCGCTACTCGTCCCTGGGTTCGCTGCGCGGCATGCCGATCGTGCGCGTGCTCGGCAACGCGGGGCTCGCATTCCTGGTGAAATCCGCGTCGGGCTACTGGAACGTGTTCGATCCGGCGAACGGCTACGTTGCTGTGCGCGGCGCGGCGCTCGCGCGCCTCGACGTGGACGAGTTGCCCGAGCGCTACTTCTTCGAGAGCGGGTTCCTGATCGAGCTCGGCATCCAACGCGCAGTCGTGACCGACGTGGCCATCGCGGCACGTTACGCGGACGAGCACAGCTCGCTGTCGCCGACGCGCGTGCTGTTCGAGTTCCCGCCGCGCCTCGCGTGGGGATTCGTCCGGCGCGTGTTCTGGCGCTATTTCGTGCACGATTTCACGGCACTTTCGGTGTACCTGCTGCTGGGGCTACCGCTGTTCGTCGGCGGCGTCGCCTTCGGCACGTGGCAGTGGGCCATCCGACTCGGCACCGGAGACTACGCGTCCGCCGGTGTCGTGATGTTGGCCGCGATGCCTATCCTGATCGGCGCGCAACTCCTCATTCAAGCCATCTCGCTCGACGTCCAGAACGTGCCCCGCACGCCCATCAGTCCTCCTCTTCGACGTTCGCGCGCCCGCTGAGTCGCGTCAGGAAGTCCGCAAACACATGTGTGGGATCTTTGGAGCCGTGTTCGCGCGCGAGGGAGCCTTCGACCAGGGTTTCGTACGCGCCGTCCTCGAGAAGCTGTACGAGTCCTCGAAAACGCGCGGTAGCGAAGCCGCCGGCCTGACCGTCGTGAACGGCGAGACGATCGACGTTTTCAAGCAGGCCGGTTCGGTCGAGCACTTCCTGGAGAGCCCGAAGTTCCACGAGCTGATCCAACGCGGCGCCGCGCTCTACCAGAAGAACACCGAGGGCGCCGCGCGCATCGGTTTGGCGATGACGGGCCACACGCGGCTCGTCACGAACGGATTCCAGTCCAACGAGGACAACAACCAACCCGTGATCGCCGGCGGCACGGTTGGCATCCACAACGGAATCATCGTCAACGACGCCGAGCTGTGGAACCGCTTCCGCACGCTGACCAAGAAGAGCGACGTCGACACCGAAGTCCTCGTGAACCTGCTGCGCAAGTTCTTCGACGAGAAGGGCGACTTGGGCGCGGCCGTTCAACAGGCCTACGGCGAGATCAAGGGCGCCGCGTCGATCGCGTTCGTGTTCGAGGAGCTGGACGAGATGCTGCTGGCCACGAACACGGGCTCGCTGCACGTCCTCACCGACGAACGCAGGCGATTCCTGGCGTTCGCGTCCGAGCGGTTCATCCTCCAAACGCTGGCCGAACGGCTCGGGCTCGACGCGAAGCTCGGCGGGATCAAGATCCAGCAGGTCCCGGCTTTCCGGGCGATGCTCGTGTCACTGCGCGACCTGAGCGTCCAGGAGTTCGCGGCCGTGCCGCAATCGGAAGCCGAGTCCGCGCCGACCGTGAAGCCCGCGCGCCGGACGAACAAGCTGCCGATCGTGCTGCACACGAAGCGCATCTCGTCGCTGAAGCGTTGCACGAAGTGCCTCCTGCCCGAGACGTACCCGTTCGTCGACTTCGACGCGTCGGGAGTGTGCCGTTACTGCCGACATTGGCGCCGCATCCAGCCGAAGGGCCGCGCAGCGCTGGAAGCATTCGTCGAACCGTACCGCAGCAAGGACGGTTCGCCCGACGTGATCGTCGCCTTCTCCGGCGGGCGCGATTCGTCGTACGGACTGCACTACTTCAAGCGCGAGCTCGGGATGAACCCAGTCGCGTTCACGTACGACTGGGGCATGGTCACCGATCTCGCGCGCCGCAATCAGGCCCGCATCTGCGGAAAGCTGGGCGTCGAGCACATCGTGCGCAGCGCCGACATCCAGGCGAAACGCCGGTACATCCGCAAGAACATCGAAGCCTGGTTGAAGAAGCCCGAGATGGGTATGGTCACGCTGTTCACCGCCGGCGACAAGGAGTTCTACAGCCACGCGCGCCAGCTGCGGAAGGAGACGGGCATCCAGCTCGTGATCTTCAGCACCGGCAACATGATCGAGGACACGCCCTACAAGACGGGCCTGTGCGGGATCCGAGAAGACGACCATGGCATGACTCTGACCGGCCTCTCGAAGCGCAACGAGATGGCACTGCTGTGGTACTACGCGCGCAATTACCTCGCGAATCCGGGCTATTTGAACGAGTCGGTCTGGGACACGCTCTACGCCTACTGGTGCACGTTCGTCGTGAAGGACGACTTCCTGTACCTGTTCCACTACCTGCCCTGGCGCGAGGAAGAAATCGTCGGCACGATCCAGCGCGAATACGACTGGGAGTCGGCGACCGACACGACCAGCACGTGGCGCATCGGCGACGGCACCGCCGCGTTCTACAACTACGTCTACCAGACGGTGCTCGGCTGGTCCGAGGACGAGGTCATGCTGTCGAACATGATCCGCGAGCAGCACCTGACGCGCGAACAGGCGCAAGCCAAGGCCGCCGAGTACGCCAAGCCGCGCTTCCCCTCGATCCGCGAGTACGCGCAACTCGTCGGTTTCAACTGCGAAGAAGCGCTGACGATCATCAACGGGCTGCCGAAGGCGTACTGACCTCACTTCCGTACGGTGTCAGACACCGTACGGAGTTTCGTCGGATCGAGTTCGCTGAACGTGTCCCCTCGCAAGCTCGTTTGCGAATCGGCTCGGCCTGGGTAGCGCGTCGAGTAGAGGGCGGCGCGCGAAAACTGAAGGACGACCATTGACGGATCCCGGTGTTTGTGTCTATCTTTGTAGACATCGTCGTCTACCGGCAACGTCATCTCGCACCTGGAGTCATCTGATGCCCGCGCGCCGCCCTCGCTCCGCTGACAGCCGCACCCGTCCGGCTCTGAGCGGCCTCGAACTCGAAGTCATGTTGGTCGTCTGGGAAATCGGGGAGTGCACCTCGGGGGACGTGATCCTCGCCTTCCGCAAGCGTCGCGCGCTGGCTGCGAGCACGCTGCGCAACGTGCTCGCGAAGCTGCGTACGAAGGGCTACCTGAAGCCGGTGCCGACGATCGGACGCGGCTTCCTCCTGCGCCCGACCGTGGAGCGACAGGCCGTGGCGCACAGCACGTTGAAGACGGTGCTGGCATCGCTATTCCAAGGTTCGCCGCAGCAGGCGATCGCGTCGCTCCTGGACGCGGGCACGATCACGGACGCTGAGCTGGACGAGATGCGCAAGATGATCGTGGCGCGCAAGAGCCGGGGAGAATCGCGATGAGCTGGCACGCTGTCCTCGCGAATTCGTTGGCTGACAACCGCCTCCTCGAACGCCTGTGCTTCGCGACGCTCGAACTCCTCGTCCTGAGCCTGGTCCTGGCCGCGGTGCTGCGCTTTGCACGCTTCTCGTCGATGCGCCTCGTGGCCTGCCTGTGGTTGATCGTGCTCGCGAAACCGATGGTCACTCTGGCGGTCGGCGCGCCGGTCGCCTTCCTGCAGTTCGCGACGCCGCGCGCGGAGATCGCGAGCTTCGCGCCGTCCACGGATCCGACCGCATCGCGCTTCCCTGCGGCGAGCGCGGACGCAATCGATCCCGCGTGGGCAGCGACATCCGGCGTGGACACACTCCCCCAAGAGCTGCCGCACCGGGATGCATCGAGCGCCGGGGCGGAAGTGACTCCCGGGTCCAACCTGGGGACGTTCCGGCTCGTCCCGTTGCTGCTCGTCGCGTGGGCCGCGGGAGTGGCTTTCTGCAGCGCGCGCTACCTGCTCGTCCGTCGGCGTCTGCGCCAACTCCTGCGCAACTCCAGTCGGGCGCCGCGGCCGTTCGAGGCGCAGTACGCAGCGATCGCGAATCAGCTCGGTCTCGTGCGCCGCCCCGCGCTGCGCGTGACGAATGACCTGGACTCGCCTGCGCTGATCGGGCTGTTCCGTCCCACGGTGCTGCTGCCGCGGTGGCTCGTCGAACGCGACGTGAGCACAGCGTCGGAGTGGGCTCTGCGCCACGAACTCGCGCATTGGCGCTGGCTCGACCCGCTCGCGATCCTCGTGCGCGATCTCGCGGCCATCCTGTTCTTCTTCCATCCCGCGATGCGGTGGGCAGCGCGGCGCCAGTCCGAAGCGATGGAGATGGCCTGCGATTGGGAGTCGCTGCGCGATCCGTCCGAGGCTACGGACTACGCCGAGGGTCTGTTCAGAATCCTCGAGTCGATCGGCAATCGCCGGACGGGCCTCGTGAACGTGGAGGCGCTCGCGATGGCGACGCAAGGGCGCATGGCACGTCGCATCGCCGCGCTCCTCGATGGCCGGCGTGCGCAGCCGTTGACGCCGCGCGGCGCCATCGGGCTCGCACTGACGGCGCTGCTCGTCTTCTCGCTCGGCTGCAGCGTCGCGCGCGACGACGCGCCGGCCGCACAGAGCTCCAAACTCGAGCCGGCCGGCGGCGGTCATCCCGCGCGCGGCACACCGACGAGGGGCGTGGAGGTCACGGTGCTCAACGGACTGCGCTGGCTGCTTCGCCATCAGAACCCGGACGGTTCGTGGAGCTCGACGACGCTCGCGGAGCGCTGTCCGTGCGAGGAACCGATCTACAACCCGACGAAGCCCTACGTTTCGTTCTACGACGAGGGCCTCACTGCGCTCGCACTGTTGAGTTTTCTCGGCGCGGGATTCAGCGACGAGTCTCAGCAGGACATCGTCGATCGAGCGACGGGCAAGCGCTACGTCTCCGGCGCCGCCGTCGAGAGTGGACTGCGTTGGTTGGTCGGCCGACAGAACGCCGATGGTTCGTTCGGCAAGGATCGGAACCGGTTCATGTACAACGACGCGCTAGCGTGTCTGGCGCTGTCGGAGGCCTACGGCTTGACGCAGAGCCCGCGCTGGAAGGAAGCGGCGCAGAAGTCGATCGACTTCGTGCAAGGCGCGCAGCGGCCCAGTCCGTCAGGTCAGGGGCTGTGGGGTTGGCGCTATTCGCCGCGCCAAGACATCGAGCAGTTCCACCGTGGCGCGAGCGGCCAGAATGACGAGCTTCTGAAGGAGCTCTACGACTCCGACACGTCGATCACCGGCTGGTGCATGCTGGCTCTCGAATCGGCCGAGCGCGCCGGCCTCAGCGTGCGAGAGGAGAACATCGCCGGCGGACTCGCCTTCGCGAAGTTCGCGACCGCCGAAGAGACCGGCCTCGTCGGTTATCTCGATCGTCGCGGTGCCGGCGCCAAGGTGACTGGCGTGGACGACCACTTCACCTACCACCCAGCGACGATGTCCGCTCTGGGCATGTCGATCCGGTTGCTCGTGGAGCACGACCACTCGGACCCGGTGCTCGAACGTTCGGCGCAGGTGATCGCGAAGGACCCGCCGACGATCTCGGCGGACACGCTCTCGATCGACTACTACTACTGGTATCAGGCGTCCATCGCACTGAATCGTTTCGACGGACCGGACTCTCCCTCCCACGCGCAGAGATTCTGGGGACCGTGGAGCAAGTCACTGGTCGAGTCCGTGCTCGCGCTGCAGGATCACACCGAGCGCGATTGTCGCAACGGCGGCTGGCTGGTGGCCGACCGATGGGCACACCAAGGCGGGCCGATCTACACGACTGCGCTCAACCTGATGACGCTCGAGAGCTACTACCGCTACGAGCACGCGTTGGGCCGTTCGAAGTGAGCGATGCGGGGTCCGGCGACGCGCGGATTCGCGTTCCGACGGAATTCGGAGGGAGTTTCCCCGCTCGCGTGATCCTGGAATAGGCTTCGAAGCTGGGAGGGAGGAGGCGCAGTCCGCACGCAAGTCCCCTTCGAGGCGCCCCCCCCCATGGCTCGGTTCGACACACTTTCGTTCGTTCGCAGCGTCCTGCTGCCCATTTTCGTAGCCACGACCGCCGCCACCGCGAGCTTCGCGCAGGGCACGGATGCATGCACGTCGCCGACCCTCGTGTCGGGCCTCGGGCCCCATGCATTCAACAACTCCACGGCGACGAACGGTCCGCAGAGTTCCGTCTGCTCCGTCACGTGCGGCAAGGACGTGTGGTTCCGCTGGACGGCGCCGTCGACGGCCACGTACACGCTCAGCCTCTGCGGGCAAGCTTCGTTCGACACCGTCATCGCGGTCTACGCCGGCAGCGGCTGTCCGGCCGGAGCCGCGCTCGTGTGCAACGACGACAGCTGTTCGCTGCAGAGCTCGGCCGACTTCGCGGCGACCTCGGGTGCCAGCTACGTCTTCCAGATCGGCTCGTACGGTACGACGACCGGCGGCAGCGGCACGTTCACGCTCTCGACCGCCGTGCCTTGCAGCGCGGCCGTCGGCCCCGACGTGATCGTCGGCGACGTGACAGGCCCCTCGAACTACACGCCGACGGGTACGCTGGACGCGCTCTCGCTCGGCACGACGTCGTGCAACTTGGGCGACACGTGGCTGAACTGGTTCGCGAACGTCAACCAGCACCCGGTCATCGGCGGAAACCTCTACCGCTACAAGGTCGTCGGCGGCGCCGGGCGCTTCGAGCAGATCGGCATGAGCTGGCTGAAGCACGGCTTCTACGCGCTCAGCCAGACGCTGTGCTGCCCGAGTTGCTCTGGCACCGACGGTACGCACCTCGGCGTGGGCTGCTCCGATCCGTACACGAGTTCGCGCAACGGCACGCAGTCGGGCCTCGGTCCGCGCTGGCAGGTGAACGCCGACACGGGCGGGTACACGTACCCGCCGGCGAACCCCGGCTACTCGGGTAACACCGCGCGCCGCCTGCAGTTCCTGCTGACCGACGTCGAGTCGACGGCCGGTGTCCGTTTCTTCGGTGAGTCGCAGTACGTGACGCCCGACGACGCGGCCGCGGGCAATCAGGACAACAACGCGAGCTGGCGCGAGCTGAGCGTCTCGGGCAACTCGACGAACTGGAGCTTCGCACTGACCGGCGCGACGATGCGCGCACAGCCGGCCGTGCTGGCCTGGGCGCAATGCGAGAGCGGCGTCACGCTCACGGACGTCGACTTCCCGAGCGAGGGCCACCTCGTCCTCGGCCACAAGGTCACGGCCCTCGGCGGCGGTCAGTACCGCTACGAGTACGCGCTCTACAACATGAACTCGGACGATTCGGTGCGCTCCTTCGCGCTGCCGATCCCGGCCGGTGTCAACGTGACGAACATCGGCTTCCACGACGTTCCGTACCGGAACGGCGACGGCCCGGGCAACGTCGACTACGACGGCACGGATTGGTCGAGTTCACTGAGCGGCGGCGTGCTGCGCTGGTCGACGCAGACCCTGGCGCAGAACGCCAGCGCGAACGCTCTGCGTTGGGGCTCGACGTACAACTTCCGCTTCGACGCGAACATCGCACCGGCGAGCGGGACGCTCACGCTGGGCAAGTTCAAGAGTGGCGGATCCGCGGCGGTCACGACGTCCGTGCCCGGCTCCGCCGGACCCGACGCGGACGGCGATGGCATTCCCGACGCGTCGGACAACTGCCCGATGGTGCCGAACGCGAACCAGGCGGACGCGGACGGTGATGCCATCGGCGATGCCTGCGACACGTGCACCGACACGGACGGCGACGGGTTCTCCGACCCGGGTTTCCCGGCGAGCACCTGCCCCCTCGATCTGTGCCCGAACGATCCGCTGAAGAGCGCGCCGGGCGCGTGCGGCTGCGGCGTGCCGGACACCGACACGGATGGCGACGGGACGCCGAACTGCAACGACGGCTGCCCGAACGATCCGTTGAAGATCGCGCCCGGAACCTGCGGGTGCGGAACGCCCGACACCGACACGGACGGAGACGGCACGCCGAATTGCAACGACGGCTGCCCGAACGACCCGTTGAAGATCGCGCCCGGGACCTGCGGTTGCGGGACGCCCGACACCGACACGGACGGCGACGGCACGGCCGACTGCAACGATGGCTGTCCGAACGATCCGCTGAAGATCGCACCGGGGACCTGTGGTTGCGGTGTGTCCGACGTCGACACCGACGGTGACGGCGTCGCGGACTGCATCGACAACTGCGTCGGGATTCCGAACTCGTCGCAGCTGGACCAGGACGGTGACACCGTCGGCGACGCGTGCGACAACTGCGTGGCGGTCGGAAATCCCGGGCAGGGAGACTGCGACGGCGACCTCATCGGCGACGCGTGTGCCATCGCAGCCGGTGACCCGGACTGCAACATGAACGGCATTCCGGATGCGTGTGACCTCGCCTCCGGTTTCAGCCTCGACCTGAACGCGACGGGCGTTCCCGACGAGTGCGAGACGGCGGCCGTCCCGTTCTGCTTCGGCGACGGTTCGGGCACGGCGTGTCCGTGCGGGAACTCGAGTGCACCGGGATCACAGACGGGCTGCCTCAGCTCGCTGGGCATCGGCGGCAGGCTATCGACGAGCGGCACGCCGCAGCTGACGGCCGACACGTTCGTTCTGCTCGGCACGCAGATGCCGAACAGTTCCGCGCTCTACTTCCAGGGCACGACGAGCCTCGTCGGCGGAATGGGCGCAGTCTTCGGGGACGGCCTGCGCTGTGCGGGTGGTTCGATCCTGCGCCTCGGGACGAAGAACAACTCCGCCGGCGCGTCGCAGTACCCGCAAGGCGGCGACCCGACGGTCTCCGTGCGCGGGTTGGTGGCGAGCCCGGGTACGCGCACCTACCAAGTGTGGTACCGCAACGCGGCCGCGTTCTGCACGGCGAGCACGTTCAACCTGACGAACGGCGTCGTCGTGATCTGGACCCCGTGAAAGCCGCGCGGCGCTTTCCGACCGACCGTCGGAAGGCGCCGCGCGCGATTCGCAGGGCGGCGTAGACTTTGGGGATGCGCATCGCGATCTCCAGCACCGTTCTCGCCATCGTCCTTTCCGGTTTGGCCGCGGCCCAGTCGTTCAACATCGACGTGGGCGACAACACGATTCTCTACCCCGTTCCGCCCGACGCGTACTCGGCCGGCGCGGTGCAGATCGGTCGCTGGAACGCATCGAGCCATCCGTACAACACGTCGCTCGTGAACCTCGACGGTTCACCGAGCGGAGTGACGACGTCGAGCACGTCCTCGTCGTCGTACAGTCATTTCCCGAGCACGCTGACCGGCGACGATCGCTCGTTCATGGTCGACGTGCAGAACCTGCCGTCGATCGGCGGACCGTGGTCGTGGACGATCAGCGGACTGCAGGACGGCTCCTACGACCTGTACACGTACGCCTGGGCTCCGGAGAACAACGGCGTGATGACGCTCGTCACCGTGCCCGGCTCGACCGATGCGCCGCAGGCCGTCGGCGGCAACTGGACCGGCGGCGCACACGTGCTCGGCATCACGTACGCGCGGCACGCAGTCACCGTTTCCGGCGGCATGCTGTTCGTGCAGGTCGAGGCCGCCGGCGCATCGAGCGGGTCCGTGAACGGGTTCCAAATCGTGCAGCATGCGGCCGTTTCGCAGGCGTATTGCTTCGGTGACGGATCGGGCACTGCGTGCCCCTGCGGCAACAGCGGATCGTTCGGACGCGGTTGCGCGAACTCGCTGAACGCGACCGGCGCGCGACTCGCGACGACGGGCTCGGCCTCGGTGGGTAGTGACACGCTGAGCCTCGTCGGCGACGGGATGCCGAACTCGTCGGCGCTGTACTTCCAGGGCTCGGCCCAACAGAGCGGTGGTGCCGGCTCGGCGTTCGGCGACGGGTTGCGTTGCGCCGGCGGATCCGTCGTGCGCCTCGGCACGAAGTCGAACACGGCCGGCACGTCGAGTTATCCCACGGTCGGCGACGCTTCCGTGTCCGTGCGCGGCGGCGTGTCGGCGGGCGACGTGCGCACGTATCAGGTGTGGTACCGCAACGCCGCTGCGTTCTGCACGGCGAGCACGTTCAACCTGACGAACGGCGTGCAGATCACCTGGTCGCTCTGACGGGAGGGAGTACGGAGCCAGGCTCCGTACTCTCAGCGCAACGCCTGCTCCAGCGCCGTCGCGCGGTCCGTCCTCGCGTCGCGATACTTGACGATCAGCGCACAGGCGACGCTGAGGTGGCGCTCGCGCGCCCATGCGCTCGCCATCGGGCGCGTGCCGGGCACGACCACGGCGCCGGCCGGGATCTCGAGCGGCGTGTCGCGCGAGCCGCGCAGCTCGAGCTCGTTCACGCAGTCGAACACGATCGATCCCGCGGTCAGGATCACGCCCGCGGCCAGCACGGCGCGCTCGCGCACGAGAACGCCCTCGTACACGCCGCAGTTGCCGCCGACGAACACATCGTCCTCCAGGATCACCGGCCGCGCGCCCGCCGGTTCCAGCACGCCGCCGATCTGTGCCGCAGCCGACACGTGACAGCGCGCGCCGACTTGCGCGCACGAACCGACCAGCGCGTGGCTGTCGACCATCGACCCCGCGCCGACGAAGGCGCCGACGTTCACGTACGCGGGCGGCATCATGATCACGCCGGCGGCGACGTGCGCGCCGCGACGAACCGACGAACCACCCGGAACGATGCGCACGCCGGAATCGACGGCGAAACGGCGGATCGGCAGCGCGGACTTGTCCAGGAACGGACTGGCGTCGCCGTGCGGCGTCGTCTCGAGCCCGGTCAGCGCGATCGAGCTCGCGCGGAACACGGCCAGGATCCCCTCCTTCACCCAGGCGTTCGCGCGCCAGATCCCGGATGCGTCGCGGTCGGCCGCACGGACTTCGCCGCGTTCCAAGGCGTCGAGCAGGGCTTCGCCAGCGAGCGTGTTCGTCTGCGTCATGCGCGCGAATCTAACGCGTGATCGCCGCGTTGACGCGCGGACTTCGCCGCGGACCTACGATTTCGCCGCGCGATCCAGCAGCTCGCGCACGACCCGCTCGTAGCGCGCCGCGGCCTCTTCGAGCGCGCGCTTGGACACCTTTTCGTGCTCCGTGTGCGCGTCCAGGATCGATCCAGGACCGAAAAGGAGCGGCTTGCCCCAGCGGCGCATGTGCGGCGCGTCCGTTCCGAACGCCACGGGGATTCCCGTCTCGCCGGCCGGCACCTCGAACTCGATCGGACCGTAACCCTTGTGCGTCTTCTCGACGCGCACGTGGTTGCCGAGGTGACGCGCAATGCGCTCGGCGATCACCGTCGGGTCGTCCACTGCGCGCACGAGCACTTCGCATTCGGCATGTTCGGCAACGACGTTCGGCGCGACGCCGCCCTGGATCGTGCCGACGTTCACGGTGCCTTCGCCCAGAACGGCGTGGTGCCCCCACGACTCGCCGAGCAGGCCGTGCACGCAACGCACGAGCTCGTGCACGGCCGACGGCCCGCCGACCTGACTGCTGTGCCCGGCGCTTCCGGTCGCGACGAGGCGCGCCTTCCAGATGCCCTTGCCCGCCGCGACGAAACGATTGTCCGTCGGTTCGCCGATCACGGTGAACGCGGGTTCCCACGGTTCGGCGAGGCGCGCGTCGGCGAACGCAGCGCCGGCGCTGTTCGTCTCTTCGCCCACGGTGAACAGGACGCCGATGCGATCCTCGCCCGACGCCAGCAAGCGCTCCACGGCGAGCAGCATCGCCGCGGCCGGACCCTTGGCGTCGCACGAACCGCGACCGTGGACGTGCTCGCGATCCTCGCGCACGCCGAATTCGCCCGGCACCGTGTCGATGTGCGTGCACAGGACGACGCGCGGTCGCGCACCGCGCGCCAGCACGTTCGCACGGCCGAGCTCGACGACTTGCTTCTCGACCGCGAGCCCGATCCGCGCGCACTCGCGCGCCAGCGCATCGCCGTACGCAGCTTCGTTCCCGGTGACGGACGGGATGGCGACCCAATCGAGGACGTTTTGGACGAGTCGGCTCATGCGATGTCGTTCCGTGCGAGACAGCCTGCAGCGGACGCGCGCAGGATAACGGGGCGCGCGTTACGCTGCGCGCTTCGACCCCCAAGTCCACCCACTCGATCCTGATGCTGACCACACTCGTTCTCGCTGCCCTCGCCCTCACGCCGACTGCAGAACCGTTCGCCGCCGTCGTATTCGTGCCGAGCGCCCGCGTGACCGTCGCAGACGCTCGTGCGCGCTACATCGAGCTCGCCCAGGCCAAGGACGAGGCCGGCTGCCAGG
>JBBQCC010000011.1:0-33826 GCA_038318285.1 Planctomycetota bacterium | reverse complement strand
CGATCACGCTGGCGACCCCCGCGACGAGCACCGCGAGAACCTCGGGGAACCGTGCGTTGCGGGGTCGCGCCTGCATCACCGCGTGTACTTGTCGATGAAAAGCCCCAAGCGCAAGCGCGCTTCGGCGGGGATCGTCTTCTTGTCGGTCATGATCGCAGTCGCCAGCGCCCGGCCGTCCGGACACGCGCCCTGCACGGGCACGCGCGGCAGCACGGTCGCGAGCAGATGCTTCGCGTTGCCGATGTTCGCCGCCATGACTTTCAGGATCGACTCGACGGTCACGTCGTCGTGCCCCTCGTGCCAACAGTCGTAGTCCGTCGCCATCGCCACGGTGGCGTAGCAGATTTCAGCTTCGCGGGCGAGCTTGGCTTCCTGCAGGTTCGTCATCCCGATGACGTCGACGCCCCACTTGCGGTAGATCTTCGATTCGGCGCGCGTGCTGAACTGCGGGCCCTCCATGTTCACGTACGTCCCGCCGTCGTGCATGGTCAGGCCCAGCTCGCGACCGGTCGCGATGAGCAGCTTGCGCAGATCTCCGCACACCGGATCGGCGAACATCACGTGCGCGACGACGCCGCCCGTGAAGAATGTGTCGTCACGGTGGCGCGTACGATCGAAGAACTGGTCGATCACGACGAAGTCGCCGGGATGCACGTCCTCGCGCATCGATCCGACGGCGGAGATCGAGACGATGCGCGTGACACCGAGCTTCTTCAGGCCCCAGATGTTCGCGCGGAAGTTGATCTCGCTGGGCGAGATGCGGTGGCCACGGCCGTGCCGGGGCAGGAACACGACCGGCACGCCGCCGAGGCGACCCGTGACGTAGGCGTCGCTGGGTTCCCCGAACGGTGTCGTCAGCGCGACCTCGCGCACGTCGCTCATCCCGGGGAGGTCGTAGAGTCCCGAGCCGCCGATCACACCGACGGCTTCCGTTCGTTCGCTGGTCGTCATCGCGTCTTCCTGCTGGGTCGATCCTTGCCGCGCGGCGGGCCTTTCGGCGGCCCTTTCGGTGCGCTGCGGCGGGGCGCGGGTCGGCGCGGGCCAGAAGCACTCGGACCCGTATCGCGCGCGCCAGAACCGCGCGGGCTCGGTCGCTCGGCACTCGGAGCGTCATCGCGCGCGTAGCGCCGCGGCGCGCGGCCGCGGGACGGCGCGTCGCTCGACGGACCGGTCCACGTCGGACGGCGGTCGCGCCGCGCAGGCGCGCGCTCGTCGTCGCGGCCGCGATCACGCTCAGTACCTCGATCAGCAGCACGCGCGCCCTCGGCCATGTCGGCCACGCGCCGCGCTTCTCGCCGCGCTGCGTCATCGGGCGTCTCGGCTTCACGCGTCGGCGCGAGTCGCGCCAGCACGAGCGTCGCGTAGCTGCCGCGCGGCAGGTCGAACCGCACGTGCAGCACGCCGTCGGAACGACGGTCCGGGAACGTCTCGAGTCCGCGCGCCTGCACGACGATCTCGCGGTCCTCGCCCTTCAGCGCGAAGCCGGGCACGCCGTGGATGCGGAAGTCTTCGGGGCGCAGGCCTTCGGCGGCCAGCGCCTCCGTGAGCCACTTGCGTTGATCGTCATGCTCGACGTCCTCGAGACCCTCGCCGGGCATGCGGAACGTGCCGCCCCAAGCTTCAGGGATCGCGAGCGGCGCGCGCGAGAACGAGAGCGGACCTTCGAGCGATGTGACGAGGAACCGATCCTTACGCGACGCCGTCTCGGTGATGAAGCGCGCGATCGCGCGGTTCCACAGGTGCGATTGGAACGCGTACAGGTGGATCAGCCGCACCTCGGTTTTCACGTAGCGAAACGCACCGGCGAAGTCCTCGGGCTCCTTTGCGAGGTGCTCGAAGATCGAGTGGTGCGCACCAAAAGCTCCCGCGACGTCGCGGCAGCGCTTCCAGTCGCCCCACGCGTTCGTCAGTCCGCGCTTGAACGAGCGCATGCGCGGGTTGTCGCTCTCCGAGGGAGAGGCCAGCATGTTCTTCAGCGCGGCTTCGGGGCGACCCAGCGCGAGTTCCTTCGCGACCCAGCCCTGTCCGTGGCGCAGGTTGCCAAAGCGCTGCTCGCCGAAGTAGTTGGGCACGCCGTGCTCGCGCACGTACACGGACTCGCGCTCGATCTCGGCGCGCTCGGCCGGATCGACGCCGCGCAGCGCGATCTCGAATCCGTTGCCGATGCTGTCGCGGCTCGAGAGCGCGTGCATCGCGAAGCCGGCCATCTCGACCTTGAGCGACGGCGATTGGAAGCGGACCGGCTTGCCGCCGCGCACGCTCATGAACTGCGTGGTCACGCCCTGGCGGTCCTTCATGCCCGCCATGCCGATCTCGGACGATCGGACGCCCGTCGCGATCGCCAACTCGGTCGCTGCTTCGAGCGTCGTCAGCTTCTTCTTCGTGACGCGGTAGACGCGGAACTTGCCCTTGTCGCCGATGTAGCCGTCCTTCAGGAGTTCGAAGACGCGAAAGTCCTGGGGTTTGCTCTTGATCCTCATGGCGCGCGGAACTTGGCGAGCTGCTTCAGCGCGCGTGCGAGGTCCTTCGGGATCGGCGATTCGACGCGGATGCGTCCTTCGCCGGCGACGCGCGGGAACTCGATCTCGCGCGCGTGGAGTGTGAGTCGGTCGATCAAGGGCGTCTCGATGCTGCCCGGCTTCTTGCGGTAGCCGCGCTTGATGTCCGACAGCGCCAGCGCGTTGCGCCGGCCGTAGAAGTTGTCGACCGCGAGCGGAAAACCGATCTCGCGCATGTGCACACGGATCTGGTGCGTGCGACCGGTCAGCGGTTCGCAGGCGAGCAGCGTGTAGCCCTTGAAGCGCTGCTCGACGCGGATGCGCGTCTGCGAAGGCTTTCCGTGCTGGCGATCGACGCGCATGCGTCCGCTCTTGCGCTCGTCCGCGCCGATGGGCAGGTCGATGATCTCGGTCTCGCCGTCGGGCAGGTGGTGTTCGCCCTCGACGAGCGCCAAGTACGTCTTCTGCACCGTTCCGGCTTCGAACGCCGAGCGCAACGTGCGCTCGGCCTCGAGCGACTTCGCCACAAGAACGACACCGGTCGTGTCCTTGTCGAGCCGATGGACGAGCCGCGGGCGGAACGGCAACCCCTCGATGTGATCCAGCGAACCGCCGTCCTCGGGCCGCTCGAGCCCCGCGCGCTCGAGCGCCAGGTCGAGCACCGCACCGGACAAGCACGCGTTCTCGCGCGCCCAACGCTCAGGCTCCGACGCCAGCCCGGCGGGCTTGTCGACGGCCAGCACGTGCTCGTCCTCGTACAGGACCTCGAGTGCGACGCTCGGCGCCGGGATGTCGGGCTGCTCGTCCTCCTCCTCGAAGTCGACGATCAGGACTTCATTCTCGCGCAGGCGGTGTCCGGGGATCGTCGGATTGCCGTCGAGCAGGACTTTCCCGTCGCGGACTTGCCGGCGCAGGAAACCCTTCGGGAGCAGCGGAAACGACAAGCACAGGAACTCGTCGAGTTCCATGCCGGCGCGCTCGGGCGGTATCGGGATGTGCAACACAGGAGGGCTCGCGTCGCGCGCGACGGACGGCGCGCCGATCAAACTTCGCGCGCGGTCGCCGGGGCGTAGATCTCCTCGCGCAGGGACGCCACGTACGGGAGGTTTCTGTAGCGGCCGGCGTAATCGAGGCCGTAGCCGACGACGAACAGGTTCTGGACCTCGAACACGCGGAAGTCCGCTTGCAGCGCGACGGCTCGACGCGAGGGCTTGTCCAGGAACGCGCAAGTGCGCACTTCGCTCGCGCCGCGTCGCGTCAGCTCTTCCTTGAGCGCGTACAGTGTGCGCCCCGTGTCGAGGATGTCGTCCACGAGCAGCAAGTTGCGCCCTTCGATCTCGTTCCCCGTGGGCAGGAAGTTGATCTCGAGCTTGCCCGATTCCGTGCCGTCGCCGTAACTCGACGCGGCCAGGAAGGCCAGCTCGAGCGGAATCGGGATGCGCCGGATCAAATCGGATGCGAAGACGCACGAACCCTTCAGCACGGAGACGACCGTGAAATCGCGACCCGAATAGGCACGCGTGACTTCGCGAGCCACGCGGTCGATTCCGGAGACGATCTCGGCCTCGCTGAACAGAATGCGGTCGATGTCGGCGTGCATTACGATCCCGAAGTTTCGGGTCGAGGAGGATATCGTCGAAGCGCCGCGCCGGTCGAGCACGGCTCGACAGAACCCCGCGCGACGCCCGCGACACGGGTTTTGGAGCCCTGGGCTTGCCCAGCGGGGCCTCGGTGCTATTGTCCGCCCCGATCGCTCGAAGTGGAGCGTGGGGAGCGGTGCGCCGCTCCCGACGATCCCTGCGATCCCACGCCGCGATCGAGAAGCGAAAGTGGCTCGCGCTTTTCGTTGCTCGAACCGATCCGGTCCGAATCTCTGCTCACGAGCAGAACGGCCGTGCGCGTCGTGAGTCTCCACCATCACGGAACGACATGGGATCTCTCGTGGCGAAGCGTTCGTACAACCGTCGGAGCGAAGAAGACCAGATTCGCGAGCTGCAGGCCAAAGTCGCCGAACTCAAGGCGTTGGCGGAAGCCAAGTCGCGCCCCGACCTGCCCGTCGTGCAGGAATGGCCCAAGACGCAGAAGGCCCTGCGGGCATTCATGGCGATCGCGATGAAGCACCGGCGCGAGGATCTCGCGATCTCGGCGCAGGCATTCATGGCCGGCATCGAGCGCACGCTCGATCCCGAGATTTCCACGGGACGCGGTCGCCGGGGTCGCGGCAGCGACCACGAAAACGACGACTGAGCAGGCGCGGCGCGCGAATTCGATCATGCCGATCCGACACCACCCCGACGTGCGTGTGCTGAACAGCCGGACCGTCCACAATGGGCGCGTCTTCGATGTCGTGCGCGAGGAGCTGGTCCTGCCGTCGGGGCTGCACCAGGACATCGAGGTCGTGGATCATCCCGGTGCCGTCGCGGTCGCGGCGTTGGACGACGAAGGCCGGCTGCTGCTCGTGCGCCAGTACCGGCACGCATGCGGCGATTGGATCCTCGAGATCCCCGCCGGTCGTGTCGAGCGCGGCGAGGACCGGCTGACTGCGGCCATGCGTGAGCTGGAAGAAGAGACGCGCCACCGCGCGGCATCGTGGGAACTGCTCATCGAGTTCTATCCGGCGCCGGGATTCTGCAGCGAACTGCTGTCGTTGTACCTCGCGCGGGGGCTCGTGCACGCCGGCGACGCAGCGAAGGCCGCGGACGCCGACGAGGAGATCGAACTCGAACGGTGCAGCGCGGAGCAGGTCCTCGAGCGCGGACTTCAGGACGCGAAGACCATCCTGGCGGCGTCGATCGTCGTTGCGCGCGGTCTCGTCGAGCGCTGAAGATCGACAGTTCCGCAGCGGGTCGGTTTCTGCCCGCCGGTCGGTTTCTGCCCGCCGGTCGGTCTCTGTCCGCCGGTCGGTCTCTGCCCGCCGGTGTGTCCTCGCCCGCCGGTCGGTCTCTGCCCGCCGGTGTGTCCTCGCCCGCCATTCAGGGCCCGCTCGCTGCCGGCGCGACGTCGAGGAGTGCGTCGAACCCGCCTTGTCCCGGCAGCTGCGCGCCATGCACGTCCAGGCGCAACAGCGCGCCGCCGGCGCAGACGAGCACGCCGTTTCGCCACGCCAACGCCGGTCCGAGCCCCGGGAGCGGCAGTCCGCAACGATCGAGTTCCAGCGCACCTCCCGGACCGTAGCGCGAGACGCAGGGCGCACTCGCCGCGGAGAGCCACACACGCTCCTCGTTCGCGACGGGTGCCAGGCCGATCGCCGCACGCGGCAAGACGACGCTCCAGCGTACCGAGAGATCGCTCTCCAGGAGCAGCACGCGCCCCGTCCCCGCGCCGTCGAGCACCCACACGGTTCCAGGCCGCGGTCCGCGCGCGAGGTCGACCACGGACCCGCCGACGTTCGTCGCGACCTGCACGGCCCCGGTGAGCGCGTCCACGCGCAACACGCTGCCGTCCGATCCGCCGACGACCGCTGCGGCGCGTTCTCCGGTGACGCAGGTCATCCCGGCGCGTTCGAGCAGCGGGAACAGGCTGCCCTCGACGCGCACGCGCAAGAGGCGCGGCAATTCCGACGCGCGCGCCTCGACGACCAGCGCCTGATCCCCGTCGCCCAGCACGTCGAGGTCGAGGGCGCGCTCGATCCACAGCTCCGTGACGAGTTGCGCCGCGCCGTCGATACGGTCCAACCGGTGCGTCGCCGCGGACGAACTCGTCTCCGCGCGCAGAATCCACAGTCCCCCACCCGGCGCCGGCTCGACGTCGAACGGCCAGTCGACCGCGAGCGTGCGCGACACGTACAAGTCCGCGTCGAGCCCGACGACACGCGAACCGTCGCGGTCCGCGACCCACACGCGCGGCTCGCCCGGTGGTGGCGGCGCCGGATCGGCCAGCGCGAACGCGAAGAGGCACGCGCACAGCACGCCCAGCCCCGCCGCGAAAAGGCTCGCGGACACAGGTCGTCGCCCGCTGGACCCCTCCACCGCTTGGCCGATCGGCACGCGACCGTTTCCGTCCTCACGTTCGGCCCGTGTCCCCTCGGAATGCACCACTCCACCCATCGCACGCTCGTCCATGTCGCCCTCCATCCAGGCGACGAGCGGCCGCGTCAGGGGTCGCAGGAATTCTCGACGAAATCGGTGCGCCGCCAGCCGAGCGGATCGCCGCGAACGCTCAGACCGACGGCCAACGCGGCCGACCGTCCACTTCGACGGCGTCCCCGGCGCGCCGCGACGCGCGCCAGCCGGCGAACGCGACGAGCCCGACGGTGATCGGCACGAGCGCGAGCAAGAGCCACACGCTGCCGTTCCATCCGCGCGCGAAGGCCGGGTCTTGGGAAGCGACCGCTTCCCGACACATCGGTCATGTCACGCCACGCGGCGACAGAACAAACCAAGTCACGGCGAGGAGGAGTGCGCGGCGCATCGTCAGTAGATCGATATTCGCGGCAAGCGCGCCGGCGCGCAAGCATCGCCGTTGGACCGTGATCGATAGCTCGATGCGATCCCTAACGACTGCGGCAGCGATTCGATTGCACGGGCGATCCCACTTCTCGAGGATACCGCGATGAACAAGTGGACTTGGCCCTCGACGGTGGGAGCGCTGGCGTTGGGATTCGGGCTCGGTTGGAGCCTCCACCCGTCCGAAGCCCCAGCTCGATCGCGCGAGTGGATCGCGTTGCCTCCGCCAGCCTCGACGACGCGTGCGGAACCGGCCCTCGAACTCTCCGCGCCGAGTCGATCCCCCATCGTCCTCGGGACGAGCACGGAAGCGACCGAGCCCCGCCCAGAGGTCCGAACCGAGCTCAGTGTCGCCGAAGCCATGGCCGCGCTCGACCGCGCCCTGGCAGCAGCCCCGCGGGCCGTGCCAGAACCGGGTTCGTTCGCGGAGAAGTACCAGGGCGCCTCGCTCGAAGCGCTGCATGCAGCGCGAGACCTGCTCCGCGTACAGCTCGACGCCGAGACGAAACGCATCGTCGACGAGCGAATGCGTGCGGGACTCTACGATGAGTACAGCGAGTCCGAGGGCGCAGTGACCACGGATGGTGACCCGATTCGCAGCGTAGGTTTCGCGCAGGTCATCGGACCGGACGGTTCGATCAGCACGCGCTCCACTGGAATTCCTCCTGACGAGTACCCGGACTTCCAGCGCCGACAGCTCGAGTGGTTGTGGCTCTACCAGAAAGTGCGCGGCCAGCCGTTGGCTTCCACCACGACAAGCAACTGGTGAAGTCTGCGAGTTCGGCGCCGAGAGCGTCCCGGTTTGCGCGGTTCAATGGCTCGCGCGCACGCGCAGCCAGGGACCGGGCAACGGCGCTTGGTCGGGTGGCTCGACCGGCGGGATCTGGGTCTCGACGTCGCTGGGCAGCGTCACTCGATCGGATTGCCCGATCGACTGGACCGCGAAGAACACATCGGTGAACCCCGCCGATGCGAACGCGCGTGCGAAGGCTTCGATGTCGCGCGCGCGCCACGCACAGTCCGACCCGGTCGCGAGTGACGCGCAAACGAGCGTGCCGCGACCTACAAAGGGCGCACCGCGAAAATCGGAGGCCCGCGGCGCGCTGCGAACGCGCGCATCCTCTCCCACTGGGCCGCCGTAGTCCGCGAAACGGACGCCGCACAGATCGGCCGGTGAGCTACCACCGACGACGTCCTCGCGCGCCATCGCGGCCGCGATCGACGTCGAGGGCACGATGGCTCGCGGCGTCGTCGAACACGGTGCGCTCCGCGGACCAGTGCAGGCGTCCGCGGTCAGCACGATTCCCGGCCGAGCGGCGGCGAGTTCTCGGAAGCGAGCGACGCTCGCCTGCTCGCCGCGCACGACTTCGACGGACCGACGCGTTCGGAACGCGTCCGTCATATTCGACGAGAGCGACAGTTCCAGGTCGAGGAATGCAGCAGCCGATCCGCCGTCGGTCGGGTTGGTGGCGCGCGCTTCCGTGCTCGTCTTCGCGGGTGCTCCGACCACGGCCCACGCTCCGGCCGGGTCTTGTCGCGAGCTCGGCACAGTCGCCGCACCGAGGACCACATCGATCTCGACACCGACGCCGATTTCGTTCAGCGGCTTGATCGAGGTGAACGGCAGCGCCCACAGGACGTCGTCCGGAACGATGCGCAACCGGCCGGGGTCGCCGAGTGTGTGCACCACGAGACCGAACAGCGCGTCTGCGATGCGACTCTCCTCGCGCTGCGCGCGTCCCTTGTCGGCGGCGTCGCTCCAGGCTTGCGCCAGCGCGCGCACGGACTCCATCGACCCGAGGTCCAGCCACATCGCCTGCGCACCTCCGACGACCGCGACGAGCAGGCGCTCGTCCGCGAGCACGCGTCGATGGCTTCCCGGGCCATCCTTCTCGATGCGCGAACGCTCGAAGCGATGGAATACAGCGTTGGGCTCACCGCCTGAGACGCGGGCAGATCGCAGCGCAGTCTGCTGAACGAGCGCTTCCTCCGGCGGGAACAGGCCCAGACCCAGCGCCGCGGAGATCACCAAGTCCGCGAAAGGCCGCAGCTCGCCCGCGCGTATCTCGGCCGCGCGCCAGTCGAGTTGCGCGATCTCCCGGTCGACCGCGTCCACCTCGTTCGCCAGTGCCCACGCGGCAGTCGAGAACGGTCCGCGTTCTCCGCGCGCGGCGCGGATCCACACGAGGTCGCTCGCAGCGCGCACCCGCACCTCCGTCACATCGGCGGGGCATTCGGCGAGCACCTGAGTCGCGATCGCATCGGCCTGTTCGAGTTCGCCGACACCGACGAGGCCGCACGCGAGATCGAGCTCGGCGCGCAGGCGCTTCTTGTTCCCGGCTGGGAATTGCGCGCGGCGCGCGTCCGCGACTTGGCGCATCAGATCCAGCGCGCGATCGAGCTCCACGTCCTGCTGCAACAGGGTGTCGCCCAGGTTCGAGCGCGCGAACAGCAGTGCTTCGTCGTTCGGTGCAGCCGTCTTCGTCAGCGACGCCAGGATCTGCTCCTCGAACGTGCGCGCTTCGGCGACAAGGCCCATCTGCTCGCCGATCCACGACACGTTGCCGCGCGCGTTCTGCACTTCGCGGCTGTCGGGATCGAGGGTGCGTTCCCGATACCTGCGCACCGCATCCCACGCGAGACGCGCCGATTCCATCGAGCGCAGCTTGTACGCCAGCGCGCCGGCGTCACGGAACGCGTGATCACCCTCCTCGTCCTGGGCTTCCGGATGCGCGGCGAACATCTCGGCGATCGCGCGCTCGACGAGCACGCGCGATTGCTCGGGGTTCCCCAGCGTGAGGATCTCCTCCGCGGCGCGCAACGTCGCGACGCCCGGACGCGCGACCGGTTCCTGTGCCGACGCGCACACGGTGAGGAGCAGCGCGGTAATCACGAGGGCGGATTCCACACGTACAGGCACAGGTAGACGAGCACGCCGGTCACCGATACGTACAACCAGATCGGGAACGTGATCTTCGCGAGTCGCATGTGATCGGGCCAACGCTCCTTGTGCGCGAGCCACAGCACGCGCAGCACCATGGGCAGGTTCACGATCGCCAGGATCACATGGCTCGCGAGCATCACGAGGTAGGCCGTCTTCAGCCAGCCATCGACGCGGAACGGCGTGGGGCCGATTTCGCGCTCGGTGCCGAAGTGGTAGTGCAGATAGCTCGCCAGGAACGCGGTCGAAGCGACGAACGCCGCGCGCATGATCCAGGCATGAAGGTCGCGCCGACCGGCCTTGATCGCGATGAGCCCGGATAGCAGCAGGATGGCCGAACCACCGTTCAGCACCGCGTTCACGAAGGGTTGAACGGCGAAGGGTTCGTTCACGGTGTCCGACTCAGGAAATCGGCGCGCGCCGCGGCCTGCTTCACGCCTTCGTCGCTCTCGCCGTCGTAGTACCCGCGGATGACGCCCTTGCGATCGACGACGCACAGGAGAGTCTTGTGCGTGACGAGTTGGCCCGGCGGCTGCATCTCGTCACGCTCGACGGGCAGTTGGAAACTTTGCACGCTGACGTCTTGGATCGCCGCGGGCGTCCCGGTCAGGAACAGCCAGCGTTCGGGGTCCGCGCCGAGCAAGTTCGCGTACTCGCGCAGCACCTCCGGCGTGTCGTACTTGGGATCGACGGTGAATGTGACGAGCCGCGTGTCCGTGTTCGCGAGGCGGCCCTGGAGCTGGCGCATGCTGCCACTGACGCGCGGACACGGTCCGGTGCAGCGCGTGAAGACGAAGCTCGCGACCCACGGCCGGCCGCGCAACGTGTCGAGCGAAACCTCGGCGCCGCTGCGCTCGGTCAGCGTGAAGGGCTGCACCGTGGCGAATTCATCGGGCGAGTCCGCCGTCGCAGCCAGCACGCTGCGCGTCCCGCTGCCCGTGCCCGCATCGGGACGCAGACGCCATGCGAGCAGCACGGCCAGCACGAGTCCGAAGCCGAGGATTCCGAGCAGGAACACGCGGTTGAAAGGCGGGGCGGCGACTTCGGGTGCACGGAACGTCATGGTTCAGAGCCAGTACAAGAGGACCACCAAGAACAGCCACACCAGATCCACGAAGTGCTGATACAGCGCCGCGAGTTCCACGTGCAAGGTCGACTTGCCCGCGCGCCGGACGACGAGACCAGAGCCCGCGAGCCAGAGCACGCCGACCAGGACATGCAGCCCATGCGCGCCCGTCAAGACGTAGAAGGCCGAACCGGCGAGCGTCGAGCGCGGCGTAAACCCGGCCTGCGCGAGTTCGTGCCACTCGAACGCCTGCACTCCGAGGAACGCCAGCGCGCACACGGCCGCGAGCAGCAGCCAGCCCGACGCGCCGCTGCGGCTGCCGGCGCGCAGTCTGCGCACGGCACGCCCGGCGCACAGCGAACTCGCGACGAGCAGTGCGGTCAGCAGCACGCCGAGTCGCTCGTCCAGCGGCTCGATCCAAGTCGTCGACGAACTGCGCAACACGACGTAGGCCGCGACGAGTCCGCCGAAGAAGAACGCCTCGCTGGCCAGGAACACCCAAGTACCGAAGCGCGCTGTCGCGACCGGCGGTCCGCTGTCCCACGCGACTGCGACATGACCTGCGCGCGGCGTGTCGAGCGTGGAGTCGAACGGTAGCGGTGCCGTGGTCACGCTTCAGCGGAACGCCGCGGAGGCGCCCGACACGGGATCGAGGACCGCGAGTACCAGGACGAGCGGCAAATGTACGAGCGAGACGAGCAACAGGCGGCGCGCCGTGTCGCGCTCCTGCTTCCACGCGAACCGCGCCGAGGCGGCCAAATACACGAGCCCCAGCGCAAGCGCGCCGATCGTGTAGACGAGGCCCGCTTCGCCGCGCAGGTACGGTACGAGCGTCACGGGCAACAAGAGCAGCGAGTACACGAGTGCCGTGCGCCCGGCCAGTCCTTGCGCGCCCGGCTCTGACGGCAACATGCGCAACCCGGCGCGCGCGTAGTCCTCGCGGTATATCCACGCGATCGCCATGAAGTGCGGGAACTGCCACACGAAGATCAGCGCGAACAGCGACCAAGCCCAACCCGCCGGATATCCGGCGATGGCGACGTAGCCGAGGAGCGGCGGCGCGGCGCCAGGGATCGCACCGACAACGGTGTTCAGCGTGCTGGCACGCTTGAGCGGCGTGTACACCGCGACGTAGGCGAACAACGTGGCCAGCGCGAGCAGCGCCGACATCGTCGAGAAACGCCAAGCCAGCATGCCCACCGCGATCGCGGCCATCGCCGCCGCGACAAGCAACGCGTCGCGCGCCGAGATGCGTCCGGCAGGTATAGGGCGGTTACGAGTGCGCTCCATGCGCCGGTCGGTCTCGCGCTCGAGAACCTGGTTGAACGCGCTCGCGGCGCCGGCCGACAACGTGATCCACAGGGACGCTTCGAGCGCCGGCCACGCGCGTCCACCCGGCGCGAGCACGCCGCCGACGAAGGCCGAGACGCCGACGAACGACGCGATGCGCACCTTGAAGAGGTCGGCGAGGTCGGAGGCGAGGCTGGCTTCACGGACTTCGGTCTCGAGCACGCTCGTCATCGCGCCGCCTCGAGCCGGTTCGGCGTTTCGGTCGGCGTCGCGTTCACTCCTGCGCCTACCGTTGCGTTCACGGTGGCGATGCGCCTCACGAACACGACCGCGGCCACGCATCCAGCGAGCAGCAGCGCGCCACAGGCGACGTGTGCGGTCGCGAAGATCGCTTCGCCCACGGAGACCGGGTTGTGCGGGCCGGTCAGCAAGTAGACCGAGATCCAGGCCAGGATCCCGAGCGCCACTTGCGCCCACACGAGGCCCTTCAACCAACGTCCGACGCGCGCGAGCGTGGGCTCTTCGGCGCGCCGCAGCTCGGCCGCGAGGCCCAGAACGATCAGCGTCGCCACGACGGCGAAGGACACGTGGATCCACTGCGCCAGCGGGTAACCGCTGTGACGCAGCCATGCGCCGAAACCGGTCTGCAGGTACACGGCGGGCAGGGCCGCGAACGCCAGCACGCGCAGCTTGCGTCCCGCGGCAACGCGTTCGGGACGCGCCACGTACCAGGACTTCGATTCGAGGAACAAGACCGCGGCGAGCACTGCGAACAGCGCCTGCGCCGTGGCGCCGTGCAAGAACGCGAGTTCGGGGCTGTTCTCCGTCACTCGGAAGCCGCCCAGCACGCCCTGGCCGACGACGCCGAGCACCGCGAGTGCTGCCAGCGTCCGCACGCTCTTGCGCTGCTTCCAGCGGTACACGAACACCACGACGGCGAGCGCGACGACACAGAGGCCGACGAACGCGCCCCAGAGTCGATGGCTGTGCTCCCAGAACACGCCCGTGCTCGCCAACATCTCGCTCAACGGGTACGTGAACATGTTCTGGCCGAACGTCGTCGGCCAGTCGGGCACCGCCATCCCGACGCGCAGCGTCGTCACCGTGCCTCCGATCAGGAAGATCGGCAAGGTCGCGAGGCACGCGATCCACGCGGCTCGGCGCGGCCAGGGACTGACGCTCGATGCCGTCATGGGGCCAGCAGAATAGCCGATCCGCGGCCACCTCTCACGCCCTCAAACCCCAGGTCGTGCCTGCGGTCGGAAGTCGTGCTCGCCGACCGCGTCGCCGTACTCGTAGGGCCCGCAAACGATCACCAGATCGCGATCGAAGTTGCCATGGCCGGGTGGCGAGGGCGCATCCCATTCGAGCGTCGTGGCCGACCAGGGGTTGCGCCCGACGCGCAGCCCGGCGCGCAGGCTCCACAGCACGTTGACGACGAACAGGACCTGCCACGCGGCCAGCGCGAACGCGCTCCACGTCACGAAGCGGTTCAAAGGAGCGAGGCGTTCGTAGAGCTGGTAGACACTCGGATCCGCGGTGCGCCGAATCATGCCCGCGATGCCCAGTTGGTGCATCGGCAGGAACACGCAGTTCAGCGCCACAAAGGTCCCGACGCAGTGCCAACGACCGAGCGTCTCGTTCAGCGCGCGGCCCGTCATCTTCGGCCACCAGTGGTGCAGCGCGCCGAACACGGCCAGCACGGTCCCGCCGAACACGATGTAGTGGAAGTGCGCCACCACCAAGTACGTGTCGTGCAGGTACACGTCCACCGGCGTCGCCGCGAGCCACAGGCCCGACAAACCGCCGATGACGAACAGCGCGACGAATCCCAGCGCAAAACACATCGACGCGGTGAGTCGAATGCGCCCGCCCCAGATCGTCGCGATCCAGTTGAACGTCTTCACGGCGCTTGGCAGCGCGATGAGCAGCGTCGACAGCATGAACGCGCGGCCCATCTCGAAGCCGAGCCCGCTCGTGAACATGTGATGCCCCCACACGAGGAGGCCGAGCCCCGCGATCGACACGATCGCCCAGACCATCGGCTTGTAGCCGAAGACGGGCTTGCGCGCGTTCACGCTGAGGATGTCCGACACGAAGCCCATCGCCGGCAGCACCATCACGTAGACGGCCGGGTGGCTGTAGAACCAGAAGAGGTGCTGCCACAAGAGCGGCGAGCCGCCCGTCGCGCCCACCAGATCCGGCGCGACGCTGTTCACGAGCAAGCCCGCCGGCGTGTAGAAGCCGGTGCCGATCCAGCGGTCCGCGAGCTGCAGCACGCCCCCGGCGGTCAGCACGGGCAGCGCTGCGAGCTGTAGTGACGCCGCGACGAAGAGCCCCCACACCGTGAGCGGCAGGCGCATCCACGTCATCCCGGGCGCGCGCATCTTCACGACCGTGACGACCGTGTTGAGCGCGTTCAGGATCGACGACACGCCCAGCACGACGATCGAGAGCAGCCACAGCGTTTGCCCCGCGCCGCTGCCGGGTGCCGCGGACGGCAGCGTCGCGAGCGGCGGGTACGACGTCCAGCCCGCGTTGGCCGCGCCGCCTTCCACGAAGAAACCCGCGAAGAATAGGCCCATCGCGGCGACGAAGATCCAGAAGCTGGCCGCGTTCAAGCGCGGGAACGCCATGTCGGGCGCGCCAACCAGCAGCGGTACCAGATAGTTCCCGAACGCGCCGGTGAGCAGCGGCAAGATGGCGAAGAACACCATCGCCGTCCCGTGCATCGTGAACAGCGCGGTGTACGCGGCTGGACTGATCACGCGGCCGACGTCGCCGAAGACGAGCTGCCCGACGATCGGCATCTCTGTCCACGGCCAGGCGAGCTGCCAGCGCATCGCCATGGCGAGCAGTCCGCCGAAAAAGAGCATCGACGCCGATGCGACCAAGTATTGGATGCCGATCACCTTGTGATCGACGGAGAAGATCCACGTACGCAGGAAGCCGCGCGGAGCCTGCGTGCTGCTCAACGGACGTCCTCCGTCCCGCGCGTGAGGCGCGCCTGCACACGCGCGGCGATCCACGCGTCGTAGTCGGCGCGGGACAGCGCACGCACGCGGCCGGCCATCGCGTAGTGGCCCAGGCCGCACAGTTCCGCGCACACGAGCTCGTACGTGCCGGGCCGCTCGATCGTGAACCACAGCGGCGTCGCGCGTCCCGGCACGACGTCCTGTTTCAGGCGCAGCGCGGGTACGAAAAAGCTGTGGATCACGTCGCGCGAGCGCAGCGTGAGCAAGACGGGCTCGCCCGCGGGTAGAACGAGCTCAGAAGCAGTCTCCAGGTCGTCCACCGTGCCGAGGACGCCGTCCGCGCCGGCGTACTGGAAGCGCCAAGCCCACTGGTGCGCGTCCACCATCGCGGTCGCACCGCCCTTGGGCATCGCAGCGGGATCTCGCAGCGCAGCCCACGTCGGCAGTTGTCCGAGCGCGATCGCGACGAGCACCGCCGCGATGGCCGCGCTCCATCCGATCTCCAACCCGAGGTGTCCGTGCGACGTGCGAGCGCGATCCGCTCGCGCGCGCGCGCCGCGCCACACGGCCCATGCGAGGAGCCCCATGACGAGCACGAAGCCGATCGCGATCACGACGGTGATCCAGTCGAACAGCGCGTCGATGCTGTGCGCGATCGTCGAGGCTGCCGGCGGGAACCACCAGCCCATCCGCGGCGAGACCGCGAACAGGACGACCACGACAGCCGTCAGGATCACGACGATTCCGGCCGCGAGGTGGCGCACGGTTCAGCGCTCCGGCGCCGGCGCGGCCAGCGAGCGCACGTAATGCACCAAGGCCCACACATCGTCGCTGCCCACCGCTTGGGAACCGTCGGGCGACTTCGCCGTGCCGAGCGCGGGCATCGGCGTGCCCGGAATACCCGACCAGATCCGGCGGTAGATATCGATCGGACGTGAACCGCCGCGGTAGATCCCGAGACGCAGATCGCGCGGAAGGATGGGGCGATCCCACGCATCGAGGTACGCCGGCGCGCGCTTGCCATCGGCACCGATCTTCCACGCGGCGGGACCGTCGCCCGCGCCCTTGTCGCCGTGACAGCTCGAGCAATTGCCCTTCGTCGAGTCGTGGAAGAGCGCATTGCCGCGCGCGATCACCGCGGACGTCGCCTCGGGCACTTCCGTCTCGGCCACGACGACCTTGTCGCGTGACTCCGTCCACTTCTCGAACACGTCGGCGGTTTCGGTCGCGATCGCGTCGTCCTCCAACTCGCCCTCGTCCGCGAACGTCGCGGCCAGGCGGCGCTCGACCTCGCCGCGGATGGAGAGAAGGCGCACGACATCCGCGAGACCGTGACGCTCCGCGAGCGGCAATCGAGCGAAGCTCGGCATCGCCGTGCCGTTCAGACCTTCGGTCAGCGTGCGCAAGAGGTCCGCGCGACGTGGACGTGCCGGCTGCGCGAGCGCGGTGTACTTGAATACGCCGTGCCGGAAGTCGCGCGGGCGCGGTTCGAGGAAGCGCGACGAGGGACCATCGCCACCGCCTTCGACGCCGTGACAGTGCAAACACTCGACGCGGTAGACTTCGCTCGACTCGGCCAGCGTCGGATACCAACCCTCGAACAGCTCGGTGCCGCGCGCACGCAGCGTCGCGTCGTCCATCCGACCCGCCGCGTGCTCGTCGAACAGCGCACGCCAAGCCGCGCGCAGTCCCGGGCGGCGCGCGGGCACGTCCACGTCGTCGAAGTCTCCGCTCGTCAGGGCATTCAGCTCGCGCTCGAAGTGCGCGCGGCTGTCCGCACGCACGGCCGCGATCGCGTCGGCATCGAGCTCACCGCCCGCTTCACCAGCTGCGGCGAGACCGGGATGGTTCGGATCGAAACCCAGGCCGTCCCCGAACGCGGCGTACCGCGGCGCGGCCGGAGGGCCGAAGGCGTCCAGCAAGCCCTCGTCGAAGTGCGCGAGGGCCTCGGCGTCGTCGGCGAAGGCATCCCGCGTCGCCTGCGTCAGCGCATAGGTGCGCGGCGGAGGTTCCGGCTCGAAACCGCACGCGCCCAGCGCGGACAGCAGGGCGCTGCCCAGACAGAGGCGAATCAGCGGTGGCGGAGCTCGGTTCAATCTCGATCGGGCGCTGAACGGCGCGCGCCGAGCGAACGAGTGTCGCCCGCGGGTGCGCACTGTCAAGCCGCGAAGTGCGTCTCCGCGCTGCGAACCGTGGGACAGCCCCGCGATCGGTTACGTTCCTATGTACTGCACACACGCATCCGGAAGGCGAAGACCCACGTGAACGAACCGATCCTGCTCGAACTCCACCGCGCCGCGAACGCGCGCCTACGCGAAGACCCGTCCTCGGTCCTGACCTACGGCGACGTCCCTGCGGAGTACGCGGCCGCCACGACGGCGGCCGCGCTGTTCGACGCCACGCACCTCGGCGCGATCGAAGTCCGGGGGGCCGATGCGGTGGATTTCCTCCACCGCATCACCGCGAACGACGTGCGCGCGCTGGGAGTCGGCGCTTCGCAGCGCAACCTGTTGCTGTCGAGCAAGGGCAAGGTGATCTACGACTTCGAGGTGTTCCGCGGGGCGGATTCCCTGCGCATCGCCGTCGCCGCGAGCCGCACGAAGTCTCTCGCCGACGCGCTCGAGATGTACCACTTCACCGAGAAGGTCGAGTTCGCGCTCGCGAACGACGCGACGGCGCCGATCGAACTCGTCGGTCCGAAGTCGGGCGACCTCGTGCGCGCGGTCAGCGGTCTGGCGACTCTGCCGGTGGATCGCGGATTCACGGCCGCGACGTTCGCCAGTGCCCCGCTGGTGGTCGCGGCGCTGCCGGTCGCCGGCTCGCACGGGTTTCGCCTCGACGCAGGTCCGGCGCACGCGCGCGAGCTGTGGCGCGCGCTGGTCGCGGCCGGTGCGCAGCCGGCGGGGGTCGTCGTGCACGACATCCTGCGCGTCGAAGCCGGCTCCGCGGCCTGGGGTGCCGACATCGACGAGAACGTGTACCCCCAGGAAGCACGGCTCGAGTCGGCATACAGCCTGACGAAGGGCTGCTACACCGGTCAGGAAGTCATCGCGAAGATCGACACGTACGGCGGGCTCAACAAGCGGCTGACCGCACTGCGCGTGAGCCACGACGATCCGATCGCGCGCGGCACGCGCCTCCACCGGTTGGACGAAGGAGAATGGCGCGACCTCGGGGTCGTGACGAGTTGGGCCTACTCGTTCGTGCTCGACACGGGGCTCGTGCTCGGCTTCGTGAAACGCCGGCATCAGGCGATCGGCAACCAATTCCGTCTGGGCGACGGCCCCTCGACGGCGACGATCGTGCCGATGCCGGTGCGTCCGAACGCCGTGCCGATCACGGGCGAGTTCGAGACCGCAAGCTGAATCGCGGCGCGCGTCTGCACTCGAACACCGCGCGACTCAACGCTTGGGCACGAACCCGGCCGGAGTCCCCTTGAACTTCTTCAACTGCACCGAGATGTCGAGGTCGCCGACGAGCGGCACCGGGATCGGCAGTTGCCCTTGGATGAGCACCGGAACGCCCGTCTTCGCATCGAACCAGATGCGGATCGTGCCCTGGATGCCGAACAACCCACGGAAGTTCTTGGAGCCGTTCTCGTCCTCGCGGCCGCCGGCCTCGAGGTCGGCGGAGAGCATCATCTGCGCGCACTCGAACTTGCCGGCCGGGACTTCTTTCCAGCGGTTCGCGCCTTTCTTGACCTTGACGCGCCAGACCTTCTGCTGGTCGACGATCGGGAAAGAGGTCTCGTCCACGCCCAACTCGAGCATCGCGCGCGCGACGTAGACCGCGCTCAACATGTCGATGGATCCGGCCGGGATCTCGCGGCTCACGGTTTCGCGCCAGATGCGGTGCTCGGCGAGCTTGCACTTCTTGCAGTGGTACGGATCGCCCCAGGCCCACACCGAATCGACGTAGTGACCGCGGTCCTTGCATCCGCCGCAGTGGTGATCCGAGCGATACTCGGCGGTCAGCGCGCCCTCGAATTCGCCGAGGCGCAGCTCGCGCATCCGGTTCTCGGATCCGCGTTGCATGTCCTTGTAGAGGATGCGCGGCCAATCCTGGGACAGGTGGCTCGCCGACAACGTCTGCGTCAGGTGGTAGCCGGCGTAGCCGCCCTCCGCGACCGCGTTGACCCACGCGCGATCGAACATCTCGACTTTGCGCTCGGGGTCGCGCGCGGACGGGAGCCCGCGCGGTGTGCGCTCGAGGCCCGAGGTCAACGTCACGTCACCGACATCGATGTCGCCGAGGATGCCGACGTCGATGATCACGTCGAAGCGCAGCTCTTCGTCCAGCGGCAGGATCAGCGGAACCTGCCCCTCTCCGCGTTCGATGCGCGTCGTGCGCACGCCGGGTTCGCTCGCGACGGAAACCGGGGCCGGCGGGAGGGGACGGAATCCCTGCGCGGCAGGGAGCCATGCGGCCAGCAAGAACGCGAGGATCACGGGGCGATCGTGGCCTAACGCCGCGCACGAAGGAAGTAGGAAGCTCGCCCGTTCAGCGGGTCGCGCGCGGCCCGGCGCGGCGCGCGCGACGATCGGCGAGCACGTCCTCGGCCTCCTCGATCGCGATCCGCGAAGGCGCCGTGTCCTCGCCGCGCGCGCGCGCGAGGATCCGCGCGGTGGTCGCCCCGATGCGCTGACCGATCGTGTCCACCGGTTCCCGGCGACCTTCGAGGTGGAACAGGGCTCCGCGGACCAGTGCGCCTGCGTTCAGCACGAAATCCGGAGCGAACAGGATGCCGCGCTCGTGCAGGCGGTCACCGTGCGCCGAACGCGCGAGCACGTTGTTCGCTCCGCCGGCGACGATCCGACAGCGCAGGCGTTCGATGGTGAGGTCGTGCAGGATCCCGCCCAGCGCACACGGCGCGAACACGTCGCAGTCCTGGTCGAACTCGGTCGCGGGGTCGACGAGTTGGATGCCGAGCTCTCCGGCCACCCGCTCGGCGCGCTCGTGGTCGAGGTCCGAGGCGCGCACCTTCACGCCGAGGCTCGTGAGCCGCTTCGCGAGACCGGCTCCGACCTCGCCCAGCCCCTGCACAACGACGACGCGACGCGGGAAGTCGGCCTCGCCGTCGAGGTGGACCAGCGCCGCCTCGAGCCCGCGGAACACGCCCTCGACCGTCGATTCGACGAGGCTGCCGGGGCCGTCCGCGCCCGGGTCCGTCGCGTAGCGCGTGCGCGCCGACACCGCGCGTAGCTCGTCCACTCCGGTGCCCACGTCCGGGCCCGTGTACCAGCGTCCGCGCAGCCGCTCGACGAGGTCCCCGATCGCGCGGTAGGCCGCGGGGACGTCGATGTCGGGCCGGTCGAGGACGACCATCTTCGCACCGCCCGCCGGCAGATTGGCCAGAGCGCACTTGTACGTCATCGCTCGCGCGAGTCGCAGCGAGTCGCGCAGTGCGCCGTCCTCGTCCTCGTACGCCCAGCGCCGGATGCCGCCGAACGCTGGCCCGGCGCTGGAGTCGTGGATCGCCAGGAACGCGCGCAGACCGCTGGGCGCATCGTGGACCCCCAGGACTTCCTCGAACCCTTCCCGGGCCATCGCATCGAGGATGTGGGTCGCCATTTCGGTCGGGCTCGTCTCGTGCGGTTCGGGGGGGGCGCGGGCGGCGTGGTGCGCAGGTGCCAGCCGGGCTAGTCTACGGCCCACCGCCGCGCATCCCCACCGCTCGCAGGAAGATGCGCTCAGCCCGCGCGTCCACCGCTCCCATGCAGGTCCGCCAGACTCACGTTTTCGCCGTCTTTGCCCTCGTTCTCGGCGCCCTCGGCGCGGGTTGCACGAGCACCGCTTCGGACAAGTCCCCCGCCGCAGACGCCGCGGAAGCTTCGAAGTCGGCGAACCCCGAGCACCCGATCGCGGCGATCGTCGAGGCGACGCGCACTCCCGAGCCCATTGGGAAGCTTTTGGCCGACCTCAACCAGGAGATCACAGCCTGGAACAACCTGTTCCTCATGGCGCAGACCGAGACGGACCGCGCGAAGGCGCGCACGCTCGAGAAGTCGATCATGACGACCACGTACAACCGTCGCGCCGAAATCCGCGAGCAGCTCGAGTCGGGCCCGCTCAACAATCGGATCGTCGCCGCGCCGGCGCTCGGCTTCACGCGCGACCCGGCGATGCAGAGCCCGCTGCTCGCGGCGCTCGACGACACCGACCCGCAGGTCGTGTCGGGTGCGTTGCTCGGACTGTGGTTGCTCGGTCGCGAGGACACGCCGCTCGACCGCATCGCGGAGCATCTGACCCGCGGTGAATCCGAGGATGTGCGCACGAACGCCGCGCTGTGCCTCTCGACCCTGGTCAAGGCCGGCGCGCGCAGCGACTCGGTATTGCCTGCGCTGCGCATTGGCCTGCTCGATCGCGCGCCGACGGTGCGCGCGCACTGCGCCTTGACGCTGGCGGAGCTGGGCGACTCCAACTCGTTCCAGGCGATCGCGGACATGATGATGGATCCGACGACTCTGGCAGCCGCAGCGGGAGCGCGCGCCGTGTCCTTCCTCGCGACGCAGGACAAGAAATTGCGCGGCAAGGCCGCGCGCGCGATGGTCGGAGCCTGGATTCGTGCGGAAGATCCGGCCAAATCGTCGATCTTCCGCTCACTCGTCGAGCTTTCCGGCACGAACTACGGCACGGACGAACAGGAGTGGTCGAAGTGGGCCACACGCCTGCCCTGACCGTCCGCTCGCGCGGCGCCTCCCCAGTCGCGGCGTGTGCGGCGATGGGCCGAGCCCGCACCGCGCTTCTCGCGCTCCTCGCGTCCGCGTCCTTGTCCGTCGCGACGGCGACCACGGTACGCCAGGGGCCGGGCTCGGAACCGAAACGCGGTGCCACCGCGCCTACGCCGCTCGTCCCGCCGCCGGCTCGCGCCGCCATCGCCGGCCTGCGCGGCTTCGAATCGCGTTCGAGGCTCGAGTACCCCGCGCAACCCGGTCGACTCCACGACCTGCGCGCGGCCTACGTGTTCCCCGAGCGCGTGCGCTGGTGGATCGCGGCGCGCGACGGCGCCTACAACCAGAGTCGCATTCGCTACCAGTACGGGCAGCACGTGCTGGCGGTCGAGCCCACCCCACCGGCGTCCGTCGAGTACCGCGCTGAGGATCGAACGGCGATCCTCGCGGCGTTCGACCTCCGCCGTGCACTGTTCCTGTGGCCCGACGACAGGCCTTGGAGCGGGACCGGAGCGACGCGCACGGCGAAGAACTGTCTCGGGGAACTCCTGCGCGCCACGGTCGCCGGAACACCGCCGCGACCGACGTCGATCGAGTGCGTGCCCGACTCACGTGAGAATCGGGACTGCTTCCGAGCGATCACATGGACGAACTCGGAGTCGCGCGCGTGGCCGGCGACGTTCGAGGTCTGGAACGGCGCGACGGTCGCCTGGCGCGAGTCGGTGGACGTCGTCGACGTCACGACGCGCTTCATCGACTCCTTCTTCCTGCCCGCGGATCGGCGCGGCGTCGTTGGAGATCCCGTCGAGGGCGTCCGTGACCTCGACATCCCGCCCGTCTGCCTACGCCGCGTCGCCCTGCCCGATCAGGCTTCGTGGAAGCGCGCGCGCGAGGAGCAAGGGCGCCTGCGCGCGGAGGCCCGTGAGGCCAAGCTGCCCGACATCGAGGACTGGTTCACCTTCGAGCTCGGTGCCGAGGGGGCTCCGACGGCCGTCCTCCTGCGCTTGGCTCGGGTGCCCGCGCATCCGCCCGAGGGCTACACGACGATCCCGGATCGGATCGGGACGGCGACTGCAGTCACCGGCTTGGCCGCGGTGGATCAGGCCGTGCTGCGTCGACTGATCGCCCGGATGCCGGAGGGCTCGACCGCCGGCAAGGCGTACGCGCGCTTCGACGGGAGTCGGGAGGAGCCGGACGTCGTCGTGCTCGTCGTGCCCGCGGAGGCCTCCGAACCGCGCGAGACCGGGGGCGACGCGAAGCGCTGATCGGACCCCGTAGAGCCCGCCGCACCACCGGAGCCCCGCCTCGCGTGAGGTCGGACTTGTCCTCCCCGGAGGACCGAATCTGGCCGAAACGGCGCCTTTTTCTGGCCTCTGGTACCCTCGGCCCAACGGCACCGCACTTGCTGTCCTAGAAGGCTCTGCGAGTTCCCCCAGCCCGAGGTGATGCGACCCATGCCCAATCCGACTCTGAAACGAGCGCTCTGCGTCAGCCTCGTCGGCATCCTCGCCCTGGCGACGTCGGCCGAGGCGGTCCAACGCGGCAGCCAAGGGCGCCCGTCAGGCGGCAGCCGTCCCAGCGCACAGCCCAGCCGCCCCGCGACCCCCAGCTATTCGCGGCCGTCGACGAGCAGCTTCAGCCGCTCCGCCCCGCAGCGCGGCAGCGTTGCACCGCAGCGCGGCAGTGTCTCACCGACTCCCGTCCCGCGTGTGCAACCGACGCCCCAGCCGCGCGTCAGCCCGCCCAGCGCCCCGCGCTACGAGCAACCGAGCCAACCGGCCACGCCGCGCTACCAACCGCCCACGCCCCGCTACGAAGCGCCCAGCTTGCCGACGACGCCGCGCTACGACGCGCCGACGACTCCGCGCACCACGCAGCCCGATGGTGCGCGTGAACCCGGACCGGGGGCGTCGCGCTACGGTTCCGGATCCGACGCGCGCACGGGTGGATCCGAGCTGCCCGGCTACCGGGGTACGCCGTGGCCGACGGACCGCAGCGGTCCGTCCGATCCCACGAACATCGGGCGCAACTCGCCCCAGCCGTACCAGCCGCGCGTATGGCAGCCGGACGCGGTCGTCGATCTCTCGGGAGCTGTGCGCGCGCCGCGCATCGGGTTCCCTTCGATCTCAGGATCGCGTTCGGGTCCGGAGGGCGGGTTGGCCAGCGGCCGACTGGCGCGCGCGGGCCTCGACGGCTCGAACCCGGCCGCCGCAGTTCCGCGCCCGGCTCTGAGCGCGAACTCGCTGCGCTCGCGCTACGGCTCGGCCGCAGCCGGTGCCGTGACCACGCGCGGCGGTTCCGCCGACGGTCATCCTGGCCGCGACGGGCTCTCGGGTGCGCGCACGGCGGCGGAAGGTCGCCGCGAGTTCGGTCAGCCGACTCGACGTGGCGACGCGAGCGCGCGCGCGGGTACGGGCCGCGCGAAGGCCGACACGAAGGCCAACGCGAAGACCGACGCGTCCGGCCGCGGCTCCGGCAAGACGAGCGACACCGTCGACGCACACATCGGTCGCGCGCGCGCTCGCGCCGCCGAGTTGGAGAACCAGCAGCCCGAGAAGGGGCACCGACTGCGCGCCGCGGGCCGCGCCGCGACCGGCGGGATCACGACCGGAACCGGCATCGTGGTGGGCACGGGCGCGGGCTTCTACGGCGGCGGTTGGAACCCGTACGGAAACGTGTGGGACAACTGCGGCTGGTACTGGAACTCGTGCTGGTATGGGAGCTGGTGGTGGAACTTCAGCCTGTGCTGGCCGTACGGATCCTGCTGGTGGTACGGCCCGAGCTACCGCAGCGCCTGCTACCCGTGGGGCTACAGCCACTCGTACTGGGGCTTCGCCTACTCGCCCTGGATCTACACCACCGTGGTGTACGAGACCTACGAGCCCGCGGTCGTCCAACAACCCGCACCGCCGCCGCCGCCGCCCGCCGGCCCCGCTCCGGGCATCAACGCTCCGGCCGGAGCCGTGCCCGGCGTGGCGCCCGAGATTCGCAAGGACCTCGAGCAGTCGGCTGACGATGCGCTCGCGAACGGGGACGTCGCGTTCCGCGAGGGTCGCTACAGCGATGCCGTTCGCCATTACGCCCGCGCGGTGGAGTTCTCCCCCGAGCGCGGCAGCCTGTGGTTGATCCTGTCCGATGCGCTCTTCGCGACAGGCGACTACCACTACGCCGCCTTCTCGATGCGCCGTGCGTTGGAGCTCGACGCGACGTTGCTCGAAACCCTCGTCGACAAGCACGAGTGGTATTCCGACCCGGCCGAGTTCGACCGTCACATCGCGTGGGCCGAGGCCTACCTGCGCGATCACGTGCTCGACGAGGACGCGCGACTGGTCCTCGCTGCGAACTACCTGTTCGCGCGCCGATTCGCTTCGGCGAGCGACGCACTGGAGAGCGCATTCGCGACGGGAATCGTCGAGACCGAGGCCGGCAAGCTGGTCCTCGAACGCTCGCGCCGCGCGCTCGGCATCGGCGTCAAGTGATCGACGACCGCTGATCGACGCTAGCAGGCCGTGGTGAAAGTCAGGCCTCTCAACAAACCGTGCCTTCGCGCTGCTTCGTCGGCCTCGTCACGCCATGCTCAACGGCCAGGAGGTCGCCTCCGCTGGCGTTCTGTCGGCCTCCTCGCATCGCTTGGGCACGATTCGTTGAGCGGGATGACTTTCACCACGGCCTGCTAGGGGCCCGATCGACTCGGGGCCGAGGAGAGTGAGAGCCGGAGCCGTCGCTTTGACGGCTCCGCTTCCATTCGCTCACGCGCTCAGAGAGCAGGTGAAGGACTCACGGGCTCTCAAAGCGCCACGAGCGAGATCTCCCGCGGTCCTGGATCTCCGCCGAAGAACTCGATGGTCGGCGAGCGACCGAACGAGTCGAGGTAGTCGCGAGCGACGCGCGCGGTGAGCTCCGCCTCCCCGCCGCGTTCGAGCAGAACGACCGCACATCCTCCGAACCCGGCGCCCGTGAGGCGCGATCCGAGGACGCCCGGGCACTCGACGGCGCTTTCGACCAAGCGATCGAGTTCGGGCACGGAGACCTCGAAGAGTTCGCGCAACGATTCGTGCGCGCGCGTCATCTGGGCGCCGAAACCGGCCGGGTCCCCGCCGCGCAGCGCATCACGCGCGGAGAACGTGCGCGCGACCTCTTGGATCACATGGTGCGCACGCCGTGAAGCAGCCGGCTCGAGCTCGTGCCCGTGCTCCGCCAGCGTTTCGAAGCGGATGTCACGCAGACACGTCGCCTCGGGCTGGTGTCGACGCAGCGCCGTGAAGGCATCGCGACACTGCGCGACCCTCTCGTTGAACGCGCCTTGCGCCAGCTCGCGGCGCACCAACGTGTCGGCCACCGCGATCGACAGCCGTTCGTGGTCGATCGGCAGGTACTCGCTCGTACGATCCTTGCAGTCGAGCCACAGCAGGGAACTCTCTCGCGCGAGCCCGATCGAGTAGGGATCCATGATCCCGCACTGCACGCCCACGAATCCGCGCTCGGCGCGCAGGGCAGCGTGAACGAGCTCGATGCGCGGCAGCCCGAGCCCCCAGACCGCGTCGAGGGCGAAGGCGGTCCCAACACAGATCGACGCAGAAGACGAGAGCCCCGCCCCGACCGGCATGTTCCCTCCGAACAGGATGGCCAGCCCGCTCCCGCGCGAGCCTTGCGCCTCGGCCAGGGCCTGGATCTCGTGCAGCACGCCGATGGGGTAGTCGATCCACCGCCCCGTGCGCGCGGCGGGCAACGCGTCGAGTTCGAACTCGACCGTGAGTTCGTCGATCGTGGAGGCGAGGGTCACCGCACCGTCGCGGAGAGGCGCGACCGCGACGAACGTCCCGCGGTCGATGGCCGTCGGCATGACCGGCCCCCCGTTGTAGTCGAGGTGCGCGCCCATCAGGTTCACACGCCCCGGCGCGAAGAACACGCGCGGCACATGGGCCGCGCCGAATCGCCCCCGAAACGCGCGCGCATGACTCGCGGCCAGTTCGAGCTGGGCGGGTTTCTCGGTCACACCGCGCAACGGTTCGGTCATCCGCCGCACCCTAACACCCGCCCCTGCCGATCGGCGCCCGCTTCCGCACGTCCCGAGGCTCTGCTACGGTTTCGCCATGACGACCGCGCGGCAGGAGAGGCTCCTTCGGTTCGTTGGATTGCCCGTGTTGGTCGCCGTCGGCGTCCTGCTGCCCGGTTGCTCCAGCCTTACGTTCGAGCGCACGAGCGAGACGTCGGGCACGTTTCGCTCGACCGGCCTCGCGCTGACGATCTTCTCGATCGACCTCCCGAAGGGCGCGCAACTCATCGCGCGCGAGAACGCATCCGACGCGAACCTCGCGAACATGGAAGTCACGGAGACGGTGACGTTCCCGTACCTGGGTCCGCTGGACTGGCTGCTCGACATCCTGTCCCTGCGCTGGTCGAAGATCGAGGGAACCTGGGGATACGAACCCCGCCCGTGAACAGGCGCACGCGCCACCCGAGGATCCAACCCAGGATCTTCCAACCGGCGCGCACGGATCCGGCGACGGTGCCCGAGACCTTGCTGTCACCGGCCGCGCGCACGCGGTAGCGCACCGGGACTTCGACGACGCGCAGTCGGGCCACACGCGCCTTGAGTTGCATCTCCACAGTCCAACCGTAGTCGCGGTCGCGCATCGCGAGATGACGCAGGGCGTCCACGCGAATCGCTCGAAACGGGCCGAGGTCCGTGTGTCGCGCTCCGAACGACACACGCAGCAGGAAGCAGGCGAGCGCATTACCGAAGCGCTGTTGCGGCGTCAGTGCCGCGCGCGAATCCGCATCGCGCGTGCGCGAGCCGACCACGAACTCGGCCTTCCCGCGAAGGATGGGCTCGAGCAGTGCGGCCAGGTCCGTCGGGTCGTCCGAGAAGTCCGCGTCCAGGAACACGACGACGTCCTCGTCGCGGAGCGGGAGTGCCTCCAAGCCGCGGGATCGCGGCCCGTTCGGACCGTCGTCGGCGGCGTGGTCCTCCGCGCCGCGCAACACGACATCGAGGGCCGCGAGGCATGCCGATCCGTACCCGCGACGCGGCTCGTGCACGACGATCGCGCCGTACGCGCGCGCGACTTCCGTCGTGCGATCGCGCGAACCGTTGTCCCCCACGACGACCACGTCGTGCAGGTCCGACGGAATCGCGGCGAGGACGAGCGGCAGAGAGAGTTCTTCGTCCAGCGCAGGAATCACGACCGCGACGCGCGGGCGCGCACTCGGGCCTGTCACGCGTCGCGCTTCAAGATCACCCAGCCCGCGGGAATGCGCTGCACGACCGTGTGCGCGCCCACCGTGAGGAGACACGCGTTGCGCACCGCGTCGGAGAGCGTCGGCGTCGCGCGGTGGACCCAGCCCAGGTCCCCCGAGAGCTCCTTGCCGCCGGGGTCGCCCGTGTACTCGCGTGCCAGCTTGGCGAAGTCGGATCCGGCATCCAGCGCCGCCAACACTTGGTCGGCCAAGTGCTTCACCGCGGTCTCGTCCGGCGTCTTGCGCGGGTCGGCACCGACCGCCGTGTCGAACGGGAACAGGATGGCCGAAAGTCGCACGAACGAGTCCTCGCGCAATTCGGGATCGACGGCCTCGAGCGGCACGCGCTTCATCCAGTTCGATCCCAGCGGCGGCAGGTCGACCGGGCCGAACACCTCACCGATCTCCGCTTCGAAAGCCGCGCGCTTGAGGAACGCGTCGCTCGCGCCGCGCTCGAAAATCGCGTACTGACCGCCGCGCGCGGCCGATCCGGCGTCGTCGGAGAGTTCGCGCGCGACCTTCGCGAAGTCATCGCCGGCAGCGAGTCGCTTCTCGACCTCGCGCGAGCGCGTGGCGCGACGAGCCTCGTCGCCCGTCACCTGGATGCGCAACACCGCGGCGTGCGTGGGCACGCGCTGCAGGATGCACCAACCCGTCGTCAGCTCGCTCGGAGCGCTGACTTCGCCCTCCTTCGCCGTGAAGAGGAACTCGTCCAGAGACGGCGCCAGGATGCCGGGCACGAAGGTCCCCAATTCACCGCCGCGGCGGGCATCGGGCGCGGTGGAGTATTCGGTTGCGAGGCGCGCGAAGTCGGTTCCGCCGCGGATCCGCGCCACGAGTTCATCGGCGAGGATGCGCGCTTGATCGCTCGTACGCCCGTGCTTCGACCCCGGAACTCCGGCGTGGTCCAGCACGATGCGCCGCGCGGACGCGAGCTGCGGTCGCTCCGCGGCGAGGTGCTGCGGCGTGAGGATCAGGGATCCGGCGAGTGCGAGGATGGCCAACATGCGACGGTCGATGCTACGCGATCCGAGACGGTGAAGAGTTCACGGCCGCTCACTCCAGGTCGATGCGCAACTCCGCTTCGGTGTCCTTGCCGTCCACGGTCACGTCCTTCGCGGACTTGTCCGCGCCACGCTGCGCTTCCAGGCGGTACTTGCCGGGAACGTAACGCCCGACTTCCACGATGCCCTGCGCGTCCGTGGCGCCCTCGCCGCGGAAATACCCTTCGATCGCGCGTCCAGGATCGTCGCTGCCCGCGGACTCGGCGCCGGGCGTGAGCAAGGTCACGCGCGCACCCGACACCGGCAGGCCCGACTTCGTGACCCGCGCTCGCACGAGAACGCCACGCGTCAGCGCAATCTCGACACCGTCGGGCTCGCGACCGCGCTCGACCTCGATGCCCGTCTTGCGTCCCTCGGCGAAACCGTCGGCGTTCGCGCTGATCCGGTACTTCCCGGTGGCCAGCCCGCGAATCGTGAACTTGCCTTCCGCATCGCTGCGGCCCGCCTCGATGCCTTCCGTGCCCGCGCCCTCGCGGATCGCGACGACGCGCACGCCCTCGATCGGACCGTCGGGGCCCGTGACGCGGCCCGAGATGCCCAGCGACGGCAGGAGTCGCAGCACGATGTCGCGTTCGACGCGGGTCGAGTCCACGCGCACTCGACCCGGCTCGGTGGGCGCGTAGCTCTCGCCCCCTTCGCGCCGACGCCAACTCGGAATCTGCGCGACGATCTCGTAGTCGCCGCCTTCGAGGCGATCGAAACGGAATTCACCCTTGTCGTCGGTGTTGCGGCGCACCGCTCCGCCGTCGCGCGCGATGACGCTGCCGAGGAGACCCTTGGCCTTGATCGCGCCGTCCGTCCGGCGCAGCGTGACCTGCACGCCCTCGATCGGGGCACTCGTGCGGTCGTCCACCACGCGTCCCTCGACTCCGCCCTCGGGCAACCGCACTTCCACTTCGTACTCGGGGAGATCGGGCACTTCGATCGAGGTCCGCACCTGCGGCCCGTCGCCGTCGACCTGGAGTTGCCACGTCCCCGGCGCGAGACCAGCGAACTCGAAGCGCCCTCCGCCGAGCATCTTCGCCGCGCGGAACTCGACGCCGAGCACGCTTTCCGTGTCGGTGCTGGTCGCGACGAGGTTGCCGCGCCCGACCGGTTCGCCGCGGTACGTGACGACGCCGCGGACCTTGCACGCGGAAGCTGTGCTGTCGACGAGATCGAATTCGACCTCCTCGCCCTCGGGCACGGTCACGAGATCGAAGTTCAGCGTCCCGAAGAACGTCGCGGGGTTCAGGTCCTCGTCCCCGCGCGTCGCGACGAGGAAGTAGCTGCCCGCGCCGACGTGCCGGATCGCGTAGCGCCCCTCGTCGTCGGTGGAGCCTTGGTACGCGCCGCTCGCGGCCGACCCACCGCCGCCCGGGCCGCCGAAGGCAGCGGGTGAGAACGCCAACACGATCTGATCGGGGACGGGACGACCGAAACGATCGGTCACGCTGCCGACGATCGCGCCGCCACCGCGCATGCGGATCACGACACCTTCGAGCACGCCCTCGGCCGGCATCGTCTGCGCTTCGCTGGCGCCACCGGCTTGATCGCGGTGGAACGCGTAGACCCGGAATTCGCCCGGCTCGACGCCGACGAGTTCGAAAGTGCCGCGCGCACTCGTCGTCACGGCGCGATCACCGAGCACGCCCATTCCGGCAGCGATCGAGAGGAATCCGGGCGGGATCTCGTCCACCGCGTCGGCGCCGCCTTCCATCATCGGGCCGAACGGACTCTCGGGCGGGCCGCCGCTGCGGCGATTCCCCATCGACTGCATCCGCCCGCGCCGACGATCACGCGCTTTTCCGCCCGCACCGGATCCCTGGGCGACGACCTGCGCGCCGGCGACCGGTTTCCCAGCGGCGTCGAGCACCGTGCCGCGCACGATTCCGCCCGGCGACAGCTCGACGATGACGCCCTTCTTGGTCTCGCCCTCGACGACTTCGACCTCCACCGGAGTCGGCAGGTACCCCGGCGCGCGGAACACGAGCGTCGACTTGCCTGGTCGGACCGACTCGACGCGGAATCGCCCGGATGCGTCCTCGAACGTCGTGCCGCCCGAGAACGCGGTCGACGCGCCGAGCCCGTCGGACTCCGCGTCGACGAGATCACCGCCGCCGACGCTGAACGAGCCGACCGGTTCGCCGCGCGCGACGTCCATGACGACGCCTTCGACGGACCCGCCCTGTTGCATCGTGACGACGACCTCGCCCTGTGACTCGGCCGGCTCGTGCTTCAACTCCGCGTCCACGTACCCGGCTTTCGAGAACGTCACCTCGTACGGCGGCTTGCCGGCGATCGGCCCCGCGAGGAAGCGCCCGTCCGCGTCGGTCTTGGGCAGGTCGAATCCCTTGACCGCGGCCGACATCATCGGCGCGAGCGAGAAGTCGAACTGGAAGTTCTTCCAGTCCACCAAGTTGAACTTCGTCGCGACGCCCGCGATCGGACGGCCGCGCGCGTCGACCACGCGTCCCGCGACCATCGCGCCCGGGGCGAGGACGATGTCCTCGACTTGCATGGACACCCCATCGGCGAGCGACGCGCGCGCACCGATCGCGGGCAGGTGCGTGCGCTCGATCGCGACGAGGTCGACGTCGCCCGGAGGCACGTTGTGCATCGTGTACGTCCCGTCCGCGGCCGTGACGCAGTGCGTCGCGGTCAGCACCTCTTCCGCGCAGCGCAGATTGCGCAATCCGCGCGGAACTGCGCCCAGGTGGGCCTCGGCGAGCGGAATCGGCTCGCCGTCCGTGCGTGCGGCCAGAACGCGTCCGGTGATCGTCGCGCCGGCGCGCGTCTGCACGACGACCTGCGTGTCCTGACCGGCGACGATGGCGATGTCCGTCAGGTGCGAGACGGCGAAATCGGTTCCCGTCGCCGTGATTTCGAAGCCCTCGCCGGGCGGAACGCCGGGGATCACGAAGTCGCCTTCCGCGTCGCTCTTCGCATCGAGCCAGCGCATGTCTCCCGTGTTGAGCGTCGAGAGAAAGTTGTTCGGCCCGGGCACGAGCGCGAGGGTCGCGCCGCGCGCCGGCGTGCCGTCGGGCATCGTCACGTGGCCGACGACTCGGCCGCCGCCGCGGACCCACACGTCGATCGGACCGCCGGCACCCGAGGGGAGCACGCGCGCGCGCGGCACCGACTCGGGCACGTGGTAGTCACCGCGCGAGTCGAGGAAGTAGGTCCCTGTGCGGACTCCCTCGAAATGGAAGCGCCCATCGGCACCGCTGATCGCGACGGCGACGGGCCGCGCGCTGCGCGACAAGTCGCTCGATCCGGCGAACAAGCGCAGCAGTCGTCCGACGAAGGCCGCGCCCGCGGGCGGAACCGCGAGCAGTTCGACACGCGCTCCGGCCACACCGCTGCCACTCGCGCGATCGCGGATCGTACCGTCGAGTATTCCCGGTCCACGCAGGCGCACGCCGGCGGCGATACCCTCCGAACGCGCGGTGTCCGTCGCGGCGTCCGAATCGGCGAGTTCCAACACGGGCGCGTCTGCCAACTGCACGGCGACGCTCGGTGCGATGGCCGCCGTTCCACCGTGCGGTCCGGTGCCGGAGCCCGACTCGGGGCGCGCGAGGAAGGCGAGCAACGCGACGACCGAGGCGGCCGCGACGGCGAGGAGGATCAGGATCGTCCGTGGCGCTGCGCCGCGGCGGATGGGAGAGCTCGACACGTGAAGCCTCGGGGTGGGGGCGAAGGCGGGGTCCGCGTGGATCACGCTGAGATCTCCCATGCTAGGAACGCGGGCGCGACGAAGCTGTAAGAAGCCGGTTCCCGCGGGGATCAGCGGGGTTCGCCGGCGACGGGGAGACCCAGTCCGCGCACCGTTTCGCGCAGGACGAGTTCGAACGGCGCCGGTTTCCATCCGAGTTCGCTCCGTGCTTTGCGCGCGTCGAAGCGCAGCTCCACACCCAGCATCGCCAGCGCCTGCGGCGGCGTCATGTCGAGCGGGTGGATGCGGTCGACGACGCGCGCGCCCGCCACCACGAACGGCCAGGCGAACCGCGGCACCGTGACGAGCGGACGGCGTCCTCCGGTGACGCGCGCCACGAGCCGGAACATGTCGGCGGACGAGATCCAGCTCTCGACGAGCACGTACCGTTCGCCGCGACGTCCGCGGTCGAGCGCCAGCACGCATCCGTCCGCCGCATCGTCGATGCCGAGCACGCCGATCGAACCGGGCGGCGCGAGCAGCGGCCCCTTGCCCGCCGAAGCGAGGCGCAGGAACTTCGCCGTGTTCGACTTCCCCGCCCACGCACCGAAGATCGCTCCCGGGTTCGTCACGACGACGTCGAGGTCGCGCGCCGCGGCCATCGCGAGCTCTTCGCCGGCGCGTTTGGTGTTCGCGTAGTCGACGCCCAGCGGCGCATTGTTCCAGTCCATCGACTCGTCGAGCGTCTCGTCGCCGCGCCCGTGCCCGACTGCGACGACGGAGCTGATGTGCAGCACGCGCCCGACACCGTGCGCGCGCGCGGCCTCGAGCACGTGACGCGTGCCCTCGACGTTCGCCGCGAGCTGCGCCGCGCGATCCTGATCGCGATAGCTGATCAGCGCGCCGCAGTGGACGACGCGAGCCGTGCTGCGCACCGCCGCCGCGCGCGATGTGGTGGCAGCGACCGCCGCGTGGATCGAGGCGCCGTCGGCCAGGTCCCCC
>JBBQCC010000010.1:0-34875 GCA_038318285.1 Planctomycetota bacterium | reverse complement strand
TGCCTGGCGAAGGAACCAGGACGCCGGTACGCGGATGCGAACGCGCTCGCTCACGACATCGAGCTGCACCTGCGCGGATTCCCGATCCACGCGCGGCCGACAGGGGCGTTCGAGCGCGTGTGGCGCTACGGCCGTCGTCGGCCGTGGACGATGTTGGCCGGAACCGCGATCGGCACGGCCGTCCTCGCCTCGGGTCTGGCCTGGCGCAGTCACCGCGCGAACGAAGCGCATCGGGCCGAGCTGCTCGACACGGTACGCGCACGTATCGATTCGGCCCGCGGTCAGCGCGAGTTCGGTCGCCTCGCGGAGTCGCGCGCGACGCTCGAATCGGCTTTGGTCGCGCTGGAAGAGTTTCCGTCGGAATCCGTAGTGCGCGGCGAGGTGCTCACGCAGCTCGGTGTGGTCGCGAACCACGGCGCGCACTGGAAGGAATCTGCGGAACGATTGGCTGCAGCGCGCGCCGAACTCGAGCCGCACACCGCCGAGGCGCCGCGCCCGTGGGCGAGCCTGTTGAACGCGCAGGCGTTCGTGCTCGTCAAGCTCGGGAGCGGAGAGCAGGCGTGGAGCGTGGCGTGCGAGGCGTTGGCGCACGGGAAGGAACACCTCGATCCGGCCGACGAGCTTTGGCTCGACAGCGTGGTCGAGTATTGCGACCAAGTTTCGCGGCGCGGCGATCCGGCCGCCGCCGTCGTCGCGCTGACCGAGTCGATCGGCACGCGCCGTGCGCGCGGCATCGCCAACGATACCGGTTTGGGACAGCTCCTGAACTCGCTCGCCGTCGCGCTGCGCCAGGCCGGTCGATCGGCCGAAGCGATCGATCCCTTGCGCGAGACCCTGGCGATCTACGGTTGGCACTTCGGCGAGGGGCACGGGCACGTCGCCCAACTGCACATGAACCTGGCCGACTTCTACTTCGACCTGGGTCGCCTGCCCGAGGCCGAGGAGGAGTACGAACGCGCGTTGGCGACGTACCGGACGCTGAACGACGCGAACATGCTCTCGACGACGCTCATGCGCCGTGGTCAGTTGGCCCATGCGCGCGGCGAGAGTGCGCTCGCCTTGGAGCTGCTCGTGGAATGCGAAAGCGTGCTGCGCGGGATCGTGGGCGAGGAGCACCCGTCGACGCGCAAGCTGGCGCACATCGTCGGCGGGATCCAGGCCGACACGGGCGACCTCGTCGCGGCGCGCGCTTCCTTGGAGTTTGCGCTCACGGGTCCGCACAGCGTGGCGGCGTACGGCCCGAAACTCGAGGAAGCGGCGCGCCTCGACTTGGGCCGCGTGCTCGTCGCCCTCGGCGAAGTCGACTTGGGGCGTGCGGAGTACGGCCGTGTGCTCTCGGCGCGCGAGAAGCGCCTGGGCGCGGACGACGACGCGACGCGCGCTGTGCGCGATCTGCTGCACGAGTGAGCGGGCGCGCGGTCAGTCTCTATCTCGAGCGCGAGTCACGCGCTCAGTCCTCATCCTCCGCGCGAGCCGCGCGCCGCTTGGCGGAATCCCGCCGCGCGTTGAGCGAGATCTCGGCCGCGACGAGTTCCGCGTACGCCGGCACGCCCATCGACGCGCGTTCCGCGTCCGTGGTCGCGGGATCGATCGGGTGCAGGCGCCAGACCTCGTTCGTGGGATCCCAGTCGAATTGCGTTCCGTAGCGCTGCGGCAGGCGCTGGTGCACGAGATCCTTGTCGATCGCCTCGGCGGCGATGCGCAGCGCGCCGGGCTCGCCCCTCTCCGCAGCGTTGCGCGCCAGCTCCGCCGCGAGCGCCCAGTCCGCGGGCTCGTCGGACTCGGCTAGCACGAACGCGGCGTGGAAATAGTCCTGCGCCGACTCCAGCCCGCCCGCCGCGTGGATCTCGCGCGCTCGCTGCGCGCGCTCGGCAAACCCCTGCCGCTGCGAGGCATCGGGATCGGCCAGCGGTGTCGTTCGCCGCGCGTCCTCTTCGACGTCGGCCCACAGCCGGTCGATGGTGCGAGCCGAGTTCGCGCAGGCTGCCGCGAGGAGGAGGGGGAGGGTCAGGAGGCTGGATCGGATCGCCATGGCGGTCGCGACCATGCGCACGGACGCGCCCGAGCGCAAGCGGCTGCCGGGGGGGGCGCGGCACGACGGGGTTTTACGCAGGTCGGCCCCCAAGCCCCGCCGATCGAAGTATCGTGTTTCGGTCGGCCGTGGGCTTCTAGACCCTGCGGCCAACTGCGTGCGCTCGCCACGGTGAGCCCCCGCAGTCCACGTAACCTCTGCAGAAGGAGTTCCCATGAAGACGATCATCGCCGCACTGGCTCTCGTGAGCTTGGTCGCTTGCAACACCGAGAAGAAGTCGGTCGCCGACGACTCGGGTGCCAACATGCCGAAGGCGAGCTGCTGCGAAAGCAACAGCTCGTGCGAAGGTGCCGCCAAGGCATCTTGCGACGGCGCGGCCAAGGGTTCTTGCGAAGCCAGCAAGTCGAGCTGCACCGCGAAGCCGCAAGGCTGAGCGCACCAGCACGCGAAGCCGCAAGGCTGAGCGCACTAGGACCGCGAAGCCGCAAGGCCGAGCGCACTAGCACGCGAAGCCGCAAGGCCGAGCGCACTGAGGACCGCGCAGCGCAAAGCTCCGCACCTCTCGCACGCCTCGACGAGGCCAAACGGCGGGGTCGACCTCAACCAGGTCGGCCCCGCCGTTCTCGTTGCACGGACTTCTCTGCGAACTCACCCAGGACGCGCCGTGCGCGTTCTTCCTCGGACAATTCCGCTCGATCGCGGCGACCGATCCACCATGCGCAGCCACCCAGCCCTGTGACGCACGCCAGCACGGCCCACTCGAGCGGCCACACGAGCGTCGCGCCCGATCCCGGCACGACCATCACGACGAGGATCAGTGCGGCGCCGAGCGCCGCGAACCAGGGCACCCAGCGGCCTCCCGGCATCCGGAATGGACGCGCGAAGTCCGGTTGATCGCGACGCAGCCGAGCCGTCGAGAACGACACGCCCAGGAAAGCCAGCGCGATGCAAAACGAACCGACGTCGATGAACGCGACCATCGCGCCGCGCCCGAGGCACGCGCCGGCCGCGGTCAGCACGCCACTGAGGAGCACGGCGGTCGCCGGCGTGCCGTAGCGCGGATGCGTGTGCCCCAATGACGGTGGCGCGATCTGGCCGCGCCCGAGTGCGAACAACACGCGCGATCCGGCCAAGAAGAAGCCATTCCAACTGGTGAACAGTCCCATCAGCGCCGCGACGAGCACCAGGTTCGCGAGCAGCGGTGATCCCATCGTCGTGCGGAACGCGGCCGCCGTGGGCATGTCGGCGCCGGCGATCTGCTGCCACGGTCCGGTGCTGGCGACGCTCCAGATCAGCGCGCAATAGAACAAGGTCGCCCCGATGATCGACGCCAAGATCAGCAGCGCCAGAGTGCGCGGTTGGACGGCGTGCTGCGCTTCTTCCGCGCCCTGCGGGATCGTGTCGAAGCCGACGAACCAGAACGGTGCCGTGACGAACACGGTTGCGATGCCGGCCAGTGCGCCGGTCGTCCCGACGCCGGTGAACCAAGGCCGCGTGTTCGCGCTGTCCCCGCCGATGAAACCGGCACCGAGGAAGATGAGCGTCACGAGCACGAACCCGACGGTCAGGATCGTCTGGAGTCGAGCCGCGCCGCTGACGCCGCGGTAGTTGACCCACGTGATCGCGCCGGTCGTCACGCAGGCCAACGCGACGTGCGATCCGTACACGATCTCGCCGCCGACCGTGTAGAGCGGCCAAGCGTCGAGGCCGGGCACGAGGTAGCTGAGGACGCGCGCCACCGAGATGGCCTCGAAGGCCGAGACCGCGAGATAGCCGAAGGTCAGGAACCAGCCGACGAGGAAGGCCTTGCTCGTGCCGAACGCGAGGTAGGCGTACGCGACTTCACCACCCGCGACAGGCAGCATCGCGCACAGCTCGGCGTAACACAGGCCGATGCCGAGCATCAGGATCCCGCCGGCGAGGAACCCCAGCACGGCTCCCAGCGGACCGGCTGCTTCGAGCCAGGTCCCCAGCGCCGTGACCCAACCCACGCCGATCATCGAGCCGAAGGCGAGCGCGAAGAACCCGATTCGTCCGATGCCGCGGCGTAGTTCGGGACGTGATTCGCCGGCGCTTTGGGAACTCATGTTTCCAGTATTCGCGCTGCGGCGAGCGATTGCGAAGGCCGGTGCGCGGATCCGCGAGAGTCCGTCGTGCGATCGATTCGATCCATGGCCGGTTGGTCCCACGCCGGGCGACCGCATCCGACAGGAGGTCCGGCCGCCTCAGTTCGATCGCGGACGAACTTCGATCGCGTGCACTTCGAAGATCAGCGTCGCATTGCGCGGCACGAGACCGGGGACGCCTTCCGTTCCGTACGCAAGCTCGGGCGGAACGATGATGCGTCGTCTTCCGGCGTTCCGGATACCGAGCAGGCCCTCGTCGAGTCCCTTCACGAACGCCTCACCGATGCGCACGGGCACGGGCAATCCGCGGTCGTACGTCGAATCGACGCGTGTGCCGTCGTCGAGCGAGACGACGTAGTCGAGCAAGATCTCGTCACCCGGCTCGGCACCGCGTCCGTTGCCGCGCGTCAGGTCCTCGTACGTCACGCCGGACGTCATCTGCACGGTGGGGCGTTCGACTTGCACGACCCGGGTCTCAGGGTCGAACGATCGACAGCTCGGCGAAACCAGTACGAGCCCGATCGCCGCGAGCAGCGCGCCCTGCCTCACCGCTTCACCTCGCGAATTTCGATCGTCGCATGGAGGGTCGTTCCCGGAGGAATCCCGGCGGAAGGCAGTCCCGCCGCGCCGTAGCCCGCTTCGGGCGGCAGCGTGATCTCGGCGATCGTCCCCTGGCGCAAGCCGACGAGGGCGCGCGAAAGACCCGGGACGAGCGTGGTCGTCGTGCCGACGCGCGCGCGGATCGGCGTGCCGAGATTCTTCGTCGATACGACGACGATGGGTTCCAGGGCAGGCGCAAGCGGCTCGGGCGCGGGAGCCGTGCCTTCTGCCGGCGGGGGAGCATCCGTCGGCGGGGTCGTGGGCGGGGTCGTGGGCGGGTTCGTGTCGGCGGGCGGGGTTTCGGTCGGGATTTCGGCCGGGATTGCGGGCATTCCGTCGGCGATAGCTTCGGGCTCGGCCACCGCGGTGTCAGCGGGCTTCGCGCCCGTGTCGACATGCGCGCCCTCGATGTGCTCGACGGGCTTCTCCGCGCCGTTCGTCTTCATCGCGTCCGGCGAATCCGCACCGTGCGTTCCTGCGTCGATCGTCCCCGCGACGGGATGTTCGCTCGCGACCTCCGGTGTCTTCTCTGTGCCGTGTTCGGTGGGCTCCGCTGCGTGCTTCGGATCGGACTTCGCGTCGCCGTGCACGTCGGCGATCGGTTCCTTCACGACCGGCGCCTCGTCGTTGTCGATGGCCGAGGTGGCTTTCTGGCCGCCCTTCGAGCCCTTCTTCGAGGGACGCTTCTCGGCCGCGTCGGCCTTGGCCTCGTCCTTCGACTCGGCCTGCGCGTCCTCGACCTTCGCCGGTTCGGGCACGTAGCTCAGCGTCAGCGACAGCGCGACCTCGTCGCCCGGGCCGACCACCGGGCCCAACCCTTCCGCGAGCACTTCGACGCGTACACCGCCTTCGAGTTCGAGGATGCGTCGCTCACCCGGCGGCAGCATCACCGGTTGCGTCGGCATCTCCGGCGCGATGGGCTCGACCGGCGGCATCGGCTTCTTCGTCGCGACCTGTGTCGAGCGACTCGATTTCGGCGCCGCAGGCAGCGGCTCGTCGCCGCCGCAGCTCGCGAGGCCACAGAGAACGACGAGGGCCAGGATCGCGAAGGTCTTCACGCCCCTCATCCTGCCAGGATCGAGGCGATACACGCCACGTCCACGATGTCGTCGGGCTTGCAGCCGCGCGAAAGGTCCATGAACGGCCGCTCCAGGCCCTGCACCAGCGGCCCCAGGGCCTTCGCGCCGCCCAGACGCTCGCTCAACTTGTAGGCGATGTTCCCCGCGTCGAGGTCGGGGAAGACCAGCACGTTGGCCTTGCCGGCCAGCGGCGATCCGGGCGCTTTCTTGTCCGCGACGGCCGGCACGATCGCGGCGTCGACCTGCAGTTCGCCGTCGCAGGTCAGGCCCGGCGCGCGGCGCTTCAAGAGCTCGGTCGCTTGCTTGACCTTCTCGACCTTCGGGTGCGACGCCGATCCGTACGTGCTGAACGACAGCATCGCGACGCGCGGCGCCTCACCGACGAGCTTGCGGTGCGACTCGGCCGCCGCGATGGCGATGTCGCACAGTTGCTCGGCCGTCGGATCGGGCACGACGCCGCAATCGGCATAGGTGTAGACGCGATCGGGAAACACCATCAGGAAGCACGACGACAACGTCTTGTTGTCGCGCGCGAGTCCGATGATCTGCAGCCCCGCGCGCAACACATCGGCCGTCGCCGCGTCGCTGCCCGCAACGCCCGCGTGACAATCGCCGGATTGGACGAGAAACGCGCCGAAGCCGACGGGGTCGAGGACGCGCTGCAAAGCTTCCTCGTGCGACATGCCCTTCATGCGGCGGCGCTCGTGCAACACGGCCGCGAACTGCTTCGTGCGCGGGTCCTTCTTCGTCGAGATGACGTCGATGCCGGGCGGAGCGGCGGATGCCATGTGACCCCCATCGACGAGGACCGGCGTGCACAGCCCCTGCGCCGCGAGCCGTGCCGCAGCCTGCAGAACGCGCGGATCCTGCGTCTCGGGGAGGACGATGCGGCGGTTGAGGCGGCGGGACTTCTCGTGAATCTCGAGGAGGACGTTCATTGGGCGAGGAGTTTCCTCGGCGCAGCGGAGGGAGCGCAAGGTCTGCTTGGGTTCCTGCGGGGTGGAGCGGGGGAATCCGGTCGCGCCGTCACGTTCTCGGTGCTTGGGAAGGACCCATTGGCAGGGTTTTCGAGCGGTGAGTAGGGTCGAGGCATGGACATCGAATGGAACCCCGAGGAACGGGCCTTCATCCAAGACCGCATCCGCGCCGGTCGCGCCGCGAACGAGGACGAAATTGTGCGACACGGACTCCAGCTGCTCATGGAGCGCGACGAGAAGTTGCGTCACAACGACGCCTGGCGCGAGGAGACGCGCCAGAAGATCGACATCGGCCACCAGCAGGCGCTCGATGGTGACACCGTCGATGGTGAGGAGTTCCTCGAGCAGCTGCGCCTCGAGATCGAAGAGCACGAAGTCGAGAACCCGTGAGCGGGTATCGGTTCACACGACAGGCTCAGGATGACCTGCGGCGGATCGTCGCGCGGATCCGACGCGAGTCGGGGAACGGTCGAGCTCGTCGCGTTCGTGCCGAGGTGATGAGTTCGGTTCGAATACTCGCCGAGTTCCCGCGAACCGGTCATCCTCGGCCGGATCTGACGAACGAGCAGAAATTGTTCTGGGTGGTCCACGCCCACCTGATCGCGTACGAGCTGCAGCCGGAGCGCATCGTGATCGTGCACGTCGCGCAGGGATCCAGCGACCCCGACGACCTGCGAGATCGAGTCGGTGAACCCGCGCTTGGGGTTTCGGACTACGCGATGTAGTCGGTGCTCGAGCAACTCGCGCACCTACCAGCCCACGCCGACGACGTGCATCCGCCCCGCGATCATGTCCTGTGGTGCAGTCGTACGATCCGCCTGTCCGGCGCGCCTCACGACGGCGTGCACGCTGCCCGCGGGAACGCGAGCGAGATGCGCGGCGTCAGCGTCGAGAGCGCAACGGACTAGCAGGTCCGCACCGCGCATCCGGTCGACTTCGCAGGCGCCGAGCCCAGGTGCGGCGACGACGAGAAGGTCCGTCGCGGCTTCGAGCGCGAGATCTGCGCACGTGACCAACGCATCCGCACCGACCGTGATCAGGTATTCAGCACGGATGCGTCCGTCCTCCGTGCTCGCGATCGCCATCCACCTCCCACGCGGCACTTCGTCAATCGACGACGCGGATCGATGCGCCGTCGACGACCTCGATTTCCGCGCCGCTCGAGTCCTTCGTCACGACACGCACGCCGCGCGGCACCGCGACGCGCGCCCAGCCCTCGGCATCCGAGGCCACGAGAACGTTCGCGACGAGGAACTCCGTTGCGGCCTGCGGGCCACCTGTGCAGCCATGCTCGAAAAGCGATTCAGCTCGCGGCTCAGTGCACGCTCACCAGCAAGTTCTCTGGCACGTCCATCTCCATCCGCAGCACCGCCAGCCCGTGCGTCTTGCCTTGCGCGTCCGTCTTCAACGACGCGGAGCCGCCGCCGCCGAGGCTGTCTTCCAGCAGGAAGTTCAACAGGCGCAGGTTGTCGGCCTCGAACCGCTCGACCTTGCCCGGGTTGATCGCGGCCATGTGCTGGCGCACGCGCTCGGCCGTCAGGTGTTCCTTCAAGAATGCGTAGGCCGCGTCGCTGCGTGCGAGCACGCCGACGTTCGAGCCTTCGCCCTTGTCGCCGGAGCGGGCGCAGGCGATGCGGGAGAGGGGGACTTTGGGCATGGGGGCGGGCTCGAAAGGGTGCGGAATCAAGTTCGGACGAAGCGCTTCGTGCGGCGTGGATGTGGGCCGAATCAAACCGTCACGACGGTGACCTTCGGCGTCACGAACTCCTTGCGGAGCAGCGCGGGCCAGAAGCCGATGATCTCGGTTGCCTTGGGACGACCGCCGGCGAAGCCGGTGACGCCGGGCGGGCCGCTAGTGACCAGCGGGACGAGCTCCATCCCGAAACGGTCGACCTTGGCTTGGTCGGGGCCTTTCACGCCCATGCGCAGCACGATCTCGCTCGGATCGGCGCGGTCGGCGGCGGCGATGCCAGCGTGCACGGTGTTCGCGCCGAGGAACTCGACCAAGCGTTCGGACTGGGAATACTCGAAGCCGTCGGACGCGAGTCGCTTCCACACGATCTCGGCGCACAGCTTGGCCTTGTCGAGCGCGTCGGGGCCGCTGATCGTCAGCTCGCCGACGGACTTGAAGCCGTCTTGGTAGCTGGCCGACACCTTGTAGAAGGGCGTCGCTGGTCCGCCGCGCACGCGGTCGATGGCGACGCGGTCACGGCCGTCTTGGCGCATGCGGATCGACGTGAAGTCGGCGGTGCAATCGGGTCCGAGGTACGCACGCGGATCGCCCATCTCGTAGGCGAGTTGGTGCGCGACGGTGCTCTCGTTCACGAGGCCGCCCGTGTTGTCGTGTTTCGTGATCACGAACGTGCCGTCGGCCTTCATCTCGATCAGCGGGTAACCGATGTTCGCCATGCCCTCGATCGTGCGCCAGTCGGTGAAGTTGCCGCCCGTGCACTGCGCACCGCACTCGACGATGTGTCCGGCGACGGTTCCGGCGGCGAGCAGGTCGTGGTCGCTGGGTTTCCAGCCGAATTCGTGGATCATCGGGCCGACCACGAGCCCGGGATCCGTGCCGCGGCCGGTGATCACGATCTGTGCGCCTTGATCGAGCGCTTGCGCGATCGGGAACGCGCCCAGGTAGACGTTTGCGCTCGTCACGCGATCGCGCACGCTCGAGATCGGCGCCTTCGTATCCATGTTCGCGAGCGTCTCGCCGGCGGCCACGAGCTCGTCGATGCGGTGGAACACGTCGTCGCCCTCGACCATGCCCAGCTTGATGCCCTTGTAGCCGCGCTTCTGGATCACGGCGGCGATCGCGTCCATGCAGCCGCGCGGGTTCACGCCGCCGGCGTTCGCGACGACCTTGATCTTCTTCTCGACGAGGTCGGGCAGGATGCGATCGACGAGGCGCACGAAGTCCGTCGCGTAGCCCGCGTTCGGGTTCCGCGAATGCAGCTTCTGCATGATCGACATCGTGACCTCGGCCAAGTAGTCGAGCGTCAGGTAGTCGATCGGGCCTTCGCGGACGAGGCGGACCGGCGCGAGGATCGAATCGCCCCAGAAACCCTGGCCGTTGGCGATGCGGACGATGTTCGGTCGCGTCATGTCTTCACTGTCTTCGTCGAGCGTGGAATCGAGAGCGGAAGAGTCTACCGGTCGGCGGCGCGCGCCCGAAGCGATGGGAACTCTCTTCGTGTGTCATCCGCGCAAGCGCCCGCATCCCCGCTCAAGATTCCCGCGCCGGGACCTCGATCAACCTCCAAGAGCCGCGGCGTACCGCGTGCGGCCCGCTCGCCTCGAATCGAGAAGCACACCCTTGGAATCTCCCCAGTTCCCGCCCGAAGAGGCCCGGCGCCTCGCCGAGCTCGAAAGCCTGCGCATCCTGGACACTGATCCCGAGGCAGCATTCGACGACATCGCGCGCCTTGCAGCGCACGTGACACGCTCGCCGATAGCGGCCATCACGTTCGTGGATTCCGATCGCATCTGGGTGAAAGCCAAGGTCGGACTGGAGGTCGCCGAAATCCCGCGCGACGTCGGGCTCTGCGGGCACGCGATCCAGACGCCCTACGAGGCGCTGGTCATTCCGGACGCTTCGAAGGACCGGCGCTGCGCGAACAGTCCGCTCGTGACCTCGCAAGCTCATGTACGCGCATTCCTCGGCGTACCGCTGGTCACCGAATCCGGTTGCGTGCTGGGTGTCCTGTGCGTCGCCGATCGAAAGCCGCACGACTATGGCAACGACGAGGTTGGCCTCGTGCAGAAGCTCGCGCGGCAAGTCATGTCGCTGCTCGAATTGCGCCGCTCCGGCATCTCGATCGCGGAAGCCGCGCGTCGTGAAGAACAAGTCGCGACGGCGTTGCGCCAGAGCCAGCGCCGCCTGGAGATCCTGAACGAGCTGGCGCGCGCGGTTCTCTCGGACCACGACGTGTCCGACGTGACGCGCGTCGTCGTCGCCGTGCTCGCGCGTCACTTCCCCGGCATGCGCGTCTCGTACTCGACCGTGGACGACCGCGGTCGCCTCGAAGTACTCGTCGCGTCGGAGCCCGACTCGATGTCGAAGAGCACGGGCCGGAGCATCGACGTCTCGAGTGCCTCGACGTACCTGGGATCGTTGCGCGCCGGGCAAGTCGTCGTCGCGGAGGACGTGCGCGAGAGTCGCATCCTTGCGCCGCTCGTCGAACAGATCGTCGCGAGCGGAGCGGAGTCGATCCTCGACGTGCCCGTGCGGCACGGCTGCGGTCTCACGGGACTCTTGTGCTTCGACTCGCCGCACCAGCGCACGTGGAGCCAGCACGAGATCACGCTGCTGTCCGAGGTCGCGTCGCAACTCGCGCACTACCTGCAGCGCGCGCGCCTCCAAGCCGAGCGCAACGCCGCCGAGGAAGTACGGCGTCTGCAGGAAGATCGCTGGCGCTACGCCACGCAGGGCACCGGCGACTCAATCTGGGACCTCGAACTGGCCACAGGTGCGCTGTACTGCTCGGCCCGGCTCGCCGACGTGATCGGAACGGCAACGCCGCTGCCGACGCGACTCACCGAGTGGCATGCGCGCATTCATCCCGCCGACCTGACGACGGTTCGCGCCGCGCTCGCGGAGCACACGGCCGGCCGTACGTTCTCGTACCAGGCCGAATACCGCGTCTCCGACTCGATCTCCGGTTGGCGCTGGATCCTCGACCGCGGGCGCGTGATCCATGGACCCGACGGTACTGCGATGCGCATCGCGGGCACGCACGCGGACATCACGGCGCGCAAGCGCTGGGAACACGAGCTGGCCATCGCGCGCGACGCAGCGCTGGACGCCGCTCGGCTGAAGTCGCAGTTCCTCGCGAACATGAGCCACGAGATCCGCACGCCCATGAACGGTGTGATCGGGATGGTGGATCTCCTGCTGCAGACGCAGCTCGACAACGAGCAACGCGGTTACGCCGAGACGGTTCGCTCCTGCGGTCAGGGACTCTTGACCGTGCTGAACGACATCCTCGACTGGTCGAAGATCGAAGCCGGCAAGCTGGAGCTGGAGAGCGTGCGCTTCGATCCCGCGCAACTGCTCGATGACGTCGTCGACCTGTCCACCGCGATCGCTCACACCAAGGGCATTCGCATCGCTGCCGCACCGGTACCCGAGTTCCCGCGGTCCGTCATGGGCGATCCGCACCGGTTGCGCCAGGTGCTCTCGAACTTGATCGGCAACGCCGTGAAGTTCACGTCGAGCGGCGGGGTGCTCGTGCGCGCGACGACCATCGTCGGCGGCGATAGACAGGCGATTCTGCGCTTCGAGATCGTCGACACGGGCATCGGCATCGATTCCGAGTCGCAGACGCGCCTCTTCAAGAGCTTCAGTCAGGCCGACGGCTCGACGAGTCGACGCTTCGGCGGAACCGGCCTGGGCCTCGCGATCAGCCGCCAACTCGTCGAAGCGATGGGCGGCGCGATCGGTGTCGTGTCCGAGCCGGATCGCGGATCCACGTTCTGGTTCCAGGTCGTGCTGGGCGCGGTCCCGGGCGAATCGGTCGGCGACCAAGCGCCGCTCACCGGGCGTCGCTACCTCCTCGTCAGCGGCGAGACGCTCGAATCGGAAGCGATCGTCGCGCAGCTCACGTGCCTCGGCGCGGATTGCACGCGGTACGTCGACGTTGCGAGCGCAGAGGAGTTCATGGAAGCCGACGACTCAGCTGAACTCGACGCGGTCCTCGTCGACCACGAGGTCATGGCGCAGGGCTCGACCGCCGTGCCGACATCGCTCTCGAGTCGTGCAGATGTCTTCCTCTTGACTCCGATTAGCACGCTCATCGAATCCGAGGTGCTCGCTCGTGACGGATGGCGCGGACAGATCGGCTTGCCGGTTCGTCGATCGCGCCTCCAGGTCGCGCTGCTCGAGCGAGCGCTGCCTTCAGCGCTGCCCTCTGCCGCCGGTGCGGCCTGTCCCACGTTCGTCGAGAGCATGGGCCGCCGGCGCGTGCTGCTCGCCGAGGACAACGTGGTGAACCAACGCGTTGCCGTGCGCATGCTCGAGCGCATGGGCTGCGCCGTCGACGTCGCGTCGAACGGCTCGGCCGCCATCGACGCGTGGGAGCGCGGTCGGCATGACGTCGTGCTCATGGACCTGCAAATGCCCGGGGTGGACGGCATCGAGGCCGCGGCGACGATCCGTTCGCGCGAGACGGGTGGTCGGCGCGTGCCGATCCTGGCGCTGACCGCGAGCGCCGTGGGCGAGGACCGCAGGCGTTGCATCGCGGCCGGCATGGACGACTGCCTCACGAAACCGATCCAGTCGTCGACGCTCGAGGCCGCGCTGGAGCGCTGGTCGCCGATGTCGCCGAACGAAGTCGCCGGCAACTCGCGCCTGAACACGTCCGAGTCCTGATTCGCGCGATCGTCGGCGGTCAGTCCAGCGGCAAATCGCACGGGTCGACCGGCTCCGAGGCCGCAGCGGCGCGCGCCATCCATGCGGCCAGCGCGGCCGTCTGGAACTCCGACGCGACCTCTGCCTCGGCCAGTCTGCGTGCGCACTTCTGCGCGAGGCTCTGGAACCCGGCATCGCGACCGTTCTCGCGGTGCACGCAGGCCGCGGCCCATTGCGAGAGCGCGCGCGCCACCTCGCCCAATTGGGTGCCCGTGTGCGCGCGCCAGACGTCCTCGAAGGACTCGTGCGCGGCACGCGCCTCGTGTTCGGCGAGGAGTCGCAGACCCTCCGCCAGCTCCGCGCGTTCTCGCAGTGCGACGCGCGCGCGGGGTCCCGTCACGGGAGCAATTCGACGCGCGGATCCTCGAAGCGAACGCTCGCGTTCTTCGCGAACAATCCGGCGTGTCGGGCGCCGTTCGGCGCCGCTTCCAGCACCGCGTCGACGCGCGGACGTCCGCCGACCTGAATCTCCAGCCCGCCGTCGTGGCGCACGCGCACGCTGAGGTCCACGGCTTCGCCCTCGGCCACGCGCGGCGTGATCCCGATCGTGCGCGTCTTGCGCACGGTCGACGAACCCTTCTTGCCTCCGCTGAGCGTCCACAGCCCGACGTTGCCCCGGTCATCGATACCGACGATCGTCGTCGGCCGCTCCTGCGCGCCCGCGACGAGCAGCCCGATCGACGAACCGGGCTCGCGCGGCCCCTCGGGGTGCAGCGTCGCACTGACGACGTACTCGCCGCGAACCTCGAAGGTCGTGTCGATCATCGCGTTCGCACGAACGGCACCGAGGAGCGTCGATTCGGCACCGACGTCGAACCGTTCCAGCGGCACGGCGAGCAGCGATTCCCAGGCGTCGCGCTGCGCCGTGAAACCGCGGATCGAACCCTGGAGCAGGCCCTGTGCGCGCGATTCCTCGCGCAATTCGGCCGCGATCGGGCGCAGCGGCTCGCCCAGCACAGCGGCGAGGTCCGCAGCGAGCGTGGACGCGCGCAACGTACGGCCCGCGGTGCGGTAGTCGGCGATCAGCGCCAACCCGGTGCGCGCCAACTCGCTCGTGCGCTGTCGAGCCGTGCGCAACGCGGCATTCTTGCGGTCGAGCTGCGCCAGGTTCGCTTCGAGCTCCGCACGGCGCTCGTCGTCGAGGACGAATTTCCCGGCATCGGCGAGTTCGAGCGCGGACTCGACGAGTGCAGCCGCGGACGATTTACGCCCGAGTCGCTCGAACACGGTCGCCTGTCGTAGCAGGAGTTCCGCGTCGGGCTCGTCGCCGTCGATCTGCGTGCGGATCCACTCGAAGTGCACGAGCGCGCGCTCCAAGAAATCTGCGGCGCTCGTGTCGCTCTTCTTCTTCGGCGCCGCATCCGCGGCCGCGACGAGTCGCTCGATCTGGGCAAGCCGCAGCGTGCGCGCCTTGGCATCGCGACCGTGCAGTGGCGCGACCTCGTCGAGGATCCAGGCCTCCCAGGCGCGCTCGAACGTGGAGAAATCACGGTGGCCCAAAGGAGAACGATCGCCGAGGAACCAGCGCTCGAACATGTCGTACGTCGCTGCGCCCTTCTGGATCACCTCGCTGCGGTATCCGGCGTACAGCGGTCGGTAGACGTGCTGCAGCGTCTTCGGGTCCTCGTACTCCTGCAAGAAGTACGCGAGGCCCCAGCCCCATGTGTAGTACGCCGGTGGGTACGAGCCCGGTCCGGCGTACTCGACGACGTCGCGCAGGCGCGGCGGTTTCAGCTCGCCGATCTGGTGACACAAGCCGACCAGCCGGCCCAGAGCGGCGCGCGGCCACAGAACTCGGCCGTCGGCCATCGCGACGGTGCCCTCGAAGAAGCTCGAAGTACCTTCGTTCAACCAGGCCGGAACACTTCCAGCGCCCGCGAGCTTCGTCATGAACTGGTGGCTGGCCTCGTGGAACAGCGTCTCGAGCATCGCGTCGAGCGAGCCCGTGGCGCCGCGTGTGTCGTACGCATGCACTTCACCTGAGCCAGGCGACCACCAACCATCGGGACCGCCGTCGCCCTCCCAGTCGAGCAGCATCGTCGCCTTGTCGGGCGCGATCAGGATCTTCGCCTTCTGACCGCGCGCGCGTTTCGCGTCGCCGTCGAAGTACACGCGCACGTAGAACGCGTGGATGTCGTCCATCAGCTTGCCGAGCCGTTGGGCCACCTCCGGTTCGAGGTGGCAGGCCAGCACGTAGTGTTCGGTCTCGAACTCGACCACGGGGCGTTCGCTGGTCGCGTTCGGCGACGCACCCGCGTCCTCCGGCTGCGTCAGCTCGACCTTCTCGAACGCCGCGCGCGCGCGCGCGAGCACCTCCTCCGCCGCCGACGCATCCTTGCCGCGCGCGATCCGCGGCAGGCCCGTCGCGATGCGCAGCGCGCGTTCCGCGTCGTTGTCGTCGAGCAGGTCGCGCGCCGCCGCGAGCAGTGTGGTCGTCACCTTGCGCACGAACGGTTCGCGCCGCGCGGTCAGCGGATCCAGGCGCCGCACCGCGGCGACTGCGATCTTGGCTTCCCTGTCGTGGCCGAGTCGCTCCCAGCCGAGGGCGCACAGGTCCATGTGGTGCGCGGCCTCGTCGAGTCGGCCGACCTGCTCGAGTCCGAGCGCGAGGAGACGTTCCTCGTCGGGCACCAACTCGAAGCGTTTCGCACGCTGGCCGAGGAGTTCGACGAGCGCGGGCCAGTCGCCGGCGGCCTCGAGTTTGCGCGCGGCCTCCAACGCCGACGCGGCCGCGTCGCCTATCGCGTCGCCGGACGGGAGGGCCGCCGCGGTGGCGACGGCGGCGCTCGGGAACGAAGGCGCCCGCGGGGCTGCGCACTCGGTGGCGCCCTGGAACCAGGGCGCGCAGAGCGCGAGCACCGCGGGCGCGGATCGAAGTCTCGTTCGCATCGCGAGCGGGCCGTTGCCGAGCCGAACGATGTCGGGCGGCGTGACTGCACGCCGCCCGACGCCGTTCCGGCTGTTCACTTCGCGGTCGCGGCGAAGCTCGTCGTGCCCGAGAACTCCATCGATTGGTCGATGTCCATCGAGCGGCCCTGCACGGACAGGCTCATCGACTGCGCCGACTTGAAGCTGGTCGTGCCGGACAGGTCGAGGCTGCGGAAGTGGCCTTCGGCGACGTTCCAGAGCATCTCGCCCTCGGCCTCGATGGCGAACTCGACGTCGACGCTGTTGAATTTCATCTCGTCGATGCCCTCGGGCTTGTCGCCCTTCTCCATCTGCTCGCGGACGCGGTCGGTCATGTCCGTCTTGGCCTTCATGTCGATCGTCAGCTTGATGACGGCCAGTTGGACGCCGTCCACTTCGCGCATGCCGGTGAACTGCGCCTGGGACTTGCCCTCGACGTCGTCGCCGAACATGTCGGCGAGGTTCTCCATCCCCGACGGACCCATCTCCATCTTGTCGCTGCCGCTCTCCTTGGGCTTGAGCGACATGTTGCCGCCCGGCGCGAGCACGTCGGTCAGCGCCTTGGCGTCGATGTCCCACGAGTCACCCTCGGCGACCTCGCCGCCCGGGAGCAGGCCGCGGAAATCCATGTCCTCGCGCAGGCCCTCGAGGAGCTTCTCCTCGCCCCCCGCCGGATCGAAGGCGCGCTTGAACTCCTTCTTCTCGGCATCCCACGTGAACGCGACCGTCTTGCCTTCGAGTTCGCTCGCGGCGGTCACGTTCGAGTCCTGGTCGCGCGATTGACCCATGATCTCCATCTTCATCGCGGTCGAGACCGCGCTGGTGAGCGAGTCGTAGGAGCGCTTGAGCTTCTTGGGCGCGCCGCCTTCGACCTTCACGTACTCGTCGGTGACCTCGACCTTGTACGTGACGCCCATCGTCATCTCGATGTCGGGCGCCATCCCTCCGGCGGCGCCGCCCATCGTCATGTCGTCGAGGCTGAGATCGGACTTCACCTCGAACGTTTTGGTCAGGCTCTTCCCGTCGGAGACGAGGAACGCGACCCGTGTCCCGGGCGCGTTCGAGGCGAGCAGGAGCGGCAGGGACGTGAGCAGGGCAGGGAGGAGGAGGACCTTCGTCGCGTTCATGAGATGCACCTCTGGCTGGTGCCATGGTTCAGGATGGGGTCCGCGGCGGCTGCGGACAGTCGGATTCCGCAGGGGCGGACGCGGCGAGTATAGGGCGAACACCGCCCAGACCTTCACCTGCCTACAGGTTCCGAACGTCGCCAAGGCAGGTCTCCTCATGGACGAGGCCCGCCCCGCGCTGGCGGGACGGGCCTCGCGAGCCGGGCCCCGTGAGTTGTGGCGCGGCTGGGGCCGAGTTCAGCGAACTCTCAGGGACAGAACTGAACTTGCAGTCCGTCGCTGAGGTTGAAGCCCGACCCGCCGCCCGCCGGATTGCGGTACCAATACTGGAAGTAGCGCGTCTGGCCGGCCGTGATCGCGCCCGGCAGGTTCGGGATGTCCAGGGGCTGGTGCGCGTCGCCGAAGAAGTCGGCGACCAGGATGCCCAGTCGGAAGGCCGCACCGCCGACGCAGCGCAGGCCGTTCCCGAACGGCTGCTGGAGCGTCGCGGTGCCGTAGTAGAAGAGCCCCGACGAGTTCGGGGGGAGACCGGTCGCGATCACCTCGAAGTTGTTCGTCGAGATCCGCGGTGAACCCTGGAAGCCCAGGATCGAGCCCAGGCCGACCGAGTTCGGCGACGTCGAGCAGTAGTTCTGCGGTGTCGGGCAGGGGACCGCGAGCCACAGGATCTGCACGTCGTCGATGTTCCAACCGCCGTAGTTCGTCGAACCATTGGACTTGATCCGCCACTCGACCTGCACGGACGGGTTGTCGTTGGCGATGGGGCCCAGGAAGACTTCCTGCTGCGTCCACGCGCCGTCGTTCATGTTCGTCGTGGGGTTGATGTAGACCTGCTGGCCGTTGACCAGGATGCGCGCCTGGTCCGATCCCGATCCCTGGACCGAGAGCCAGCGGCGGAAACGCAGGCGCACGTTCGTCGCACCCGAGCAGTTCGTGATCGGAGCGCGCAGGTAGGCGTGCACGTTCGAGGCGTACGCGCCGTTCGAGTTGCCCTGGCCGTCGTCCGTGCCCCAGCACGTGCTCGGACTGAACGCGCCCGTAGGATCAGACCAGCCGGTTCCCGACTTGCCCGCGGGCGTGGAGCGCTGCCAGTCGTCGGTCATGCTCGACGTGTCGCCGATGCTTCCGTGCGTCCAGCCCTCGTCGTTCGTCGTGTCGAAGTTGTGGAAGCGCAGCACGTTCACGGTGCCGATGTCGAAGTCGACCAGCGCGATCGGCGCGGTCGTCGGGTAGCTGGCGCTCTGCGCGGCGTTGTTGGTCGCGGTCAGGTAGTACGCGACGTGCGCAGGCGCAGCGATCCCGGGGATCGACACGGTCCAGTTGTTTCCGCCCGTATTCGTCATCGGCAGCGTCGTGAACGACCCGCCTTCGATGCGGTAGAGGAGGCTCGCGGTGAGCACCGGCGGGTTCTGGTTGGCCTCGATCGTCGCGTTCACGACGTAGGGCCCGACCTGATTCGTCGTGGAAGGCAGGTTCGTGACGTTCGCGATCGAGACGGGGGGCAGCGTGATGCCGGGGAACGCCTGATCCCGGAACCCGAGGTCGATCTGCGAAAAGTGCGGCGTGCCGTTGCCGAGGTTCCCGTCGTCGTCGTCGAGCGTCAGCCACTGCGTCTCGATGATCGACTTGATCTGCGTCTGGTCGTAGCCGTTCATCCAGCCCATGAAGATCGAGTTGGCGATCAGGTCGCCCATCGCGTTGCCGTACGTCGTGTTGAGGCGATTGCGGACCTTCCAGGCAGCGCCCATCCAGGGCTCGCCGTCGGTGTGCACGTCCAGGTAGCAACCCGGGTTCGCGTCGCCGCAGAACGCGCGCGTGTTGTTTCCGCTGCGCAGCGAGCCGCCGCCGTTGAAGTTCGGCGCCAGCGCCGGCGTGTCGAACACGTACAGCGCCCACACGTCCGCGTTGCCCTCGCCCATCCCGTCGGGACCGTTGCCGGTGCCGTACAGGTCGTTCATCCAGTGACCTTCTTCGTGGGTGATCACGGTGGCGTAGGCGGTGTTGGAACAGCTGCCCTGCGCGTTGAAGAAGTTGATCGAGCCGCCGTCGTAGTACGCGTTGCAGGAACCCGCGATTTGCGTGTTCGCGCGCACGGCGAAATCCGCGTGCGTGTCGCTGGGGTTGATCGCCTTGACGAAATCGCGCAGGAGCGGCACGACCCGCGAGCAGTTCGCTTGCGCGGTGATCAGCGCCGACGCGGGCGAGTTCATCGTGGCGGCGTTCCCGGTGGGGGAGGTGAGCGTCTGGGTGAGCGAATACTCCGCCGCGACAGAGTCCTGCACGTTGGCGTACATCCCGTTCGCGTACTGGAAGGTCACCGAGGCCGGCGCGTTGACGCCCGGCAGCGTGAAGTCGCCGTTCCCGTCCGTGAACGTCGTCGTCGCGCCGGACGTGACGCGGATGAAGCGCGCCGGCTGCGCGGCGGGCGGGTTGCCGGCGATGTCGGGCAGCTGGCCGGGCGACGCGAACGAGCTGACGCTGCCGCTCACGTCGAAGAAGTGGATGCTCTCGGTGTCGCGGTAGATCACGCCGGTGCCGGCGTCGACGAACACGTTCTTGCCCACGGGCGACGCATCGTTCGAGACGTGCTGGACGTTGACCTTCCAGGCCAGGCGCGGCGCGCGCTGGCCGTTCGTGTCGACCACTTGGTCGATGACGAGTCCGGGCTCGGAGACGAACGACGGAACGAGACCCTGTTCCGCGCGGAACCACTCGACCGCGCGGCGGAAAGCGCGCGTCGCATCGAGCGTCGATGAAGTCGGGAAGCTGGCGAGCATCGGCGAGCCCGTCACCTGGACGGAGAGCAGTGCGCCGTGCATGTCGAGCAGCACGTTCGCGAATCCGCCCTCGACCGGGACGCCGCGGACGACCTGACGGAAGCGCACGGTCATCTTGTCCGAGCTGCCTATGATCCCGAGCGGCAGGTGCAGCGAGTTCTCGAGCTGCAGCGTGGAGTCCTCGAGGCCGTGCATGGCGACGGTCTGCGCGAGCGCTTGGCGCGCCAGGACGGCGAAGTCCGCGTCGTCGCGCGGTTCGAACGACAGCTGGGCCTTACCGCCCGACAGCATCTCCAGGTACCCGGTGTCGAGGGCGACGTGCAGACGCCAGTTCGTCCCGTGCTCGGCCTGCCACTCGCCGAACAGCGCGCCGAGCGCCGGACGCGGGACCCGCGGAGCGACATCGGACTCCGACGCGTGGATGGACGTCACGGCGAGGAGCGGCAGCAGGCAGGAGAGGGCTCGGATTCTCATGGGAACGGACATCCGGCCGAGGCCGGGATTTCTCGAGAGTGAGGGTCGCTCCGGCCCGAAGTGGCGTCGGAGGCCATTCCGGCCGCGGGTGCGAGCCCACCATGACCGTGCATGTACGCTTCTGTAACGAAGCGCGTCGGAGTCGGGTTCCGGATCCGGCCGCGCATTTGGGAGTCTACCGCTAAAAGTGGGTAACCGGTCGACCACACTAGGCCGCGCCCGGCAGGGTGCGCGCTCTGGCCGCGGGTCCGCGTGCCGCCGACCCTGCAACGTTTCCCCAGTCAAGCCCCCAGGAGCACCGTTTGAAGGTCTCGATCCAGTACTGCGTGCAGTGAACCTACCTGCCCCAGGCGACCGGTCTGGTCGCCGAACTGCAGGCCGCTTTCCCCGGCACCGAAGTCGAGCTCATCCCGAGCAAGGGCGGCGTCTTCGAGGTCACCGTGGACGGTCGGCTCGTCTTCTCGAAGGCCGCGCTGAAGCGCTTTCCGGCCTACCAGGAGATCCCGAAGCTCCTGAACGAGTGAAGGCAGACTCGACCGGGTGCTCGACAACCTCGCGCGCGCGATCCGATCCGGATCGCGCGTGTTCTTGCAGGCCGGAGGCGCAGCGCATCCACGGACGATGCGTTCCGAATCACGCGTCCAACTGCGGGCCCTCGACCCCGCGCGCCAGTCACAACCAGGCGATGAATCCGAGCAACGCCGCGACCACGGCGAAGAGCACGATCGTCGTTGCGATCGGAGCGCCGAGAGGGTGCGCCCGCGGTGGGCGCGGGTTCTCGGCGGGGAACTGCGCGCGACGCTCGGGCTCGGCCTGGCCGGGCCGTGCTGCTGTGCGCGCTCCGTTCGATCCGGGATGCACGTTCGATCCAGGATGCACGTTCGATCCGGGATGCACGGTCGGGCGCGGCGTCACCGGCAGCGCGTGTTGCGCGCCGAGCGGGTGGGCCATTTCGGGGTGGGCCATGGCAAAGAGAGGGGTTCGAAGCTGCGACTCTGAGTTGCGAGCCCGCGCCGGGAGCTGGGGAAGCACGACGCGGACAGAGACTGGGATACCACGGAACCGTGTTTCTTGCGGAAGATCCCATGAGCACGGCGTTGAGATGGACAATCGTGCCCGCTCCCCGGAGCCCGCCTCCTCCGACATCTCCTGCGCATTCGCCATGACTATCCGCCGACTTCCGCTCCTCGCATGCCTTGCCGCCTGCTCGCCCATCGTTGCCCTGCACGCATTTCCTCCGCCCGCGGAGGATCCGCCGCAGCAGGTCGAGAACGGGACCCTCGGCTTCCAACCGCCCGAAGTCGGTGACGTGCGCCTCGCGGACACGCGGCTCCACGAGGACACGACGGGCGGCGTCATCCAGGAGCTCCTGGGCGTCAGCGGCAGCCAGGGCGGCGGGTTCGGACTCGTCTGGCGCGACCAACGGGACGGTTCGCTGGGCATCTACTGCACGCGCCTCGACGACGCGGGCGATGTGAGGGAGCCCGAGCGCTCCGTGACGGCCAGCAAGGGGACCGGACGGCGGTTCGACCCGGCCATCGCGATCGGCCCCGACGGTTCCGGGATCGTCGCGTGGGTCGGGAAGCACCCCAGCGGCCACCGTCCGTGGTTGCGCGGTTTCTCGGCCGATGGGTCTTGGTACGGAACCGACATGTTGGTCCCCGTCGCGGCCGGCTCCGAACCCGCGCAGGTGCGCGGTGTGAACGCGCGTGACGCCGGCAACTCGGTCGCGCGCTCGCCGGTGCTCGTCGTGCGGCACAACGGTGCCCGGACGTTGGTCTGGACCGAGTCGGGACGACTGCGCACTGCGGACTTCGACGTCGCCGGCACCGCGCTGCGTCCGGCCGCGGACCTCGGACCGGCTGGAACGGAGCCCGAAGTCGGCCTGTTCGCGGTCGAGGACACGGACGGCGGGCTGAACGTCCTGTGGAACGGCAAGGGCGGTGCGTGGTTCACCCGCCGCTCCGAGCCCGGCGCGAAGTCCACCGATCTCCAGCTCGGCACCGGTCGCGTGCGCGGTCTCGTCGCTGACCCGAGCGGCGGGACGTGGGGCTTGCTGCAGCGCGAGGACGCTGCCGTACTGCGCCGCGTGAACGCCGAGGGCAAGCTGCAACCCGACGAAGTCGTGCAGCCCTACACCGGTCTGCGCGAGCTCGCGCTGGCGTGGTCGCCGGCCGGTCTCGCGCTGCTCGCGACGCGCGGTGAGGCCGCGCCGACCGGGAAGGGACCGGGACGCGGCCGCGGCGGTCGCGACCAGATGCTCGGTCCGCAGCGTCCGACCGCGCGCGGCACTGCACCGCGCGCCGCGGCGCCGACGAGGGGCTCCACGTCGCGGCTCGAACTGATCCTGTGCGACGCCGCCGGATCGCCGCGTGGCGAGGGTCCGATCGTCGTGACGTCCGCGGACGCCCGCGACATCGACAGCGCGTTCTTGGCCTCGGACGGCGAGCACCTGCTCGTCGCCTGGGACGACGCGCGTCTGGGCGACGCGGACGTGTGGGCGCGCATCGTCACGGTCACGCCCGAAGGCAGGACGGAGCTCGGGCCGGAGAAGCGTCTCAACACGGACTACGCCAGCTCGGACCAGATCAAGCCCGACGCCGATGCGCTCGGCGAGCGCGGTTGGACCGTATGGCAGGATCGACGTGCCGGCGGCGGCTCGATCTACGCCCGCGCATTCGGGGCGCAGGGCCTGATCGAGCACGAGATCCTGCTGCCGCGTCCGTTCGGCGGCACCGCGGCGGAAAATCTCCCCGGCGGTTCGTCCGAACCGGGCGTGACCCTGCGTGCCGGCGGCAACGCGCTCGTGACGTGGACCCAAACGGACGGCGAGCGCAACCGGATCCTGGGCCAGATCCTCGCACCCGACGGGAGCGCGGCCTCACCGGTCCTCGAGATCGAAGGGCGCCCATCGGGGACGATCCAGCGCGCGGCGGTCACGGCGCTGGGCGGCGATCGCGGCTGGCTCGTCGCGTGGCCCGGCGGCGGCAAGTTGGGCATCCTCGCGCGACGTCTCGGGCCCGACGGTGTGCTCGCCGGCCCCGCACGGCGAATCAGCGAACCGAGCGACGACGACACGTCGCAGCCCGACGTGACGCTGCTGGACGACGGTCGCTGCATCGCCGCGTGGACCGTGCACGCGAACGGTGGGACGGCCGAGAAGGGGTGGACGGTTCGCGCGCGCTTCCTCGACGTCGATGGCGCCCCGAAGGGCAGCGAGATGCGCTTCGAAGCCTCGCGTCGTTCGCAGGACCACGGTCCGGTGCTCGCGCCGGCGCAGAACGGCGGATTCCTGATGGCCTGGTGCTCGGGCTATCCCGGGGAAGGCCTCAAGGACGTGAACCTGCGCCTGTTCGACGGACAGGGCAAGGCGGCAGGGCCCAACCTGACGCCGTGCTACCTGGCCAACGAGCAGGACATGCCCGACGTTACGCGGCTCGCCGACGGCAGCTTCGCCGTCGCGTGGGAGGACGACATCTCCTACAACGACATGTGCTACGTCCGGCGCGTCGCCGCGAACGGCAAGACGCTCGGGCCATGGATGCGGATCACGGAGCTCGACACGCTGTTCGTGCCCGATCGCGTTGCGCCGCGCATCACCGCACTCGGCGACGGTTGGGCGGCGGTGTTTGCCGATCGACGTCGGTCGCGCGGGTTCGACGCGTGGATCAAGATCGTCGGACCGCTCTTCGACCCGGCCGAGACGAAATAGCGGCCGGCGATACGGCGTGCGAAAGCGCCCGCTGCCCGCACTCGAATCGAGTTTGCGCCACGATCCGGTGGGAGAGGGGAACCTCGGGCGCGGCCCGCCCGTCTCAGTCGCCGGAACGGAGCCGACGGCACCCTCGAGCCTCCAAGCGCTCGGGCCGCCTCAGGAGCGGTTGTGTTCCCGACGCCGGCGCATCCCGCCGGCGTCCTTTTTTTTCGAGGCCGCGTTTCAGTCCGTGCAATCCGGATTGGCGCGGACCCGCGATCGCCGTCGCGCGTGCATCGCCTTGCTCGTCATGCGCAGAATGGCGTGCGCCCGAGGATCCGACGCGCCGAACCGCTATGTTCGACGGCGCACGAAGCGCGCATCCATGAACACTGAACTCGATCGACCGCTCGCTCCCATGTCGAAGCGCAACGTCGCGCCGGCGCACACCAAGATCGTCGCGACGATCGGACCCGCGAGCGAGGAACGGATCGGCGAACTCATCGACGCCGGGCTCTCCGTCGCGCGCATCAACTTGTCGCACGGGACCGGCGACGACTTCCTGCGCCGCGTGCACAAGATTCGTCGCGTCGCCGAGGAGCGTTCCGTCGCGATCGGCATCCTGACGGACATCCAGGGTCCGAAAATGCGCATGGGGCGGTTCGAGAACGGCCGCCGCGAGCTGCACGAGGGCGAAGAGCTCGTGCTGCGCGAGGGCAAGGGCATGTCCGCGCCGGGCGAGGTCATCTTCGAGTTCACCGGCTTCCAGGAAGCCGTGCAGGCGGGTCATCGCGTGCTGCTCGCCGACGGACAGGTGGAGTTGATCGCCGAGGACGTCGAGAACGGGCAAATTCGCGGGCGCGTGACGCGTCCGGGCGCGGTCGGCGATCGCAAGGGTGTGCACTTCCCGGATTCCTCGGTGCGCTACGAGTTGCCGACAGACGAGGACCGCACGAACCTCGAGCTGTCGCGCAAGGCCGGCGTCGATTTCATCGGCATCTCCTTCGTCTCGCGCAAGGAAGAGGTGCGCGCGGTGCGCGCGCTGTGCCCCGAAGCGCTGATGGTCGCGAAGATCGAGCGCATGGCTGCGCTCGAGAACCTGGACGACATCCTGGCCGAGACCGACGGCGTGATGGTCGCGCGCGGCGACCTGGGCGTCGAAGCCGAGCTCGAACAGCTGCCGCTGATCCAGAAATCGATCCTGGCCGCGGCCGTGCGCGCCGGCAAGTTCACGATCACCGCAACCGAGATGCTGGAGTCGATGATCGAGAGTTCGCGCCCGACGCGCGCCGAGGTCAGCGACGTCGCGAATGCGGTGCTCGACGGCAGCGACGCCGTGATGCTCTCGGCCGAGACCGCGGTCGGCCAATTCCCCGTCGAAGCCGTCGCGACGATGTCGCGCATCGCGCGTGCGGTCGAGTCGAGCCAACGTTACCGCGACATCCCGCGCCCGACGTTCCGCGCGTCCGAGTTCACGTTCTCGAACGCAGCCGCGATGGCCGCGGTGCAGGCCGCCGAAGCGCTGCGCATCCCGAAGATCGTGTGTTTCACGGAGACGGGCAACACCGTGCGCCTGATCTCGCGCTATCGCCCCAGCGCCGAAGTCATCGGCCTGACTCCGAACGAGCGCGTCGTGAACACGATGACGATGCTCGCGCACGTGCGGCCGTTCCTCGTGCGCCGCGAACGCAGCCTCGAAGACATGATCGCCGTGGCCAGCGAGATGCTCGTGATGCGCGACCTCGCGCAGTACGGCGACCCGATCGTGTTCGTGGCGGGAGTCCCCGCCGGTGTCGCACGCTCGACGAACGTGGTGAAGCTGCACCGGATCGGCGAGGAAGTGCGGTTGCACTGATCGGGCAGCACACGCCGCCGTTCTCTGCTTGCGCGGATCGATCGAGGGGAAGTCGAGATCGGCGGAGTTCTCGGGATGCTGATCGCGTCGGCCGGGTGAAGAAGCGGACCACGAAGAAGCACCTCGCCGTGGAGCTCAGCCGCGAGCAGTGCGACTACGTCGCGGAGCGCGCGGCGGAGTACGGATCCGCGAGCGAGTACGTGGCCGACCTCATTCGGCGGGACAAGGACGGCAATCCAGGCTCCGCGGTCGAGCGCGAACTCCTGGCCGGCCTGAAAAGCGGTCCGATGGTGCCGTTTGCTCCCGACTACTTCGCGAATCTGTGCGCGCAGGTTCGTGCGGCGGCTACTCCGGTCCGGCGGACGGCGACGCGCAAGTCACAGACCCGCGCACGTCGTAAGTGAAGGCTCGACTGGCTCTCGGGCGCTCGGCCAAGGCCGAGTCGGACATCACGGCCCAGGCGATGTACTTGCTCGAGACTGGGGGAGGGAGCGTGGCGGAACGTTTCATCGACGCAGTCGAGTCCGCCTTGCAGGTTCTCCAAGAGTTTCCCAGAGGAGATCGGTGCGCGAAAGTTGGCCGGGATGCGGCGTGTCGCTTCAGCGAGCCACCGCAACCTCCGCCGCGATGCAACTGAACGCGGCCATCGGGCCGGCGACCACGACGCGGGAGTACAGCTCGCGCGCAGCCTCTGCGTCGCCTTCGAACGCGGCTTTCCTCGCCGCTGCGTGTGCGCGCGTCGCGAACGCTGTCGTGCCGGACTCGAACCCGTGCAACAACTCTTCGCGCGTGATGTCGCCGCGCAAATGCAGCAGCGCAGCCAAGTAGTCTTCGTTCTCCAGGACCCTCATCGAGGGCGAGATCGGTTCTAGCAACTGCGCCGCTTCGTCGCCGCGACCGAGTTGCTGCAGCGCGATCCACGTCCAGAACACGTGGCTGACGTGACGGTCGTCGTTCGTCAGCGCGAGCGGCAGCGATTCCAGGTACACGTCCGCCGCGCGCTGCGCGTCGCCGCGCAAGAGCAGCGCGAGCCCCAAGTGGTAGGCGATGTTCGAACGCAAGGTCCCGATCGGGACACCGGCCGCATTGGGACGCCCGTCGGGCTCGACCTCGTCGGGAACCTGCTCAGCCAGCACGCGCGCACGCTCGAGATCCGTCGCGGCGTCGTCGAAGCGACGCAGCGTGATCCAGCGGTGGCCGCGGAAGCGGAGGAGCCAGGCCGAGTCCGGGTGGACCTCGAGCCCGCGCGTGAACGCTTCGATGGCCTCTTCGTAGCGGCCCAAGTACCCAAGCCGACGACCGACCCACACTGCGGCGTCCTCGCTGGCGGGGTCGGCCGCGAGCCGCTGCTCGGCCGCGCGCAACTCCGCTTCGTCCTGCGCGCGGCGGGGGTCCTCGGGGACGGAAGTGCAGGCGCCCAAACGGAAGAGGACGGCGACGGCGAGCGTCAAGAGGACAGCGACGAGATTTCGCATACGCGTCAAGATCTACGACGAGTTGCCGATCGTCACGCGCGCGATTCGAAACCGGAGCTCGAGCATCGCATCGCAGTCTGGCGCGATCCCGTGCGCGGCCGTACGCTGCGTCGCTTCACCCTGCACCGCAACTCGAGCCGCATCGCACTCGCCCCCCCATGCTGAACGGCACGACCTGGAGCCTCGCTCGCTTCGGCGCACGACTCCGTCAGGCCGGCGACCTCGCTCGCCCGCCCCAGAAAAAGCTCTCCCGCGTCCTCTCCATCGCCAGCGGCAAAGGGGGGACGGGCAAGAGCATCGTCGCCACCAACCTCGCCGTGCAGCGCGCGAAGATGGGCGAGCGCGTCCTGCTCGTCGACTTCGACGCGGGCATGGCCAACGCGCACCTTCTGTTGGGCGTCGCGCCGCGGTTCGACCTCGGACACGTGTTGGACGGCGAAATCTCGGCCGGATATGCGCTCGTCGAGGCCCCGGGCGGATTGCAACTTCTATCGGGAGGCGTGGGGCGCGCGGCTTTGGCCAACCCTACGCGCAAGGAACTCGAGCGCCTGTTCGAAGCGCTGCAGCCGCTGGAAGAGTCCTTCGACCTCGTCATCGTCGACCACGGCGCCGGTCTCTCGTACGCGACCATGGCACACCTCGCGGCGGCGACGGCGCTGCTGGTGGTGACGACGCACGAGGTCACGTCGCTGTCGGACGCGTACGCGCTCTACAAACACGTCACGACCGTGAACACGCGCGTCCAGGTCGGCGTGGTCATGAACCGCGCGCCGGACGAGGCGACCGCGCGCGCCGCCTGGGAGCGGTTCCGCGGTGCCAGCCAGCGGTTCCTGACGCGGTCGCCCGACCTCGTCGGTTGGGTGCCGATGGACGAGGCCGTCGTCCGCAGCGTCCAGGCGCGCGTCCCGGTCTCGATGCGCGAGCCGGACAGCCGCGCCGCGCGCTCGCTGGCGGCCATCGCGCGCTGGCCGGCGATCGACGTCGCACGCGGGACGGGTTCGTTCTACGCGGCGGCGCGCCGCGCGCTGCGCTGACTCGAGCCGCGCGGAGTCACGGTCGGCGTGTCCCAGCTTCGGGCCTCGAGTGAGCCGCGGATGGGGCGCCGCGGGCGCCGTCCTGGCTTTCCGAGCGAGCGAGAGGTAGACCGGAGTCCCTGGGGTTCGCCCCCGGAGGTGATCGATGGACGGCTTGGCTCTCTTGTGCGCGTTGCACGCCGACGGTCCGCAATCGTTGCGGCGTCTGCGGCGTTCGGGCTGCCCTTCGCTCGAGTCCGTCGCCGAACTCGACGTCGAGCGGCTGGCGGAGTTGCTGGCCAGCTCGCCCACTGCGGCGCAGCGTTTCCAGCGCGAAGCGCATCATCTGCTGGCGCGTCTGGGCAGCAGCGCGAAGGCGCACCCGGAGTCGGCGTTGCTCGAGGACGAAGCGTTGGATGGCGCTGCGTCCGAAAGCACAGGGGCCAAACTGGCCGCCGCCGTGCCCGCGCTGAGTGCCTCCGCGCTGAGTAACCCCGCGCTGAGTGCCCCCGCGCTGAGTGCCCCCGCTCCGAGTGCACATGCGCCGGTCGTGCGCGCGCAGGGCGGCCTGCAAAACGGCAGCCTGGGCGGTTCCGTCACGCTCCACGGCGCGCAGGCTGCACAGAAGGCGTACGACGCTGTACTCGCGCAGTGGCGCAACCTCGACGCGATGGAGGACGCGCAATCCGTCGCCGAACCGATCGTCGAGGAGTCGTCGGCTCCCGCGCCGCATCCGTCGCCGCGCACGCCGCTCTCCGTGTTGCAGGACCTGGCTGACGAGTCGCGCGATGCGCTGTGCGCGGCCGGCATCCTCGACCTCGAGGATCTCGCCGCGTGCGACGCGCTCCAACTGTCGCGCGCGACCGGCCTCGACTACTCGAACGCCGTACGTTGGCGTTCGCTCGCGCGCCGCGCATTGCCGACGGGCCAGACGCGCTTCTCGCTCGCGGATCGGCCTCAAGTCCAGCGTTCCGAGCGCGCCGCGCTCGAAGACGCGACGCGCGCGGCCCTCGAGCAGTACGTGCTGCGCCCCGCTCCGCGGAGTGAGGTGGCCGATCCAGCGCAAGCGAACGGTCACTTGCGCACCCGCTCGACGCGCGAGGAGACGGCCGGCGGGCCGTTCGCCTGAACGACGAAGCGTCCGTGGAAACTCAGCGCGCCCGCGCGCAGATCTCGTCGAGTTTGGCCAGGAACGGTTCGGGTTCCAGGAAGCCCGCGATGCGGCCGACTTCCTTGCCGTTGCCGTCGACGACGAGCAGCGTCGGATAGCCGGTGACGTGGAATTGTGCGGCGACGGGCTTGCCGGCTGGGCTCTCGGCGTCGATCGAAAGCGCGACCATCTTGGCGAGTTGCGCGCGCACCTCGGGCTGCGAGAACGTCTTCTTGTCGAGCGTCTTGCACCAGCCGCACCACGTCGTCCAGAAGTCGACGAACACCAGCTTGTGCGTGGCCTTGGCCTGCGCGACTCCCTCGGCATAGCTGCCCTCGAACCACACGTCGCCGTGCTCGGCCGGCGCCGCAGCCGGAGCGCGCTCGGGAGGGTTCGCGGCCGGCGCCCCGGGCTCGACGGTGCATGACGTCGTGAACGCGAGGACGAGCAGGGCGGCGGCGTGGGCGAGAGGCTTCATGGTCGCCCCAGGATCGTGCGGATCGGTCCGGTCCTCAAGTCCCGACCGTCCGGGCGACGCGCGCGCGCGTTTCGGGGCCAAATCCTCGAGGCGCGCCCGCAGCGACCGCGCGAGCGGTTAGTTTGGTCGCCTGCAGCTCCTGCGCCCTCTGACCGACGAATCCGTGCCGATGCCGCTGACCCAGACCCACCATTCGAGCCTGATCCCGAGCGCAGCCGCTCGACCGGCCGACGACCCGATCTTCACCCTGAACTCCGAGGCGCAGCGACGCGCGCAGGCCGGGGAATCGGTCGTGAACGCGACCTTGGGCGCGTTGATGGAGGATGACGGGACGCTCGCGATCCTGCCCAGTGTCGTCGAGGCGATGCAACGCGTGCCGGTCCGCCGCGCGGCAGCCTACGCGCCGATCTTGGGTTCGAAGCCCTTCCTCGAGGCCGTCGTGCGCGACGCGTTCGAGGGTTCGCCGATCGCGTCCATGGCGACCGCGTCGGCGACGCCGGGCGGGACGGGTGCGCTGTACCACGCGCTGACGACGTTCCTCGAACCCGGTCAGGCGCTGCTCACCACGCACTGGTTTTGGTCGCCGTACCAGACGATCGCGTCGCACTCGCGTCGCGCCGTCGAGACGTTCGAGACCTTCGACAGCATGGGGCGCTTCGACGTCGGCGGGCTGTCGGCCGGCATCGACCGGCTCGTGCAGCGCCAGGGTCGCGCGCTCGTCGTGCTGAACTTCCCCTGTCACAACCCGACGGGCTACTCGCTCGACGCGGACGAGTGGCGCGAGGTCGCCGAGGTCGTCCGACACGCGGGCGAGCGCGCACCGGTGACGCTCCTGATCGACCTGGCCTACGCGCACTTCGGCGCGCCGGGCTCGCAGACGTGGATCGGACACATGGATCGCGTGCTCGAGACGTCGACCCTGCTGGTCGCGTGGACCGCGTCGAAGTCGTTCGCGCAGTACGGTGCGCGCGTCGGCGCGCTGGTCGCCGCCCACGCGGACCCCGCCGAGCGCACGCGCATCCAGAACGCGCTGGCCTTTTCGTGCCGCGGAACGTGGTCGAACTGCAATCACGGCGGCCAACTGGCGATTGCGGAGCTGCTTTCGGACGCCAAAATGCGCGCGCAGGTCGACGGCGAGCGCGCGCGGCTCGTGGGCCTCCTGGCCGAGCGCGTCCAGGTCTTCAACCGCGAGGCCGAACGCGCCGGACTGCGCCATCCGCGTTATGAAGGCGGATTCTTCGTCTCGGTGTTCGTCCCGGACGCCGAGGCGGTCGCCGAGCGCATGAAGGCCCTGGGCGTGTTCGTCGTCCCGTTGCCGGGTGCGCTGCGCGTCGCGCTGTGCTCGACGCCGGTGCGCGACATCCCGCGACTCGTCGCGGCCCTGAAAGAGTCGGTTCGCTAGGAGTCGGTTCGCTAGGAGTCGCGCACGCACGTCGGCGCGGAAGTCAGGGGAGGAGCTCGCACGCATGGCGCACGAATCGGTCCAGTCTCCCGGCGGATGGGAGCTCCCGCATCGCTACGGCGATCGGGTGCACTTGCTCGACAACGTTTACCTCCTCAGCGCGCTGGCGCGGATCGGCAGCCCAAACGTCGCGCACCGCGACCTGATGGCGCTGCTGCGGAGCGTGTACCAGACGCTGCTCATGACGGCCTGCGGCCGCGAGCTGCCGTGGGTCGCGAGCGAGGTGCCGACGCGCATGGCCGCGACGCACACGGATCGCGGCGTGTACCGCGGTCCGGTTTTCGAGCACGAGAGCCAAGTCGTCGTCGTCGACATCATCCGCGCCGGCATCGTGCCCTCGCAGGTGTGCTTCGAGCTTCTGACGGCGGTGCTGTCCGAGAAGAGCGTGCGGCTCGACCACCTGAACATGGCGCGCCGGTCGGACGCTGAAGGGCACGTTACGGGCGTGGACCTCTCCGGCAGCAAGATCGGCGGGCGCGTGGACGGCGCGACGCTCATCCTGCCGGACCCGATGGGGGCGACGGGCATCACGACGGTGCGCGCGTTGCGGCACTACCTGGAGAGTTACGGCCGCCCGAAGAAGATCATCGCGCTGCCGATGATCGCGACGCCGGAGTACCTGCGCGCGGTGCTGGAGGAATACCCCGACCTCGTCGTGTACACCGCCCGGCTCGACCGCGGGATGTCCGACCCGGAGGTGCTCGAGACGCTGCCCGGGACGTACTGGGACCGCGAGAAGGGGCTCGACGCCAAGAGCTACATCGTCCCGGGCGCGGGCGGGATGGGCGAGGTCATCAACAACGCTTGGTGTTGAGCCGTTACGGCGAACAACCAGCACCGAGCCGTTACGGCGAACAACCAGCACCGAGCCGTTACTGCGAACAACCAGAGTCGTGCGCAGAGCGCGAACCGCCGGCAGCGCGCTCGAAATCCTCCCGCGACGTGCGGAGTTCCCATTGACAACTTGGTGAATCGCGGTAACCATCAACCTCATGGAACTCGACACCACGCCCAGCACCCGCCCGCAAGCGACCGAGGACTGCGCCCAGGGGCCCGACGCCTCCGGCTTCTGCCCGATCCATGAAGGTTTGCGCATCCTCCAGGGTGCGTGGACGCCCGAAGTCCTCTGGCAACTGCGCCAGGGTCCGAAGCGCTTCGGCGAACTCCGCCGCGCGCTCGGTCGCATCTCGGCCAAGGTGCTGACGACGCGTCTGCGCGAGTTGGAGCAACGCGGTCTCCTGGAGCGCCGCGTGCTCGCGAGCTCGCCGCCGTCGGTCGAGTACCGACTGACCGACCTCGCGCACGAGATCCAGCCGGTGTTGTGCTCGATCGCCGACCTCGGCGCCAAGATGCACGCGCGCCAGGCGGCGATCGCCGCACAGCGAGGTACCAACCCGGGTGAGCCCGCCGCCACGAACCCGAATCCGGTCCAGATCAGCGCCGGCGGCTGACCTTCGTCGCGCTGCGCACGGTCGCGAGATCCGGGTGACGTCGGCGCGCACCTGCGTGTGCGGGATCTCGGGTCGCGGACGCTCGATCGGGCTGCGCCACCGCTATCTTGCGTCCCAAGCATGACGATCAAGAACTACGACCTCGTTGTCATCGGCAGCGGGCCGGCGGGACAAAAGGGCGCGATCGCGGCCGCCAAGTTGGGCAAGTCGGTCGCAATCGTCGATCGCAAGCCGCTGCTCGGCGGAGTTTCGCTGCACAGCGGCACGATCCCCAGCAAGTCGCTGCGCGAGGTCATCCTGTACCTCACCGGGTTTCGCCAGCGCTCGTTCTACGGCGAGGGTTACACCCTGCGCGACCGGATCACGATTCAGGAGCTGCGCGAGCGCGTGCGCACGATCATCGGCCGTGAGTACGAGGTCGTCACTGCACAACTGCGCCGCAACCGCGTGGACGTCGTGTCCGGGCTGGCCCACTTCCTCGATCCTCACCGGCTGCTCGTCGAGGGCGATGGCCCCGCGGTGGAACTGCAGGCCGAGCACGTGCTGATCGCGTGCGGCACGCGGCCGGCGCGCGATCCGCACGTGCCCTTCGATGACAAGTGCATCCTCGTAGCGGACCAACTGGGGCTCGTCGATGAACTCCCGCAGGAGCTGATCGTGGTGGGTGCGGGCGTGATCGGGCTCGAGTACGCCTCGATGTTTGCGGCCCTCGGGATCCGCGTCACCGTCCTCGACGCGCGTCCGACCGTGCTCGATTTCTGCGACGAGGAGATGGTGGACGCGCTGCTCGTGCACATGCGCGCGCTCGGGACGACGTTTCGTCTGGGCGAGAAGGTCACGCGTGTATGGAAGGACGAAGCCGGTCGCGTGCATTGCGAGACGGAGAGCGGCAAGTCCATCCACGGCGACGCGCTGCTCTACACGGTCGGTCGGCAGGCGAACACGGACACGCTGGCGCTCGAGGCCGCCGGGCTCACGGCAGATGATCGCGGTCGTCTCGCGGTGAACGGCGGCATGCAGACTGCGGTGCCGCACATCTCCGCCGCGGGGGACGTGATCGGTTTCCCCGCACTGGCGTCGAGTTCGATGGAGCAGGGCCGCATGGCCGTGCACTGCATGTTCGAGTCCACCGCGTGCAACCTGCTCACGAACTTGCCGTACGGGATCTACACGATCCCCGAAATCTCCATGGTTGGTCACACGGAGCGCGATCTAACCGCCAAGAAGATCCCGTACGAGGTCGGCATCGCTCGCTACGCCGAATTGGCGAAGGGCCTGATGGTCGGCGACCAAAGCGGCATGCTGAAGCTGCTCTTCGACCCGAAGACGCTCGAAGTGCTGGGCGTTCACGTCATCGGGGAGAGCGCGACCGAGATCATCCACATCGGCCAGGCGGTGATCTCGCTGCACGGAACGCTCGAATACTTCCGCGACTCGGTGTTCAACTACCCAACGTTTGCCGAGGCGTACAAGGTCGCGGCGCTGAACGGCCTGAACAAGGTCGAGCGTAAACCGGTCGCGGTTGCGAACCCCTGACTCCGTACCGTCAGAACGCGTAGCGCAGACCGAGCGTCCAGATGTTGTCGTCGACCTCGTACTCGTACCCGAGCCCGAGCGACACGTTCGGCAGGAACCAGTAGCGCAGGTCGGCGCCGTAGAGGAAGCCGTTGTCGACGACGTCCTCGTAGCCGATGCGGACCTCGCCGCAGAGGTGTGCATCGAACACGGCACGGAACCCGGCCTCGGCGCGGTAGCCGTTCTCGCTGAAGTTCGAGCTGCCCGCGTCGTCGAG
>JBBQCC010000009.1:0-35044 GCA_038318285.1 Planctomycetota bacterium | reverse complement strand
CACGATTCTTCTCCGCCTCTCGCGCGGCCGATGCGGCCGCAGGATGTTCCCGATGCGCACACTGATCCTGACGGCCGTTCTCGGTTTCGCGCTCGCGCCCGCGCAGCCGTTGGCCACCGAGTACAAGACGGGCGTCGCCCGCAAGATCACGATCGAGTCCGCCGTGCACATGGAGATCACCTCCATGGAGATCGAGCGCGACGGCGAGACGCAATCCGGCGGCGGGGGCAACTCGTCCGACACCGAGCGCACCGAAGTGCACGTGGACCAGGTCCTCGAGGCCGAGGACGGCAAGCCGACGAAGGTACGCCGGCACTTCGTGGAGCTGGGCGGCAAGTCCGCGATGGAGTTCGGCGAGAACTCGAGCGAGGACGAGATCGAGAGCCCTTGGAACGGTGTGTCGATCGAGCTGACCGCAGACGGCGACGGCAAGGTCGACGCGGACGTCGTGGCCGGCACGGAACCGGACGGCGAGGGCGCGCTGGAAGGTCACGCGATCGGGCTCTTCTTGGACGGTTTCCTGCCGCAGAAGGCCGTCGAAGAGGACGCCGAGTGGGAGATCGACAGCGACGCGATCCTGCGCGGATTGCGCCTCGATCTGCAGGGGAAATTGTTCCCGCCTCCGGCGCGTCCCAGCGGCGGTGGACGTGAAGGCGGCGGCGGCGGTCGTCGCGGCGGGCGGCGTGGCGGCGGCGAGTCGTTTTTGGCTCAGTCGGAATGGAAGGGGACGGGCAAGTTCACGGGCACCGAGGACAAGGGCGGCGTTTCGTGCGCCGTCATCGATCTCGAACTCGAAACGTCGGGCGAGCGCGAGATCGAAGCGTTCGGCGGACGAGGCGGTCGCGGGTTCCTGGTCCCGGTGGAGAACCGGCGCACGTGGTCGGCGAAGCTCGAGGGCAAGCTGTGGTTCGATACCGCGGCGAAGCGCCCCGTGAGTTTGGAGCTGGAAGGCTCGATCCAAGAGGAGACGCGCTCGGAGAGCGACCGCGGCGGATCGACGATGAAGATCCACTCCGTGCGGGAGGGCAAGATCGAGTACACGGTCGAGCTCGAGGACGCGCCGGTCGAGGAGCCGAAGAAGAAGGAGTGACGCGGTTCAGTGCACGCCCGACGCTGCGTCCTCGGACCAGCGCGGCGGCACGAGGCGGCGCTTACCGTCCGACGAGCGGGCGATCCCGGTGTGACCGGGACCCTCCGCGTCCATGTCGTGGTCCCACAGCTGGCAGGTCACCTGCATGTGGCGCTGGTCGAGCGCCTCGCAGTAGTTCGTGTACAGGCAACGACGGATCGCGTCGCCGCGCCCGAGCTCGATCTTGCGCCACCAATCGGGGTCGGCCAGCGACTGCCGCGCAGCCGCGACGAGGTCACACGACTCGCTGGCAATAGCGCGCTCGGCACCGTCGAAGTCGTTGATGCCGCCCGCACCGACGATGGGGATCGCGAAACCGGCCGCGCGCACTTCGCTGCGAATCGCGCGAGAAAAGTGCAGGTTCCGGCCGAACGGTCCGCCCTCGATCTTCACGGTCGGCATGCACTCGTGACCGCTCGGGCCCGTGTACGGATAGACGGCTTCGCCGACCTTGGGCTGCTTCGCGTCGTCGAACTTGCCGCCCACGCTGACCGACACGAAGTCGAGCCCGGCGCGCGCGAGCTGAACCGCGTGGTACGCAGCATCCGCGACACGGCTACCGCCCGCGACGACCTCGTCGCCGAGAATGCGACAACCGACCGTCCAGTCGTCGCCGACGCGTTCGCGCACGGCGCGCGCGACCTCGACACCGAGGCGTGAGCGGCCTGCGAGCGAACCGCCGTAGCCGTCGGCGCGGTCGTTCGTGCGCGAGAGGAAGCTGGCCATCGTGTACGCGTGTGCGAAGTGCAGCTCGACGCCGTCGAAGCCTGCGGCACGCGTGCGCTCGGCCGCCGCTGCGAACAGTCCCGGCAGCACGCGCGGCAGTTCGCGCACGTGCGGCAGCGCGACGTCGGTGACGCGTTCGCGGTAACCCTTCTCGAGCTCCTCGACCTCGCGCTCCGACAAGATCGCGAGCAACGACGCGTGCGGCAGCGCCAGCAACTGTTCGCGTAGTTCCGCATCCTCGAGTTCGGCGATCGCTGCGCCTCCCTCCACGTTGCGCAAGCGCTCGCGGTGCGCGTCCGAGAGCCGCAGGAATCGACGCACCCACGCCTCCTTCGCCGGTCGCCGCTTCACCGCCAGGAAGTCGAGAATCTGCAGGAACAGGCGCGTGCGGCCCTTCGAACGCGCGCGCACGACCTCGGCCAGCTCGCGCAATCCGGGCACGAACCGATCGTCGCCGACGCGCAGCAGCGGACCACTGGGCACGTCGCGGATGCCCGTCGCCTCGACGACCAGCACGCCCGGCTCGCCATCGGCGAAACGCCCGTACCAGTCGAGAACCTCATCCGTGACGAAGCCCTCGTCGCTGGCACGCCAGGGCACCATCGCCGGAACCCACGTTCGAGCGCGTGACGTGCACGCACCCACGCGAACGGGCGAGAAGAGGCGGCTCGAGAGCGCTTCCTCGCGCGTCGGCCAGCGCGCGATCGGGATGCGCGCCAGTCGCGGATCGCTCGTCATTCCGCGTCCCCCGTGTCATCGTCGTCCGTGCCGTCGCCCTGCGTCACGCGCAGGTCTTCGCTCAACAAGAGGGCCTCGATCTCCCGCGTGCCGAGCATCTCGCGCGCGGCGCGCTCGAGGCTGACGGGCTCGCGCGGATCGATGCGGGCGGCGGACCAGATCCACGCGCTCGGGATGCGTGCGTGGCCGAGGACGCGCGCTTGCACACACAGTCGGTGCATTTTCTCGACGCCGATGCGCTCGACGACGACGTACGCCAACGCGTCGAGCACGGCGCGCACACCGGGTGCCGCCGTGCGCGCCAACTGGTCCGATTCGACCTCGAACACGCCGGCGAGGGGCGGCAGCTCGCCGACGTCGATGCGCGCGTGCAGTGTGTAGCGCGATCTCTTGCGCGTGAACTGCGGGCCCGCGCTGCCGCGTTCGATCGTCGGGCCGATGAACGTGACGGATCCGTCGATCAACGTGCCGAGGACCAGCGCCAACTCGCCGCGCTCGCGCGCCGCGGCCTCCGGCACCGCGCCGTGCGCCGCGTGGATCGCGAGGCCTTCCTCGAGCACGGCCGGCAGCGCCTGCCAGTCGCCGACCATCCAGTAGTGCACGAGTTCGTGCGCCAGGATCGCCTGTGCTGCAGCGTTACGGCCGGATTCCGGCAGCTCGATCCAGCGCGCCTCGGGCGTCGTGATCGTCGCGCCGCCCCAGTGTGCGCGCCCGAGCTTTGCGACGAGGCGGATGTCGAGCGCCGCGGTGCCGCAAGCCGGGATCGACGTCGCGATCTTGGGTGCGACGCGCTCGACGACCAACGCGATCTCGATCGCGTCCTCGCGCCGCGCAGCTCGAACCACGCCCCAGCGCGTGTCGACGGACTCCCGCAGGTCCGGAGGACGCGCGGTCGTGCACGCCGTGAGGGCGGCGAGGAGAAAGACGTGGTGGATGCCGCGCGCCAAGCTCGAAACCAGTCGGCGCGGCATGGTACTCGTTCTTCTCGATGAATGACGCGCAGACTCGACCCGTGTGCCTCGTCACCGGCGCCGGCCGCGGAATCGGCGCGGCCATCGCGCGCCGCATCGCCGCCGCGGGGGCTCCCGTGATCGTGGCCGCCCGCAGCCAGGACGACTGTGTCGCCGTGGCGAATTCGATCGTCGCGAGCGGTGGCAAGGCGTGGCCGGCCTACGTCGACGTCACGGATTCGGCAACGCTCGACGCGGCGCTGGCGGAATTGGCCGACGAGATCGCGCCGCACGGGCCGATCGGTTGGCTGGTGAACAACGCCGGCATCGCCGAGACCGCGCCGTTCCTGCGCCACGGGCGCGGCAGCGACGGGGACACGTACGAGAAGCACTTGCGTGTGAACTTCCACGGGCCGCGGCGCGCGATCGAGCGGCTCGCGCCGGCGATGCTCGAGCGTGGTTACGGTCGCCTCGTGTGCGTTGCGAGTTCCGCCGGGCTCGTCGGCTATCCGTACGCGGCCGCGTACGTCGCGTCGAAGCACGCGCTGGTCGGCTACGCGCGCTGTGCCGCGCTCGAACTCGAGGGCCAGGGCGTGACGCTGAACCTAGTGGCGCCGCACTACGTCGATTCGCCGATGACGGACCAAACGGTCGAGCGCATCGTGAAGAAAACCGGCCGTTCAGCGGCTGAAACGCGCGCATTCCTGGCCGGGCAGAACCCCGGCGGCGCGCTCGTCACGACGGGCGAAGTCGCGAGCGTCGTGCTCGAACTCTTGACCGGCGCGCGCAATGGCGCGATCGCCGAGATGCCCGGTGGAACCGTCGACGGTCGTCTCGCCGTCACCTGGAGGACCTGATGCAGATCGACGCGATTCACCCGGAAGGTTGGAAGCCCGCGAAGGGTTACGCGAACGCGATGCGCGTCGAGGGCGCGGGCAAGCTGCTGTTTCTCGCCGGCCAGATCGCCTGGGACGCGGACCAACAGCTCGTCGGCCGCGGCGAAATGGCCGTGCAATTCGGGCGCGCGCTCGAAAACGTCATCGCGTGCGTGAGCGCGGCCGGCGGCGAACCGCAGCACATCGTGCGCATGACCGTGTTCGTCACCGACAAGCGCGCGTACCTCGCCGCCGCACGCAAGATCGGCGAGCACTGGCGCGCGCTGCTCGGCAAGCACTACCCGGCGATGTCGCTCGTCGAAGTGGCGGACCTGCTGGAAGACGGCGCGCTGGTCGAGATCGAGGCGACGGCCGCGCTGCCCTGATCGGCACGAAGAGCGCACGCAGTTCGCCTTCGCACGCAAAAATCAGCACGAAAACGGCCGGCCCCGAGCACTGCGCGTGCTCGAAGACCGGCCGGCTCCGTCTCAGGAACGCAGCTGGGATCAGAACTCCCAGCCGAGCACGAAGTAGAGGTCTGCCTTGCGCGACTCGCCGCCGACGCCGATCAGCGTTGCGACGTCGATGTGCATGCTGGGCAGCGGTCGCCACTGGATGGCGGGACCGATCTCGAGCGACTTCTCGAAGTCGCCGCGGTTCGAGTGCACGTCGGTGATGCCCGTCTTCATCTCGCCGCCGAGCGAGAAGACCTCGTCGATCATCGTGCGCGACACGCCGAGCGTCAGCTCGTACTCGTTCGCGAGGTCCCCGCTGACCTCGTGTTCCCAGACGAGGTTCGAGCCGACCTTCCAACCCGGCGCGACCTCGTCACCGAGCAGCAGCTTGCCCTCGATCTTGTCGGGACCGCCGGACGCCGAGACCCACTCCGCGTACAGCGTCGGGTTCCATGGGATCTCGCCCCAGTCGGCCAGCGCGTAGCGCAGCTCGTACTTCTGCTCGGTGATCTCGGTATCGCCTTCCGAGCCCGTTCGATCCGTCACGAAGTAGTAGTCGAACTGGAAACGGTGGGGCAGGCCGATCTCGAACTCGTACTGCGTCTCGACCGTCGTCGCGCCCTTGCGCGGGATCTTGACGCGGTTCCACAGCTCGAAGTCGAGCTGGCCCTCGCGCAGAACGTAGACGCGCGTCGAGGGGAACAGGCGCCGCGACGTCCAGCGCGGTTGGCCGTACGAACCGATCAGGTCGCTGTCGCGGTAGGGCGACCACTTCGTGTCGGTGACCTCGATGGCCGGCAGTTGCCAGGAGCGCAGCGTGTCCGGCGCCACGTCGGCGTCCGTCTTGGCCGGCTCTTGCGCGGTGGCAGGGTTGACGACTTGCGCGAGCGCGGTGGTCGCGAAAAAGGCCGTCGTCAAGGTGATGCCAACTGCGGCTGCGAGTGCCCGAAGCGTTCGAATGAGCATGGAGTGGGGGGGAGTCGAAGGAATCCAAGCCGAGTCGACGACGAAGTCGCCAAGGATCGCAAGCGCAGGCCGTGGCCAGTGCGCCAACGGAAAGCATGAAGTTCTCGAGCGAGCTTCTCGCGCCGTCAGCTCGTCAGCGCGAAACGCACTTCCTGATCCACGACGCAGGCGATCGCCTCGCCCTGGTCCAGCGCCGGTTCGAAGCGCCAGCACTCGAGTGCGGATACGGCCGCGCGGTCCAGACGGCGGCTGCCGCTCGACGTGAGCACCTCGACAGACTCCACGGAACCGTCCGCGCGCACGTGGATGCGACAGCCGACGGTGCCCTGCTCGCCGCGCTGTCGCGCAGCCGTCGGGTATTCGGGCCGCGTCGTGACGATCGCGCGTGCCGACGACCCAATCGCGCCGGATCCGACTGCATCGGCCTGCTCTCCGAGCGCGCTTGCCCCGGTCTCGTCGGACGGCCCGTCGCTCACGGCGCTCGAGTCGCCGACACCGACCACATCCCCGACATTCGCCGCGAGCGTGTTCGGTTCCGAAGTCGCACGGGCCCGGCGCAGTCGACCGCGTTGCGCTCCCTCCGCGACCGTCAGCTCGCGCGGCGCTGGGCGCGGCGGCGGCGAAAGGTCGTCGTCGAGCGCGCGCGGAACTGAAGCCCAGATTTCGCGGTCCAGCGGATCCATGCGCAGTGCGGAGAGACTGCGGGCCTGCGGGATCGGCGTGCGTTCGGGGCGGGTCGGCGTCAGCGCGACCGGCTGCGAACGCTGGCGGCGCAGATCGAGCCGTAGGGTCACGATTTCCGACCGGTCCTCGATCGGGGGCGCCGAGGGCCCGCCGTGCGCCAGCACCAGCGTCGCCGCACCGAGGATCGACGCATGGATCGCCAGCGAGATCGCCAGCGGCCAACGGAATCGCCCGGAGGACCGGTTCGCGCGGAGGGGTCTCGGGGCGGAGGACACGGACTCGAAAAACACAACCACTTACTCATCAGCGCGGTCGGGAGACGCGACGCCAAGAAAATCCTCGGAACTCGTTCGTGCGGCCGGATATCGGGCTCCGGCGGCCCGGTTGGAGCCCCCTGGCTATCATCCGGCCCCCATGAAAACCGAGCACTTCCGCTACCACGAGGCCGACGGCGTCGGCGTCATCCGGTTGGACCGCCCGGAGCGCCTGAACGCGCTGACCTTCGACAGCTATCGCGAGCTCACGCAGGCGTTCGTCACGTTGCGGACGCGCGCCAGTGTGCGCGCGGTGATCTTGACCGGCACCGGGCGCGCGTTCTGCACCGGCGGCGACCAGCGCGACATCATCGCGCCGCTGTTGGAAGCGTCGCCGGCCGAGCTGAACGCCTTCACGCGCATGACCTGCGAGCTGATCGCGAACATGCGGCGGCTCGAGAAGCCGGTCGTCGCCGGGCTGAACGGCATCACCTGCGGAGCGGGCGCGGTGATGGCGGCAGCGTGCGACGTGCGCATCGCGGCCGAGAGCGCGAAGATCGCATTCCTGTTCACGAAGGTCGGCCTGTCAGGCGCGGACATGGGCGCCGCTTGGCTGCTACCGCGCATCGTCGGGCTGGGCCACGCCAGCGAGATGCTGATGACCGGTGATTGGGTCGAGGCGCGGCGCGCGCACGAAATCGGGCTGTACAACCGCGTCGTGCCCGACGCGGAGTTGCCCGAGGCCGCGCTCGCGTTCGCCCGCGTGCTGGCCAACGGACCCACGTTCGGATTGGCGATCACGAAGCGCATGTTGAATGCCGAAGCGTCGATGACGTTCGAGCAGGCGATGGTGGCCGAGGGCTGGGTCCAAGCCGAATGCATGGAGAGCCCCGACTACTCCGAGGGATACCGCGCGTTCGTCGAGAAGCGCGCGCCGGACTTCGCCGCTGCCGGAGCCCGAAAAGCATGATTTCGGCCGACATCCTGGCCGAAGTCCGCACCAGCGCGCGCGCGGTGGGTGAGGTGAACGCGCCCGGGCTCGAAGGACTGGGCGAGGACGAAGCGGCGCGCACGGCGCTGCGCGCACTCGCCGGCGCGGGCCTCACCCGTTGGACGGTGCCGTACCGCGACGGAGGAGCGGACACGCGCGGGCTGTGCGCGGCCGACGACGTCTCGGCGCGCGCGTTGTGTGCGCTGCGCGACGAGCTGGCGTGGCACTCCGCGATGCTCGACGTGATGCTCGTCATGCAGGGCTTGAGCGCGTACGCCGTCGTGCGCGGCGGGTCCGCCGAGCTGCGCGCCGACGTGCTGCCGAAGCTCGCGAACGCGACGCTCGTGGGCGCGTTCGCGCTGACGGAACCGAATGCCGGCTCCAGCGTGGACGACGTGGCAACACGTGCGGAGAAGCACGGTTCGAGCTGGCGCATCCGCGGTCACAAGACGTTCATCTCGAACGCGGGCATCGCTGACCACTACAGCGTGCTGGCGCGCACATCGGGGGATCCCGGTTCGCGCGGCGGGCTGACGATGTTCAGCGTGCCCGGCGCTTCGAAGGGCCTGCGGATCGAGCGCTTCGAAGTCATCGGCCCGCATCCGATCGGCGACGTTCACTTCGAGGACGTCGAAGTCGCCGACGCGCGCCGCTTGGGCGAAGTCGGTCAGGGCCAGGAGCTCGCGCTGGCGACGCTCGGGCGGTTTCGGGCGTCGGTCGCGGCCTGCGCGAACGGTCTCGCGCGGCGCGCGCTGCACGAGAGCGTCGCGCACCTGAAGGCGCGCCAGCAGTTCGGTCGGCCGCTGGCGAATTTCCAGGCGCTGCGTTTCGACGTCGCCGAGATGGACGTGCGTCTGCGCGCGGCGCAGCTCCTGACCGACGAGGCCGCGCACGCGGTCGACACCGGCGCCGCGGCGACGGCGGCGGTCGCGCGCGCGAAGCTCTACGCGACGGAGACGGCCGGTTGGATCTGCGACCGCGCGGTCCAGTTGCACGGCGGGCTGGGCGTGAAGCGCGGCACGGTCGTCGAGCGCATCTACCGCGACGTCCGCGCGCTGCGTATCTACGAGGGGACCAGCGAGATCCAGAAGCTCGTCCTCGCACGCGAAGTCCTCGGGTAATCTCTGCGCCCGATGGCCAAGTTCCAACGTCACCTCTTCGTCTGCACGAACGAGCGCAGCCCCGACGACAAGCGCGGCGACTGCTCGTCGAAGGGCGCCGCCGACGTGCTCGGCGAGTTCAAGAAGAAGCTGCACGACGCCGGTTTGAAGCGCGTCGTGCGCCCGAACAAGGCGGGCTGCCTCGACCAATGCGAACACGGCTGCACGGTCGTCGTGTACCCCGAGCAGGTCTGGTACGGCGGCGTGACGACCGCAGACGTGGATGAGATCATCCAGTCGCACATCCTGGGCGGTGTGCCCGTCGCGCGCCTCGTCATCCCCGACGACCAACTGACGGGTAAGGCCCCGTGAGCAACGTCCTCGACGAGGAAGCGAAGGGCCTGTTGCGGCGCATTGTCGAGCGCACGGCGTACCGGCAGATGATGGTGGCGAACATCCGCGGCCACGGACTGAAGTACGTCATCGATGTGGCGGAGAAGTCGCTGGTCGTGCGCGATCTGGAAGCGGGTCTCGAGATTTTGCGGCAGGTCGAGCGCCTCTACGGCGAGCTCGACGGCGGCGGCCTCGCGATGGCCGTGCGCGATTCGATGGATCGCATCCCGTACCCGTATTCACGGCTCGAGCTGGCTGTGTGCCTGTCGCTCGTCGGTCGCGCCGAGCGGCTGGTCGCCGCGGCCTACCTCGGGAGCCGCAGCACCGGCATGGCCTCGATCGCGCGCCGCATCCACGACCAGGAGCATCCCGGCACGCGCATGCTGGAGATGCAGCTGGCCGATTTCTGCGCCGAGGCGGGCAATCGAGCGACCGCGCAGCAGTTCGTGAACCGCTGGTTGGCGATCGCGCTCGTCGCGTTCGGCCGCCCGGGCACGCAAGGGGATCAGCGCAGTTTCGAGCTGGGATTGCGATCCACGCGCATCGCTCAGCTCGTAGCGCAGTTCCTGGGCGAAGTGCGCCCGTGGTGCGAGAGCTTCCAACTGGCGCTCCCCGACGTGAAGACACTGGGCATCGATCTCGCGCCCGAAGGAACGAAACATGGCGTCCGAACGAGTTGACCGAGGCCTGGAGCACGACCCCGAACGCTGGCGTGCTCAGTTTCCGATCGTCGAGGACACGACGTACTTGGTGAACCACAGCCTGGGCGCGATGCCGGCGCGCGCGCGGGACAAGATGGCCGACTTCCTCGACCAGTGGGCGACCCGTGGCGTGCGCGCCTGGGGCGAGGGCTGGTGGGACATACCCGTCACGGCGGGAAACGTGCTGGCGAAGATCATGAACGCGCCGGCCGAGTCCGTCGTGATGCACCAAAACGTGTCGGTCATCCAGGCCTCGCTCGCCAGCACGTTCGACTTCACCGGGCGACGCAATAAGGTCGTCTACACCGACCAGAACTTCCCGACCGTGATGTACGTCTGGGAAGCATTCAAGAAGTACGGGGCGCGCATCGAGACCGTCCCCAGCGACGGTGTGAACGTCGACACCGCGCGTCTGCTCGAGGCCATCGACGAGGAGACCCTGGTCGTCCCGATCAGCCACGTCACCTACAAGAGCAATTTCCTCCAGGACGCGGCAGCGATCTGCGCACGCGCGAAGGAAGTCGGTGCGAAGGTCGTGCTCGACACGTACCAGTCGCTGGGGACCGTGCCGGTCGACGTGACCGCGCTGGGCGTCGACTTCGTCTGCGGCGGATCGGTGAAGTGGCTGTGTGGCGGTCCCGGCGCCGGATACCTGTACGTGCGGCCCGACCTGCTGCCGACCCTCGAGACGATGATGACCGGCTGGGCCGGTCACGCCGCGCCGTTCGCGTTCGAACCCGGACCGCAGCGCTATGCGGCCGGGATCCGCCGGATGCTGCACGGTTCGCCCTCCGTCGCGGCCTTCACCTGCGCGACCGCGGGGTACGAAATCCTGCTCGAATGCGGCGTCGAGAACGTGCGCCGCTGGTCGCAGTCACTCACCACGCGTCTGCGCAGCGGGCTGCTCGAGCAGGGTTTCCACATCCACGGACCGACCGATCCGGCGCGACGCGGCGGCACGATCACCGTGGGTCTGGCCGCCGACGAGAACGGGCCCGCGTTCGTGAAGGCGCTCGAATCGCGCGGAATCCTCGTCGACCACCGGCCCGGCGCCGGAATCCGCGTCAGCCCGCACCTCTACACGCTCGAAGACGAGATGGACGAGTTCGTGGAGGCGCTCGTCGAGCTGCGCGAGCAGCGCACTTGGCGCGATCACGTCAGCGCCAAGAGCTCCTACTGAATGTGGGATGAACGAGCCTGGCTCGTTCATCCCACATTCAGCGGACGTGGCTGTGCGCGCGCAGGTGGGCGAGCATCTCGTCGGGTTGGGCGCGCATCGCTGCGCTGTTGAAGATCGTGCCGTGGTCGAGGTCGGGCACGATCGTGATCGACCCGCCGGCCCTGGCCTGTGCGGGTGTCGCTGCGAGGTCGTGCGCGAGCAGTTCGACGGCTTCGTTCAGGTAGAAGCTGTCCGCGCCGCCTACGACGAGGTGCACGTTCTGGCGCAGGATCGGCGTGTAGCGCTCGCGATCGCTGCGCAGGAGGGCGCCGACGTCGAAGTTCTGGTACCGCGCCGCGATCGCGGGGTCGATGACGCCCGTGGCGGGGTCGTAGAGCGCGGCCGGGTGTCCGTGCGCATCGCGCGGCCCGAACGCGGCGAACCACGAATCCCACTGCTGCGCGGACGTGTTCTCGGGACCGAGCACTTCCTCCACACGGTTCTCCTGACGCGTGGTCATGAGCACTTCGCCGCCCGAGCGGTAGCTCGGGATCTCGACGCCGTCCTGCGCGTAGAAGTTCGTGCCGCCGTAGATGTCGATACGCTGGAAACGGCGAAAATCGACGGGGTCCGGCGCGCTCGACCACGTCGCTCCGAAGACGTCGGGGTAGTTCAGCGCGAGCCACAGCGACGACCAGCCGCCCGATGAATGTCCGCGCAAGAGCCGCGCCGAAGGCTGCGCGACCAGCGGGTAGCGGCGTTCGAGCGCGGGAATCAGCTCGCGCACGAGGGCCGCGCCGCACGGTCCGTTGTTCGCGGAGTCGGCGAACAGCGTGTGCCCGTTCGGCCCTTCGGGATCCAGCACGATGCGAAAAGTCTCGCGGGCCAGCACGGCTTTGGCCGACGTCGGGTCCTTGTCGCGCCGCATCTGCGCGCCGACTTCGCGGTGGTCGCCGCCGAAGCCGGGGATCTCATAGATCGCGGCGTATTTGCGCTTCTGATCGTAGTCGACCGGTAGCGCGATGCCGGCGTGCATCACGACCTCATGACCGCGAAACTTCGAGAGCAGGTCGGAGCGCACCTCGAACCACTCGACACCTTTCACCGTGCGCGGCGGCTCGACGTGGACGACTTGGTCGAGCGCGAGCTCGACGACGGTCGTGCCGGGGATCTCGAACTCCACGACGTGCGAGTAGAGGTTGCCCTCCTCGCGGCGCCACTCGCTGCTGCTGTGCACGAGATCGAAGCGTGCTTGCGCGCGGTACTTGCCGGCGGGCAATGCCGAGGGCACCACGGGAAAGAACGCGGCCGTGTCGCCGAGATCCGTGCCGGCGCCCGGCTCGAGGCGCACGTCGACGCCGTAAATCGGCTGCGGGTCGCGGAAAAACGGCGCATCCGCCGGTTCACTGCGCGATCCAACCTTCGATTCCGCGCGTACCAGGCACACCAGCAGCCGACCCTCCGCCGGTGTCGCGCGCACGCTCGGATCCAGGCGGACGTTGAACCGGAGAGAATCGACAGGAGCCGCGGCTGCGTCTCCCGATCGCGCGCAGAACGCAGTGACGAGGAGCAGCACGGGCGTGAACATGCCTCCAGACTACCAGGGACCCGACCGCGCGAAGGGCGACTGGGCGTGGCAATCGAAATGGGCTTGTTCAGCTAATTTTGTTACTGAACCGAGTTCAGTGGACGTCCACACGCAGCCCGTTGGAGCTCGCGAGTCGCGCCGCGCCGGGGCAAGCCGCCGTGCGACGCACCAGCACTTGCGCGTCGAGGCGCGTTCCGATGCCGACACCGCTCAGTGCCAACGGGATCACCGCGAAGCCATCGCTGTCCGTCACGAACCCGCGCCGCAGCAGGCGATGGGTGGGGTCCAGTAGGAATTGCGCGCCGCCCAGGAGATGCATTCCGCCGCGCACCCCCAGCGCCAGCCAGCCGTGAGAACTCGGCGCCGCTTGCGACACGTAGAAACCGAAGTCGCCTGCGCCTGCTCGCGGTTCGGACAACACGCCGAGTTGCACGGGCCCGAGGCACGAAGGAGTGGATCGGCCGAAGGGCGCGACACCGGTCGGCATCATGTCGAGCGTCGTGGCGAAGACTTCGCTCTGACCGCCTTGGTAATCGGGATAGAGCGCGTTGGCCGTCGTGGGGTAATCGTAGGACAGCGTAGTGCCGACGACCGTCGTGACTCCGTCGGGCTGGACGGTGATGGCCTCACCCATGTCGTAGTCGCCGCCCCCGAGAACGCTCGAATACAACAGTCGACTTCCGTCGGGGCTCAAACGTGCTGCGAAAGCATCTGTGATGCCGGCATTCGTGAGTTGCGCTGCGCCCGCCGTGGTGGGGAAGCCGGAAAAACAGTTGCCGCTGAGGCTGAGAACGCCGGAGTGGTCGATTGCAATCGCTCGGATGTGCTCCGCTCCGGGGCCCCCGAGGAAGGTCGAGAAACGAGGATAGGTCAGTGCCTCGTCGAACCGCACCACAAAGCCATCGCCCTCACCGCCAGGGTTTTCTTGATATGCGCCGGGAGTCGTGAAGAAAGCTATCGCGCCCTCGCCGCTCGAACTTCCCGTGCCGCCTGCCATGACCCAGCCACCATCGGGGTGGGCCGCAAGTGCGCGGGCATTGGTGAAGTCGATATGGCCCTGCGCGCCGAAGTACGTGGAGTGCGCAAGGCTGGATCCGCTCGGCTCGAAGACCGTGAGGAAGCTCATCAAACTCGGTGCACCCATCGTCGGGGGGAGCGAACTGTACTCGGGCTGGAAGACCCCGGGTGTGATGGGAAAGTCGCGCGAGTCCGTGCGGCCCGTCACTGCAACGCGGCACTCTGAGTCCAGTGCCACGGCATAGATATAGTCGGCGCGGGTGCCGCCCAGAAAGGTCGCCCATTCCAGGAAGCTGCCTGTCGGATCGATGCGCGCTATGTATCCGCTCGGCCAGAAGACGCCGTCTCCAACCGGGTCAAAAGCTCCGGGCGTCGTGGGCAGTAGGCCGTCTCCCGTGCCCACGACGATCACCGCGCCCGTCGATTCATCGATGACGACAGCGCTTGGAAAGAAGTCGTCGTAAGCGTGGATGCCTTCGTTGCTCGTGCCTTGGATGTACGTCGAATATTCGAGGTCGGTGCCCATTGGACTCAGGCGCAATACGATCCCACGGCTGCCGTCCATTGGAATCGGGAAAGTCTGAAACGCTCCCGTCGTCGTTGGGAAGTCTTCGCCGCGCGCTGTCCCTGTGACCACCGTGCGACCGGCAGTGTCTACACCGACGGCGAACGCCCGATCATCTGAGTAACTGCCGATTAGAGAAGAAAATATGATCGCACCTGATGCCGAATCTAATCGCGTCACGAACCAATCACCAACCGTATTGCGCGGGTGAGAATTCTGATAGCTGGTCGGCGTGTTCGGGAAATCGATCCAGCCCGTGACGCCAACCAACGTCACGGTGCCTCCCGGACCCGCAGCCACGCCGTACCCCAGATCGTTCGTCCCCGGCTGCGCGCTGCCCAGGTACGTTGACCATTCAAGGCCGGGGTCGATCGTCAGCGCCAATGCGCGATCCCAAGCCGGTACTTCGAAACCGAACCGGTCCTGGCCCAGCACGACAAAGCGCGCAAGCAACTTTTCTCGAGCGCCGCCTGCATCCTGCCATGTCTGTCCCAGTTGTTGGCGCAGTTCGCCAAGGGGAGTCTCGAGCACCAAGTCGCCCGACTCCGTGACGCGCGCACCCGTAGCTCCCTCGCAGCGCAGGACGAGCCGCGGCAGGTCGGCGCGCGGCGCGAGGATCAAGTCGTACTCGAGCGCACCGCCTTCGCTGCGCAACACGACGTCGACGCCCGGGTGAACTTCCGGCCAGCGCACGCCGGCGAAGGAGCGCGCGCCGCGAACCCACTGCGCGGGGTCGTTGCCGCGGAAGTAGCTGTACACACCGTCGAGTTCGAGCTGCGCGTTCACGCCGTTGTCCAGGTCAGCGCCCTCGAAGCGCAGGAACACACCCGACGCGACGACCTCGTCCCCGCGCTCCACCACGGCGTGCAAGCCGATGCCCTCGCGACTGGCCGTCACATGGCCTGAGTTCGTTCGCGAGGCGAACGCGATGTGCGACGGCCACTGGCCCAAGTTCTCTACGAACGCATGACCGTGAGTCGCCCGAGCAGTGCGTGGCTGTTGGGCCGCCGCAGTAACGGATACGACCATCAGGAGCGCCGCAGGGGCGACCCAGCTCATGCCAACGCGGAGCGACCGAATCGAAGCTCGATCCATGGAAGGACCTCCTGCGTTAAAGTGTATCCACGTTCAACGATTCGCGCCGTCCCAGTACTGTGAATCTGTGCGCGAAGTCGTGAAACACTCTTGTGCGATCGCGTGAGCGGAAGGAGACTCGTGAACGGCCTCAGTATCTGGCCTGCTGAGGCCTCAGCGGTCAAGTCTCCCGCTCAGTAGCCCGCGGAGGTTCCCATGCTCACTCATGTAGGTCGCGTGCTTCTTCGGTCCGGTTTTGTCCTGCTCACGTCGGCGAGCTTGTTCTCCCCTGCCGAAGCGCAGACTTCCCAGCTCGGTTCGTGGTCCAGCGTGTACGACTGGTCCTGCCAGCTCGATCCGAACAACTGCGCGGCTGGATCCGAGTACATCGAAATCTCGGCCGCTGCGCTCATCCCAGTGGGGCCCTACGCGGGTCATGTGCTGAATTGGCGCCGCAGTCGGATCTCGCCGACGAGTTGCACCGCAGGCACCACGACGGAGACTTGGTTCTTCAACCCCACGAATCCCAGTCAACTGCTGAAGAACCAGCAAGACCTTGCCAGCGACATCTTCTGCGCCGGACTTTCGTGGGACCTGAATGGGCGCCTCACCGTGGCGGGAGGATTTCCTGCTGGAGGGCCCACAGCGCCGAGCGAAACGTATCGGTTCGATCCGCGGCTGCTCGGCGTGACCATCTATCCGCTCTCTCCGCCTGCCGTTCCCTGTCCGACTCCCATCATCAAGAACGCTCCTTGGTCCGTGCCCTTCTTGCTGAGCATTCCGCGGTACTACCCGACCGTCATTTCGCTTGATCGGCGGGGTTTCGGTTCGAACTGCTGGGCTCAGCCCACCGCCGGTGGATCCCAAATCGTGCTCGGTGGCCCACCGACCGTGACCAACGTTGGCAATGAACTATGGCAGTTGCTCGACCCGGCCATCACCCCTTCGACGACGGTGAATCCGCTGCAGCAGACTTTGGATGCCCCGGTTGGAACGGGTTCTCAAACCGTCACTGGGGCAACGGAGACCTATCAGATATCGCCCACCCATCCGCCCGGTGACGTGCGCTTTGATTCGTTTCCACGCGCGCTTCAGCTGGGCGACGATGTCTTGGGCGGGGTTTTACTGCAGGGGCAAATCTTCACAGCCTTCGACGTGGACACGGCTGCCCCTTCCAGTCCGCCCAATCCTCAGGGAAGCTCGTGGGTGATCAAGCCGCCTCCCGCCAATGCTGCGACACACGGATGCTGGGAACTCGCGGGTGGGCCGAACTCCGGCCCTCCTCAAACTCCCGGTGGCCCGCCAGAGCGCTTCTATGCTCCTTCTGTCGTCCTCCACATGTTGAGCGCGAAAAACCGGGTGTTTGCCTTCGCCGGGGCTATCCCGGCCGATCCCCTCTCCGGAACTCCGGCCACTGCGTTTGCGAGCGTTCAAGAGTTCACGTTCTCCGGGAACCAACCTCAGGCCGGCACATGGGCTAACCGCACTCCGCTACTCCGTCCGCGAGTCCAGCACAATGCGGTCGTGCTGCCCACGGGCACTGTGTTCCTCGTGGGTGGGCGCGATAGCGCGATCAGCGGCTCGGCCTCTTGGGTCCTGACGCCTGAGCTCTACGAACCTGGAGCCTCGCCGACCTTCCCTGGGCTGACGCACGCGCTCGCTCCAACGACGACACCCCGTCTCTACCATGCGGTCGCACTGCTCCTCCTCGACGGCCGCGTTCTCGTGATGGGCGGTCACCAACGTCCCGGAAATCCGGATTCGGAGCACACGGGCGAAGTGTACTCGCCGCACTACTTGTTCAACGGCACCAGACCCGTGATCGATGCCGCGCCCGGGCGCATCGACTTTGCTCCAACTGCTGGCACGTTCACGATCGACGCCACTCTCTACCACGATCACGTCGAGAAGATCGTCCTGTTGCGACCTGGCGCGGTCACGCACCACCAAGACTACGACCAGCGCTACATCGAGCTCGACTTCACGTCTCCCGGGCCGTACACGCCGAGCACAAGCGTAACGATCACCGTGAATCGGCCACACGAGAGCCTCGGTCCGCCTGGGTACTATTCGCTGTGGGTCGTCGAATCGAAGGTCGCGACGCCAACGGGATACTCCGACCTGATTCCCTCGACAGGTCGGATCATCAGCGTGCGTTGACGCGACGAGCAACACTTGCATTCCGCACTGCGGTCCCGATTGCTGCTTTAGAACCGCGCGGGATTGCTGAACCGCAGCAAGGACGGAATGCCGAGTTCCAAGCGTTCGTAGGCGCGAATTCCGGGTCGTCTCGACCCGGCGACGTCTTGCGTTGCACCGAGACGGACGATGTTTCACCTTCGTTCGCAAGGCCGTCGGACGAATGACACGCTGCTCAGTCCGCAGATGCCCGAAGTCCGCGTCGGATCGACAGGGAACGTGCGCAGGGGGTAGCCTGCACATTGCCATGCCCACGAAGTCCCTCTCCTTCTTCGATCTCATCCCCGGCAAGCTCGTCCTCGACCGCTACAAGATCGTGCGGTCGAACCGTCGCGACGGGATGTCCACGACGTTCGTCGTCGAAGACCTAGATGGGTCGGGCGAGCGCGCGGAGAAGGGCGAGCGCGAACTGCAGGTCTTCCCCGCGTCGTTGTTCGAGGGCGCGGACCAAGCCAAGGACTTTGCGCACGCGATGGAGCGCTGGACGCAGGTGAACTCGCGCGCCGTGCTGCGTTCGCACTCCGTCGTCGGCCTCGAGGACGGGTCCATCTTGGTGGTCACCGACCTCCCGCCCGCGCATTCGCTGCGCGATCTCTTGAAGGAGAAGGGTGCGCTCCCGGCCGCCGACGTCGTGAAGATCGGCATCGAACTGCTCGACGGGCTGGGCGCGATCCACACCGCGAGCCTGGTGCACGGCGACGTCAAGCCCAATACGATCCGTGTGCGCGACGGCAAGGGCCACGTCGAGCTCATCGATGGAGGCATCACCGCCGCACTGTGGAGCGCGAAGCACCTGGGCGACAAGACGGCGCTGATCGGCACGCCGTTCTACGCGCCGGTCGAGCAGTTCGGCGGCGATTCGCCCGACGAACAGTCGGACGTCTACAACCTCGCGTGCGTCCTGTACGAACTCGCCACCGGCGTGCTGCCTTGGAAGGGCAAGAGCTTCCTCGAGGTGTTCCAAGAGAAGCTGCAGAAGGCGCCGCCGACGATGAAGACGCGCGCGCCGAAGGCGTCGGTTCCCGAGGCGCTCGAAGTCGCGATCCGCGGCGGGCTCATGGCGGACCGACGCGAACGCTACGGCGACGTCGCCCCGTTCCGCGCGGCGCTAGCGGCCCTGAAGGCCTGAGCCCGCGAGCGATGGAGCGCACGAACGCGATCGTCGCCGAGCGAGCGGGCGGCCCCGAAGTGCTCGCCTTCGGCCCCGTGGATCTGCCCGCGCCGGCCGCGGGTGAAGCGCGCATCCGGCACACCGCGGTCGGCGTCAACTACATCGACGTGTACCAGCGCACCGGGCTGTATCAACCGCCGCGCTGGCCGTACGTGCCGGGGCTCGAGGCCGCTGGGGTCGTCGAAGCGCTCGGTCCGGACACGGAGGGACTCGCGGTCGGGGACCGCATCGCCTACGCGACGGCGCCCGGGGGTGCGTACAGCGAGCGGCGCAACCTCGACGCGGCGTTGTGCGTGAAGCTGCCGCACGAACTGTCCGACGAGGTCGCGGCCGCGGCGATGTTGAAGGGGTTGACCGCGCACTACTTGCTGCGGCGCACCTTTCACGTCGAAGAGGGACACACGATCCTGATCCACGCTGCATCCGGAGGCGTCGGGACGCTGGTGTGTCAGTGGGCTGCGAAGCTGGGTGCGCGTGTCATCGGCACGGTGTCCACGCGCGCGAAGGCTGAGCGCGCGCGCAAGTTCGGCTGCCACGAACCGATCGTCACCAGCGAGGTCGATTTCGCCGAGCGCGTGCGCGAACTGACGAAGGGGCGCGGTTGCGACGTCGTCTACGACTCGATCGGCAAGGACACGTTCGATCGTTCGCTGGAGTGCTTGGCGCTGCGCGGCATGCTCGTCGCGTTCGGCCAGTCGTCAGGTGTCGTGCCGCCCTTCGACCTGCTGCGACTCGCCAAGACGTCGGGGACGATCACGCGTCCGTCCCTCTTCGGATACACGTCCACGCGGCCCGAACTCCTGGGCGCAGCGGACGAGCTGTTCACGCTGCTCGCGAACGGCATGTTGCGCTGCCCGGTCGAAGCGCGGCATCCGCTGCGCGACGCCGCGCGCGCTCACCGCGAACTCGAAGCGCGCCGCACGGTCGGCGCGACGGTCCTCCTGCCTGCGGTGTGAACCATGGCTTTCCGCGACGCCGTCCCGCCGTTTCCCGAGACGTTCAACCTGTGCGACGACTTCCTCGATCGCAACCTGCGCGAGGGGCGTGCGAACAAGGTTGCGTTGCGGGAAGGTGACCGGACGCGCACCTACGCCAAGGTCTCCGAGCGTGCGCGCCGTCTCGCCGCCGTGCTGCGTCGTGCCGGTGTTCGTCCCGAGGAGCGCGTGCTGATCGTGCTGCCGGACGTGCTCGAGTTCGCGGACGCCTGGTTCGGCATCCTGCGCGCTGGCGGAGTGTTCGCGATGGTGAACCCGCTGCTCAAGACGGACGCGTACGCCGAGTACCTCGACTACACGAAGGCGCGCGTCGTCATCACCCACTCGGACGTCTTGCCCGAAATCGGGCCGGCGATCCGCGCGTCGCGCCTGTGTCGCGACACGCTCGTCGTCGGCCCCGACGCCGGCGGATTCACGGCGTTCGAGGAAGCGCTCGCTGCCGAGGATCCGAACTCCGTCGCGGCCGAGATGGAGCCCACGGGTCCCGATGACCTGGCCGGTTGGCTCTTCACGTCGGGCTCGACGGGCACGCCGAAGGCCTGCGTGCACGTGCATGCCGACTTCGCTTTCAACGCACAGGTCTACGCCGACGAGGTCGTGGGCTACTGCGCGGACGACATCTGTCTGTCCGTGCCCAAGCTCTTCTTCGGCTACGCGACCGGCACGAACCTGATGTTCCCGTTCCGCTTCGGCGGTAGCGCGGTGCTGTTCCCCGAGCGCGCGACCGCGGACGTCCTGTTCGACTTGATCGCGCAGCACCGGCCGACGCTGCTGACGAGCGTGCCGACGATGATCAACGCGATGCTGCGCTCGCCGCGGATGGAAGCGGCCGATCTCTCGAGCCTGCGCGTGTGCCTGTCCGCCGGCGAAGCGTTGCCGCCCGCGCTCTACCAGGAGTGGAAAGCGCGCACGAACGTCGAAATCCTCGACGGAATCGGGTCGGCCGAGATGTTCCACATCTACGTCACGAGCCGCTTCGGCGACGTGACGCCGGGCAGCCTCGGTCGACTGGTGCGCGGCTACACGGCCGACATCGTGGGGCCCGACGGCGCGCTCGTCGCCGATGGCGAACCGGGTCGCATGCGCATCCGCGGCGGTTCGACGGCGATCTGCTATTGGGGCGATCGCGCGAAGTCGACGGCGACGTTCCAGGGGGACACGTGCACGACGGCCGACATCTTCCGCCGCGATCCCGAGGGACGCTTCTGGTACGAAGGCCGCGACGACGACTTGCTCAAGGTGTCGGGGATCTGGGTGTCGCCGCTCGAGATCGAGAACTGCTTGCTGGAACATCCCGCCGTCGCCGAGGTGTGCGTGATCGGCGCGGAGGACGAGCAGCAGCTCGTGAAGCCGCTCGCGTTCGTCGTGTTGAAGCCCGACTGGAAGGGCTGCGACGAAACGGCGGCCGCGTTGAAAGCGCACGCGAAGGCGCACATCGCGCCGCACAAGTACCCGCGCTGGTTCGAGTGGCGCGACAGCCTGCCGAAGAACGATCGCGGCAAGGTGGCGCGCAAGGTTCTGAAGGGCGAACTCGACGCACGCCAGCGCTGAGGGCTCGCGGGTTGCTGCGACGGGCACTCTGCTATCGTGCCCGTGTGAGCGCCGACACGAGGGCCAGCCGACGGACCGCGCCCGGAGCGCGCAGGTGTGGTGACGATGGACCAGACGCCCGCTGAATCGGCCGAATTGTTCGGCCCGAGTGCCGAACTGCTGCTGCGGTTCGCCGTGGCGCTGGCCCTCGGCATCCTGCTCGGTCTCGAGCGCGAGCGCACGAAAGACTCCGAGGCGCGCTTCGCCGGTATCCGAACCTTCGCGCTGATTTCGCTGACAGGCGCGATCTCTGCCTGGGCCGGCGACACGTTCGGCCTCGTCTGGATTCTGCCCACGGCGTTCGCGTCCGTCGCGGCATTGGCGGTCGCCTCGCACGTCGTCACGGCGCGCAGCGGTCACGTGGGCATCACGACCGAAGTCACGGCGATCCTGACGTTCGTGCTGGGCATCGTGTGCGCCCGCGGCGAGTTTCGCATCGCGAGCGCCGTCGCTGTCGCCGTGATGCTCGTGCTCGTGTTGAAGGACTGGCTGCACGCCATCACGCGCAAGCTGTCCACCCAGGACGTGTCCGCGACGGTCCAGTTCGCGATCGTGACGCTGATCGTGCTGCCGCTCGTGCCCAACCGCACGTTCGGCCCGCCGCCGTTCGACGCGCTGAACCCGTACCGGATCTGGCTGATGGTCGTGCTGATCAGCGGCATCGATTTCGGCAGCTGGATCCTGGTCAAGACCGTCGGTCGCGAGCATGGCATCGGCCTGACGGGCCTCTTGGGCGGGCTCGTGTCGAGCACGGCGACCACGCTGACGTTCACGAAGCGCAGCCGTCAGGAGTCCGCGCACTCGGCGTCGTTCGCCGTCGCGATTCTACTGGCGTCGCTGGTCATGCTGGTGCGCGTGGCGGTCGTCCTGGCCGTCGTCAGCGTCGCGACGCTGCAGGCGAGTTGGCCCGCGCTCGCGGCGATGGCCGCCGCGAGCCTCGTCGTACTGGCCTGGGTGTGGCGCCGATCGCGTCGCGCGAATCGTGCGGAGTCGTCCGCGGAACTCGCCGAGGAAGTGAACCCGTTCGAGCTCTCGAAAGCCGTGCGCTTCGCACTGCTCTTCGCCGTCGTCTCCGTGCTGGCGCGCGGAGCAGAGGTCTGGCTGGGCGAGGCCGGTCTTTACCTGGCCGGCACCCTGGGCGGCTTGACCGATGTCGACGCGATCACGTTGTCGATGTCCGAACTGACCTCGCGCGACCCCGGGCTCGCGCAGACCGCGGGTCGCGCCGTGGTCCTGGCGATCGTCTCGAACACGCTCGTCAAGGGCGGAATCGCGAGCGTTGCCGGGTCCAAGCCCCTCAAGGCGCTCGTTCTGCCGGCCACGATCGTCGTCGCGGCGGTCGGCGCGGTCGTCGCGTTCCTCGTCTGATCCGCGCCCGATCCGCACACGAGGATCCGACGCGTTGCGCTGCTATCGTGCAGGCGATGAGCGACTTGGCGAAGATGACCTGGCACGAGGCGCGCGCTGCGTTCGGTCCGCGCACCGTGGCGATCTTGCCGGTGGGGTCGACGGAGCCGCATGGTCCGCACCTGCCGCTCGACACCGACATCACGATCGCCGTGTCGATGGCGCGCAAGGCGGCCGAGCTGTTCGAGCAGCACGCGGTCGCCGCGTTCGTCATCCCGGCGATCCCGTTCGGGTTGACCGAGTACACGCGTGGCTTCGCCGGCCGCATCTCGCTGCAGCCGGGTACGCTGTGGGCGCTGGTCGAGGACGTGATCGTCGCGCTCGAACTCCAGGGCATCGAACACGTCCTGATCGTGAACGGACACCTCGAGCCGGCGCACGTTGACGTGCTGCGCGGCGTGCTGCTCGACCATGCGCAGCGTGGTCATCGCAAGGCGCACGCGATCCTGGCCGATGTCACGCGCCGCAAGAACGCCGCGCGCCTCGGCGCCGAGTTCCAGAGCGGCGACTGCCATGCGGGCCGCTACGAATCGAGCCTCGTGCTGGCCGCAGATCCAACCGCTGTGCGCGAGGGCGAGCGCGGGAAGCTCCCCGTGGTCGAGATCGACCTGATCGCGAAGATGAAGGCCGGAGTCAGGACGTTCCAGGACGCGGGCGCGAACGACGCCTACTGCGGCGATCCTGCGGCGGCCACGGCGGACGAAGGTCGTGAGCTGATCGATGCGCTCGGCGCCATTGCGTTCGACACGGCGCGCGACGCGTGGCCGCACCTCTTCGACCGCGCGGGCGCAGTATCCTGAACCGGATGTCCGCTCCCGCGATGTCGCCTTTCACCACGACGATCCAAGTGCGCTTCGGTCACGTCGATCCGGCCGGGATCGCGTACTACCCGCGCATCTTCGACTACGTGCACGAGGTCTACGAGGAGCTGTGGGAGCACCACGTGGGCGTGCGCTACTACAAGATGCTGCTCGACGACCGCATCGGGTTCCCGCTCGTGCACAGCGAGGTCGATTTCCTCGCGCCGCTGCGCTTCGGCGACCGATCCGAGGTTTCTGTGACGTGCACGCACCTCGGACGCTCGTCGATCGGGCTGCGCTACGTGTTCCGCCTGCGCGGCGAAGTGTGCGTGGACGCACGCATGACCACGGTGTGCACCGATCTGAAGTCGATGAAGAGCATCGAGCTGCCCGCCGCGTTCCGCGCGAAGTTCGAAGCGATCCGGGAGGCCGTTTGAAGGTTCGCGATCTGCACGGCCGCGGATGGCCTGTTTTCAGCTTCGAGTTCTTCCCGCCCAAGACGGATGAGGGCGCGCGCGCGCTGCTGAACACCGTCGCGGATCTGCAGGAGGTGTGGAAGCCCGATTACGTCTCGGTGACGTACGGCGCGGGCGGCAGCACGCGCGATCGCACGATCGACGTCGTGACGAAGCTCCAGCGTGACGTCGGCGTACACACGATGGCGCACCTGACGTGCCTGGGCACGACGCGCGCGGAGATCGCGTCGATCATGGATCGCCTGATCGATGCGGGCGTCGAGAACGTGCTCGCGCTGCGCGGAGACCAGCCGAAGGACGGACCGCCGCTCGAGGCGGGCGAGCTCGTGTACGCGCGCGAACTGATCGAGATGTTGCACGAGCGCTGGCCGGTTTCGATCGGCGCGGCGTGCTATCCCGAGTGCCACGTCGAGACGCAGGATCAGGCGCTCGACATGGCGCACACGAAGGCCAAGGTCGACGCGGGTGCCCAGGTCCTCATCACGCAGCTCTTCTTCGACAATGAGCGCTACTTCGATTTCGTGCGCCGCGCACGCGCCGCGGGTATTCGCGTGCCGATCGTGCCCGGGATCATGCCGATCACGAACGTCGCGCAGGTCGAGCGCTTCACGAAGCTGTGCGGCGCGGCGATCCCGGACGAATTACAAGCGCGCCTGAACCGCGTGAAGGACGACCCTGCGCTCGTGATGGCGACGGGGATCGAGCACGCGATCCGTCAGTGCCGCAAATTGCTCGAGGGTGGCGCGCCCGGAATCCACTTCTACACGCTGAACAAAAGCCACGCGACGCGGTCGATTCTCGCTGCGGTGAGGCGTGACTAGGCCGTAGCGACTAGAATCGGACGATCATGATCGCCCCCCTCCTCGTACTCATCGCTTCGGCGAGCGCGCCTGCCGCGATCGCGCCGCAGCCGCTGGTCCGCGCGTATTCCGCCGAAGCGCAGAAGCCCACGGGCAAGTCCTCCGACGCGAAGCCGAAGCCCGGTGCAACCAAGGCCGACGCCCTGGACCTCCTGCAGGCCGAGTACAAGGCGTGGGTCGGCGCGATGGCGCAGCAGAAAGCCGAGGCCGTGCCGAACCGACGTGGGGAATTCGTCGGCAAGGCCGAAGCGATCATGAAGGGGGATCCGCGCGGCGAACTCGCAGTGCGCACCCGCGTGTGGCTCGTCGCCGCGAACGTGCAGCCCGACCTGTCGTACACGTGGCTCGACGACCTCGTCACGAAGGATCTGGCGAGCCCCGAGCTCGCGGCGTTGGCCGACTGGTTGAACCCGGTCACGACGGTTCGCGCGCGCGAACTCCTCGAGATGCTGGCCGAGAAGGCCGGTGACGCGACGGTTCGCGGGCGCAGCCTGCGTTCGCTGGGCAACATCACGAAGAGCGAGCTCGACGGCGTGCGTGCCGTCGAGTCGGGCCAGATCAAGCCGGAAGCCCTGGCGCAGTCCCTCGGCAAGGAGCGCGCGGATAACGCGCTGAAGCTCGGCTCCAGTGGACTCGAAGCGCAGTACGTCGGTTACCTGTCGCGGATCGTGAAGGACTACGCGGAGGTGCGCGACCCGCGCGGCATCCTGCTCGGGCCGCGCGCGGACAGTGCGCTGTTCGAGCTCGAGCACTTGCAGATCGGCATGGTCGCGCCCGACATCGAGGCCGAGGACATCGGCGGCACGACGTTCAAACTGAGCGACTACCGCGGCAAGGTGGTCGTCCTCGACTTCTGGGGCCATTGGTGACCCCCTTGCCGGGCCATGTACCCGCACGAGCGGTCGCTCGTGGATCGAATGCGCGGTGAACCCTTCGCCATTGTCGGCGTGAACAGCGACAAGGATCGCGAAGCCCTGCAGAAGACGCTCGAAGCCGAGAACATCACGTGGCGTTCCTTCTGGAACGGCGGCGGGACCGGCGGGCCGATTTCCTCGCGTTGGAACGTCGCCAGCTGGCCGACGATCTACGTGCTCGACGCCGAAGGGCGGATCCGCTTCAAGAACGTGCGCGGCGAGAAGATGGACGAAGCGGTCGACGCGCTGTTGGCCGAGTTGAAGGCCAAAGCGAAGAAGTAGGGGAGGAAGTCGGCCGCTTCTGCGCGCTTCAGGGCGCCGTCAGTTGCGGCGCTCCGACTAGCTTCGCGTGCGCCGCGTGTCCGGACGCGTCGGGCGACCATGGCCCGACGAATCCGTCCATGTGCAGCAGCAGCAGCGTGTGCGCGTCGTTCTCGAAGCGCCGCGCCGGCGCGAATCGCTCGCCCGCATAGCGCGCGACGTCACTGACTCGGACTTCGTCGATCCGGCCGTCGAACAGCGAGTTGGCCGTGCCGTCCTGGCCGACGTCGCCGCCGACGACGAAGGGCAGGCGGTTGCGCGTGCGCACGCCGGACCCCTTGCGCGAAGCGACGACCACACCGTCGACATAGAGACGCACTTCGGCTCCGTCGTAGACGCCGGCGACGTGGTGCCAGACGTTCGGCGTCAGCTTCGGCGTGCGTGTATCGGCCGTCGTGTAGCGACCGCCGAGGTGCACGCTGAAGTCCGGCGCGCCCTCGCTGACGAAGATGCCGAACTCGGAGTTCTCGGTGCGGGCCAGGAAGCCCTCGCGCTTCTGGAACGCGCGCGCGTTCAACCAACCTTCGACCGTGAACGGGCCGTCGGGGACGTCGAGGTCGGCCGGCGCGACCAGCAGTGCATCGTTCGCGCCGTCCAGCGCCAGCACGCTCTCGTCCGCCGGTCGAGCGGGCTGCGGCAAGTGCGTCAGATCGAGCGGCATCGCCCACGAACGCAGTGGCAGCGGCACGCGCAGCCCGTCGCCCAGGTAGTCCACCTGCACGGCCACCGCTGGCTCGCGGAACGCTGCGTCCAGCAAGCCTTCGCCGCGCGCGAGGCGCAGCGTCACCGTCTCGCTCGCGCCGGGCGCGATGCGCGTGTGCACATGGTCGGGCGCGAAATTCCAGCGCGAATCGTCGCTCTCGGGCGTCAGCGTGACCTCGATCGGTTGCTTCGACGGATTCCGAATCTCCAGTTCGCACGCGCCCTGCACGCCTTGTTCGGGCGTGAACTCGCCGAGCCCTTTCCAGCGCGGTTCGAGCGCTTGCGCCAGCGCGCGCACGTCGTCGCTGATCGCGCCCGTGATCGCGCGCGGATCCTGCGCGGCGCCCACGGGGAATGAAGCGACCGCGATGCCCGACTTGCGCACGGTGACGACGTGGTACTGGTGCAAGTAGCCCGCCTCGGGCGCCCAGCCGTCCTGCACGCCGCCGACGGTCGCCAACGTGAAGTACTCGATGCCGTCGCGCATGCCGTCGTACCGCATGCGGTGGATGTGGCCGGCGAACACGGCGTGCACGTTGCCCGCTTTCACCAACTCGGCGTGCACGCGGTCCCAGTCGTCGCCGTACTGACCGTGCAACCAACGCGGATGGTGCAGGAACACGAACACGTGATCGGCGCCGCGCGTCTTCTGCAAGGTCTCCTGCAGCCACGCGAACTGTTCCGGGCTCATGCGCTGCGTCTCGGGATCGTCGAACGACTTCTTGCCCGTGCGCGGGTTCGTCTCGTCGGAGTGCAGTGCCAGGAACCACGAGTTCTTGTGCCGGAACGCGTACCACAGCGGCCCGAAGTGTTCCTCGTAGTCCGCTTCGTGCTCCTTCGCCGGCGGCGCGCCCTGGCCGCGCCAGTACAGGTCGTGGTTGCCAACGACCGGAAACCACGGCGAATGCAGCCGATTCATGATGCCCTTGAACTCGCGCATCTGGACCAGCCACTCGGGCGTGTCGTTGTAGCCCTGCACCAAGTCGCCGACGGTCATCACGAAATCGGGTTCGAGCAAGTTCACGTCGTCCACCGCGTCGGCCAGCACCTTGACGCCGTCGGCGGGCCCGCCCGTACGGTCGCCGAAGATCGCGAAAAAGAACGCATCCTCCTCGTTGGGCAACGGCAGTTGGATCGGACTGCTCCGCGAAGTCATGAACCGCGACGGATCGTGCCAAGCCGGATGCTTCTTGGGCGACGCCGTACCCTCGTCGTGGGGGAGCGCGAGGGCCAGGGACAACAGGAGTAGTTGGGGGATGGCCATGTCCAAAGCCTAGGGCGTCGCGCTGCGGAGTGAATCGAGATGGGAGCCCGAAACCGAGGTTCGTCGTGTTCTCGCCGCGGCACCGGGATCGAGCGTCTGGAACGAGCCTCTGGATCGTGCATCCCGGCCGCGTAGCATCCGCGCACGATGAGCGAGAGCGAAACACCCAGCGTCGCCGAGTGGACCATCAAGGCCATCGCCTGCGGGCTCGTCTTCGGCGCACTGTTCGGCGCGGCGAACGCCTACCTCGGCCTGACTTCGGGCCTGACCGTCTCGACCTCGATCCCGATCGCGGTGCTGTCGGCCGCCGCGTTCCGGATGTTCCCGCGTGGAGGAACGCTGCTCGAAGCGAACCTGTCTCAGACGATCGGCAGCGCGTCGAGCTCGCTCGCGTCGGGCACGATCTTCACCATTCCGGCGCTCTTCCTATGGGGTTTCGCGCCGTCTGTGTGGCAGGTCGCGTTGCTCGCGATGGCCGGCGGCGTGCTCGGCATCCTGGCGATGGTGCCGCTGCGGCGGCTGCTCATCGTGCAAGCGGACGCGGAGTTGCCGTACCCCGAAGGTCGCGCGTGCGCCGAGGTGTTGCACGCGACGCAGCGCAGCGCGTCGGCCGGCAAGTGGATCTTCGTCGGCCTGCTCGTGGGCGCGGCGATCAAGGTCGTCACCACGGGCCAACAGTGGTTCCCCGAGGTCGTCGACTGGAAGCCGGGCTTTCTGCCCAACGGTTCTCTCGCGCTGAAGATCGCGCCGGCGCTGATGGCCGTAGGCTTCATCGTCGGGTTCCGCGCCGCGGCGGTGATGATCTCGGGTGCGCTGATCTCGGCGCTGGTTCTCTATCCGCTCGTCACGAAGGCGCACGCGGCGGGGCTGCTCGATGCGTCGGCCGTCGGCGTGGACGGCCTCGGCACCAAGGCGATCAAGGGCCGATTCCTGCTGTACATCGGAGCCGGCGCCGTCGCCGCGGCGGGGCTCGTCACCATCGTGCGCACCGCGCCGACGATGGTCGCTTCGCTCGCCGCGGTGCTGCGCGGCCTGCGTTCCGGCCAGACCGAGTCGAGTGGAGAGCGCACCGACCGAGACATCCCGCCGGCGCTGGTCGTCAGCGGTATCGTGGCGCTCGTGCTGGCGCTCGTGCTCGTTCCGGGCATTTTCGCCGGGGAATTGAGCCTGACCGCGCGCATCGCGGCAGCCGTCGGTGTTGCGGTCTTCGGATTCCTCTTCGTGCCGGTGTCGTCGCGGCTCGTTGGCGTGATCGGCGTGTCATCGAACCCGACCAGCGCGATGGCGCTGCTGACGCTGGCCGGCACCGCGGGCATCTTCCTCGCGCTCGGCTGGAAGGGCGTCGCCGCGCAGGCCGCGGTGCTGACGGTCGGCACCGTCGTGTGCGTCGCGGCCAGCAAGGCCGGCGACATCTCGCAGGACTTGAAGACGGGTTGGCTCGTGAAGGGCACGCCGTACTTGCAGCAGTACGGTCAGCTGCTCGCCGCGTGCACCGCGTGCTGGGTCGTCGCGGCGGTCGTCGTCGCGCTCGGCCACAGCCCGGGTTTCGTGGGCCCGGGTTCGCTCGACGCGCCGCAAGCGCACCTGATGAAGACGATGGTCGAGGCCGTGCTGGGCGCACAACTGCCCTGGGATCTGCTCTTGATGGGCGGGTCGCTGGCGCTGGTCGGCGTGCTGGCGGGACTGCCGGCGCTGCCGTTCGCGCTGGGCATCTACCTGCCGCTGTCGACGATGGCGGCGGTGTTCGTCGGCGGATGCTTGCGACGTTGGACCGAAGCGCGACCCAAGGATCGTCTCGACATCGAGTCGGGCATCTTGTGTGCGTCGGGGCTCGTCGCCGGAGAGGGATTGGCGGGCGTGTACGTGGCCGGACGGGCGTTGCTGGAGCAGCCCGGCGCGCAGCACGCGGACCCGGAATTCGGCGTCGTGCAGATCGTGATCGCGCTGGCCCTGCTGGGCGCTGCGGCGCTGCTCGTGCGGCGCTCGACGGCGCGCGCACCCTGAGCGCAGACCGAGCGTGGCGCGACCGGCAGCCGGCGCGGTCGGAAACCGGGTGTACGAGGTGGGTTCGCGCACGCGTTCGGACCCTCCGAATGCGACTCGGAAGCCTCGTCACGCCGACCGACACGACGCGTACGCGCACGTCGGCGCGGCCTGAGCTAGGCTCTGCGCGTTGACACACAGGCGGCCCGCGAGTCCCGGTCGGGACCACGCCGAAGGCCCTGGAAGCCGATTCCGACCTGTACTCCTGACCGACCCAGCATCCGAGGAAGACATGATTCTCCGTACCGCACTCGTCTGTGCCGCGCTGTTCACCGCGCTGCCGATCCCGTCCGCTCTGGCGCAAGCACCGGCGCAAGAGAAGCCCGCAACGCTCGGCGTCGGCGATGCCGCACCCGCGATCTCGATCGAGAAGTGGGTCAAGGGCGACGCCGTCCCCGCGTTCCAGAAGGGCAAGGCCTACATGGTCGAGTTCTGGGCCACGTGGTGCGGACCGTGCATCGCGGGCATGCCGCACCTGACCGAGCTGCAGAAGAAGTACGCGGACAAGCTGACGATCATCAGCGTGACCTCGGCCGACCCGCGCAACACGCTCGAGAAGGTCGAGGACATGGTGAAGAAGAAGGGCGACGTCATGTCCTACACCGTCGCCTGGGACGACGGTCAGAAGACGAGCGAAGCCTACATGCGCGCCGCGCAGCAGAACGGCATCCCGTGCGCGTTCCTGATCGACGGCAATGGCCGCATCGCCTACATCGGGCACCCGGCCGCCATCGACAAGACGCTGGAGCTGGTCGTCGAGGGCAAGCACGACATCGCGAAGCTCGTGGCCGACGCCAAGAAGGCCAAGGAGCTCGAGATGCAGGGCCGCAAGCTGCAAGAAGGCCTGAACACGGCCGCGAACGCGGGTGACTGGGAAGCCGCCGTCAAGGCCTGCGAGGACATGCTGGCGCTCGACAACGAACAGTTCGGCGGCGCGGCGATCGCGAAGTTCCAGATCCTCGCGCTGGAGATGAAGGACGAGCCGCGTGCGTTCAAGTGGGCCAAGCAAGTCTCGGAGGGCGCGCTCAAGGACTCGAAGGATCTGCTGAACGCACTGGCCTGGACGATGGTCGACCCGGACTCGAAGCTCCAGACGCGTGACGCGGACACCGCCATCGCGATCGCGCAGCGCGCGTCGACGTTGGCCGAGGACAAGGACGCGTCGATCCTCGATACGCTCGCTCGCGCCTGGTTCACGAAGGGTGACGCGGCCAAGGCGGTCGAGTTCCAGCGCAAGGCGATCGCGATCAACCCGAAGATGGACGAGTCGCTGAAGGAGTACGAAGACGCGCTCGCCAAGCGCGGCTGATCGCTCCACGCTGCGATCCACTCCGACACCACGAGACCGCCCGCGAACCCAGGTTCGCGGGCGGTCTCTTTTTGCATCGCGGTCAGCGCGTCGTCGCAGGACGCGCTGCCGGGCCACTGGTCACGGCGTCCAAGTCACCGTGATCCCGTTCGACAGGTTGAACGTGGAGACGGTGCAGAAGCTGGCCGCGTTGCGGTACCAGACCTGGTAGGTCCGGAGCCCGCCGCCGGCCGGCACGAGTCCGCGCACGGAGATCGCCGGATCACCTGCGGTCGGATAGGCCGAGGCGCCGCCGCTGTTGTTCTGCGTGCCGAGGCGCAGCACGGAACCGGTCGCGCAGCGTAGGCCGTCGCCGAACACCGAACCGCCCATCGCGGCCGACGTGCCCTGGAAGTAGAGAGCCGACGAGTTCGGCATCCCCGAGCCTGCGAGGCTCAACGTGTCGCTCGACACGCTCGAGCTGCCGGAGGCGACAAGCGTCGCGCCGTTGCCCATGGAGTTCGCGCAACCCTCGCCAGCTGCGCCGTTGTTGCCGCACGGACAGGCCGTTCCCGATCCGTCGCCAAAGCAGAACGCCGTCGGCGGCGCGCCGCAGGTCAGGCGGCTCAAACGGAACGCGTCGATCCCGGCTTCGACGATGCTCTGCGTGCCGTCGTCGTTCGCGGTGAAGCGGACGCGCGTGGTGGCGGTCAACGGAACACCAAGTGCCGCGACGTCGGCCGCGAAGATCGTGTGGTGGCGCCACGCCGTGTTGCCGTTCGTGTCGTGTACGGCGATCGCCGTCCATGGACCGGCCGCGTCGTTGGGGCTGATCTCGACGAGCAGGCGGTCCGTGCCATCCGTGTTCGTCAGGTACAGGTAGTAGTCGTACTCCAGCTTCGAGGTCGGCGAGCTGAAGTCGAACGCCGCTGACTGAACCCGCACCGCCCCGTTGTCCACGTCCGTGTTGCCGACTGCGTTCTGCGTCAGCCAGCACGAACCGCTGCCGTCCGAGTCGGCGGCTGGGTCGTACGCCCAACCGTTGTCGTTGACGGGCACGCCGCGCTGCCAGTCGCCGCTGGATGCGCCGAGGTTCGTCGGCGTCCAGCCCATGTCGGTCTCGAAGTCGTCGTACAGGACGTCCTGCGATCCCGTCGCGACGAACGCGCCGTTCGTCACCACGGGCGCGGTCGAGGGATCGACCGCGGGCGTCGTGTTCGTGCCCGTCGAGACGTAGTAGCGCACTTCGGCCAAGCACGGCGCGGCGGGCAGCGTCGCGTCGTACGTGCCCGGACCCGTCGGCGTCATCGCGACGGGCGTGAAGGCTCCGCCGTTCACGGAGGCGAACAGCTGCTGCGTGCCGGGAGTCACGATCGGGGTTCCGAGCGTCACGATGCGCACGGGGAACGTCGTTCCGACACCCGGGGCGAGCGTCGCCGGACGCCCGTTCGGGTAGGCGAACAGGACCAGGTTGGGCAGGTCGAACGCCTCGACGATGCCGGTCGTGGTCGAGCCGCTGGGCGAGGTCGCGCTGGCGCCCATGCCGCGCTTCGCGAACGCGCTCCAGAGGTCACCGAGGTTGGCGCCGCCGTTCGCTACGAGGTCGGCCTGCAGGATCGCATCGCGCGCCTGCAGGAAGTTCGGCGTGCCCGGCGACAGCTTCAGGCCGTCGACGACGAGTTGCATGATCAGGTCGTTGGCGGCGAATCCGTGGCTCGCGATCAAGTTCGCGCGCGCTTCCCACAGCGTGACGCACCAGACCTCGCCGACGTTGTGCACTTCGTCGGCGGTGTTGCCGATGATCGTGCTGCGCGGGATCGAACCCAGGTAGTTCTGTTGCGCCGGGTCGATGTCGGCGTAGGTCTGCGGGTTTTTGTTGAGGTCCGTCGAGTACGGGAAGCGGCGGATGCCGAAGTAGTAGTTGTTCGCGAATGAGCCGCCCAACTGGTGCGTCGCGTAGCCGCCCGTCGAGTAGACGTCGTTCGGGTTGTCCGTCGGTTCCGAGTTCAGGCAGAGGCCGAAGAAGTCGCCCCAGCCCTCGCCCATGCCGCCGCCTTGTTCGCCGTTCGCCTGCCCGTCGAGCAGACGGATGGACACACCGTGCGTCAGCTCGTGGTAGACGATGTCGGCGTCGAGGTCGCCGTCGCGGTCGGGGGTCGGCCCGGTGAACACGTACATCTGCATCCGGCCGACGCTGCCGTCGCTGCCGGTCGTGCCGAAGTTCGCGTTGTTCGTGCCGGATCCGTCCTGCGCGTCGGCGGAGACGGCGTCACCGCCCACGCCCATGCCGGAGAAGTTCGTGTTCTGGAAGTTCTTCGCGGCCTCGTCGAAGCCCAACGACATCAGCTTGTCGTGGTAGCGGTTCGCGAGATAGAAGATCTGCGTCACGGCCGCCGGGCGGTATGTCGACGGCGCTGCCGCGGTGTTCACGGCGAAGTCGAACACGCGCGCCGGCGAGCCCGAGGGGCGCGGCAGGTCGGGGATGTTGTTGTTGTCGAGGTCCGTGTGCGCGTCGACGTTGTTGCCGAGCGTCTCGTTGCCGCCGTCGTCGATCCAGCCCATCGGCGAATACGCCGCGACTTCGGCGCCGGTCACGGTGACGAGCTGTTGCGGCACGAACGGGAATTGGAAGCCCGTCGGCGTCGCCGTGCCGGGCGTTCCGGGCGCGGGTGAATCACTCGTGAACACGCGCATCGAGATCGACTGTGTGCCGCCCATCGCGAAGTGAAGGTGATTCGAGCGGCTCAGCACCGTGCCGTCCGAAGCATCGACCGTGATCTCGTACGTGTTGCCGATGCCGATCTCCGGCACGGTGACGAGCCACGCCGGACGGATGTCGTCGCGGGTGCGCGGGAACCAGAGGAACTCGCTGGTCAGCTGTTCGTCGGCGCGGAAATCGGGCGAGCCGACCCACGCGCGGCGCAGCTCGGTGCCCGTCGGCGCGCCGTCGGCGCTGGGTGCATCCGTGACCGTGATGCCGACGTCGGCGGCGGCCAGCAGGACGGCCTGGAAGTCGGTGATGCGTCGCTGCGCCGGCTGGAATCCGCCCTCGGGCCGCGGGATCAGCGTCGAGCTGACGTTCACGATCTCGCCCTGCGCGGTGACGTTCGCGCGCAGCTCGCAGCCGGCGATCTTCACGCCCGCGTGGCGCTGCTTCCAAGTCAGGTGGCGCAGCCCGTTGTGCTGGGTCTCGAAATCGCGCGTCAACTCCGCGTCGTCGAGCACACCCGGCGAGACCTCGAACAGCCCGCGGTACTCGTCGAGGAAACCGCGCACGACGCCTTCCGCGTCGGCCTTCCCGTTCGGCGCGGGCTCGGTGAGGAACGCGATCGTCGAGCGGACGAAGTGCGGCGTGCCGAGCACGTCGTGCACGTCCACCGCGACGCCGGGGACGCGCTGCACAAGCCGGGTGAGTGCGAGCTGGCGCGCCGCGTTCGCTTGCGGCGTGCGCGCAGCCGCGATCGCGGTCCGAACGAACTCCCGCGCCTGGCCGTCGGCGTCGAGGCGCGCGTCGTAATCGGCGCGCGGCAGCGGCGTGGTCGACGCGGGATCACGGAAGAGCCGCGGGTCGAACTGCGCGGACGCCGAAGACGCCAACGCGAGGGCCGCGGCAGTGACGCCGAGGACCAGAGCTGAATTGTGCATGGGG
>JBBQCC010000008.1:0-36822 GCA_038318285.1 Planctomycetota bacterium | reverse complement strand
TCGCCCCCTGGGCGCTGCCACTCGGCGCTCGCACTCGGCGCTCCCACTCGGCGCTCGCACTCGGCGCTCGCACTCAGCGCTGGGTTCGATTCCGCGGACATTCGACACGCTGTGCGACACACGTCGCAGCCCGACCCGCGTGCTCGAGTCCAACGAGTCGAAGTCCGACTGCTCGGCTCGAGCACCCGCCAGACTGCGCGATGATTCCGCGCACATCCGCCCACGTGAGCTTCGAGTCGCTCACCCAGACTTCGCCGCGGCTTCGAGCGCTCGGGGCGGTAGGCGGTCCGACGCCGGTCCCTCCTCGGTCCATCCCGGTTCCCGAGTCGAGCGTCCGCTCGCAGTGCCGCCCACGACGTCGCACGGACTTCGGAGATCGGAGACGCTGCAAGCGACGGGGCCGTACTTCGGTGGCGAGTACCCCAACCCTGCGCCGGCGTGGACGACCCACACGAGTTCCTGAAGACCCTAATTTCTTCACACGCTCTGGGATCGCGCTACCGTTCGATCAGCGCGTCCTGATCGAGCGAGCTCGATCAGAAGGCACCATCGAGCTCGCTCGATCAGAAGGCACTGAAGAACACGCTCGTGAACGTCGTGATCGGCGCCGCCTCGCGGTACTCCTCGAGGCTGCGCGACACGATCTGCAGCGCGGTCTTGAGCGAGAGGTAGATCTCCTCCTCCATGACGAGGCGTCCCAGGCTCCCTTGGCCGCTGCGGATCGAGCCCGTGATCACGGAGATGTCCTCGGTGACCGCGCGCAGGTTTTCGTAGACCTCGGGGCGCACGATGAGCGCGCCGATCGTGCCCTCGCCGCGCGCGATGGTCGCGATGGTCTCGCGCACGTCGGACGCCAGCGCGTCGTCGTTGACGAGCGCGCCCGCGAGCCCGCGACCCTCGTCGATCTTCTTCGTGATCGAGCCCAGACTGGCGATCGCGGACGCGATGTCCTCACCGAGAGCGGGATCCGACACGATCTTGCCCAGCACGCCGTCGCCCGAGCGCGCCTGCGTCGCGAGACGCGTGGCCTCGTCGAGCAGTCCCGTCAGCTTGCGCGCGGCGCCGGTGAATTCGGTGAACAGCGCTTCGTCGGCGAACAGCTTCCCGATCGTGCCGCGCCCTGCGCGCGCGTCGCTGGTCAGCGCCTGCAGGTTCTCGATCGTCTTCGTGAGCGACGTGACCGTCGACGAAATCTGGTCGGCGAGTTCTCCGTCGCTGATCAGGCGACCGAGCGTGCCCTTGCCCTCTTTCAGGTCGATCGTGACCTGCTCGATGTTCCCGAGGATGCGGCTGATGCCCTCCTCGCTCTCGCCGACGAGGCCGTTCAATCGGTCGAGCAGCCCACCCGACACTTCGCCGAAGAGCTCGCGATCGCCCGGGATCCCGGCGGCGCCGGCCGGGCCGGGATCGATCCACACGTTCTTGCCGCCCAGCAGGGTGGCGTCGCGGATCTCGATCGTCGCACCTTCGCGCAGCGCCAGCGGCTCGTTCAGTGAGGCCGTCAGCACGATGCGCTTCTTCTCCGGCGCCGCCGGATCGAAGGTCATCTTCTTCACACGGCCCCAGCGCATGCCCGCGACGAGCACGGGGTCGCCCTCTCGCAGTCCGTTCGTCTCGGCGAAGTAGACCTGCACCTCGGGCCGGTCCTTGAACGGCGTGAACTCCGTCAGGAACAGCGTGTAGTAGCCGAGCGCTCCGAACGTGACGAGGAAGAAGAGCCCGAGCAAGACTGTGCGTTGGCTGGACATCGTGGGTGCTCCCTAGTCGGGGTCGGTCCCCAGGAACTGGACGAGGCGGGGATTGTCGGACGCGAAGAACTCGCGCGGCGGGAGCTGGATGAGCGCGCGGCCCTTCTCCAGGAACAGGACTTCGTCCGCGACGGTGCGGATGCAGCGGACGCGGTGCTCGACGAGCAGCGCGGTGACGTGGAGGCGCTCGTGCAATTCGCGCAGGAGCTCGTTGATGGACTGAGAGATCTCCGGGTCGAGACCGGCATTCGGCTCGTCGTAGAGCACGATCTCAGGATCGGTGATCAGCGCGCGTGCGAGCCCGACGCGCTTCTTCATGCCGCCCGAGATCTGCGAGGGCATCTTGTTCCAGGCGTCGGGGATGCGGACGAGTTCGAGCTTCGCTTGCACGCGCTCGCGGATCTCGGCGTCCTTCATCGACGTGTTCTCGCGCAGCGGCAGCGCGACGTTCTCGCCGACGGAGAGCCAGTTGATCAGCGCGCCCTCCTGGAACAGGAAGCCCATGCGCTTGCGCAGTTCGGACAGCTCGCGGCGCTTCAACTTGGCGATGTCGCGCCCTTCGACCGACACGATCCCTGAGTCAGCGCGCAGGAGACCGATGACGTGGCGCAGGATCACCGATTTCCCCGACCCGGATGCGCCCATGATCGCGAGACACTGTCCGCGCGGAACCTGCAGCGACAAGCCGTCGAGTACGCGCTGCGTGCCGAAACTCTTGACGACGTCGCGCAGTTCGATGACCGGCTCGGAATCGGGGCGTCCGGACGCGCGGTCCGCCGCTCGGGGTGCGGGGCCGGCGCTCACTGCTGGTACAGCGCCCACGTGATGAAATAGTTCGTGATGATGATCGCGATGATCGCGTCGCGCACGGCGGAACGCGTCGCGTTGCCGACACCCAACGCGCCGCCTTGCGCGCGCAGTCCGGCCGCGCAGCCGATCAGCGCGATGATGACCCCGAACACGACCGACTTGAACAGTCCGCCGTACACGTCCTTGGGCAGCGGCAGGATGTGGGCCGGATCGCGCAGCGCTTCGACGGCCGAGTCGATGTACAGCTGGTAGCTGACGTTCAATTGCGACTGCGCGACGAATCCGCCGCCGATGATACCGATCGTATCGCAGACGATCGTCAGGAGCGGCGCCGCGATCGCCAGCGCGACGACGCGTGGTAACACGAGCAGTTTGACGCGGTCGACGGACAGCACCTCGAGCGCGGCCAGCTCGTCGCTGACCGACATCGTGCCGAGCTCCGCGGCCATCGAGCTGCCGGCCGTCGCCGCGAGAATCGTGGCCGTGATGAACGGGCCCATCTCGCGCGCCATGGACAGCGCGACGATCGTGCCGATCTGGTCCTGCTGGCCGATGCGCGCCAGCTCGATGCCCGTCTGCAGCGCGACGATCATCCCGATGAACAGGCCCACGACGAGCACGACGTGCACCGTGCGCAGCGCGCTCTGGTAGATTTGGTCTGCGATGAGGCGTGCGCGTGCCGGCACGGCGTACAAGCGCACGATGACCGAGCCGAGCAGCTCGAGCTGGTACCCGAGTCCCTCCGCGGTCGCAGTGATCGGACGTGCGAAGTTCATGGGCCGCCGCCTACCGTAGCGGTCGGCGCGTCGCGTTCCACGGTCGCGCCGACGGACTCGGGAACGGCGGGCGCTCCGACGCGCTCGAGCGGCCAGCCCGGACCGGGCACCGCGGGTGTCATGAGCTCGAACGGGGAGTCGGGTCCGCTGCGCCAGCGCAGCAACCCGAACAGGAGGGACGTCTCACGTACGTCGTCCGGCCCGATCGAGTAGGCGCGCGTGCTCCACAGGAAGCTGAGCGAGCGCCGGTCCTCGTACTCGTCTTTCTCGCGGCGGTACAGGCCGAGCCACGTCCGTTCGCGCACGATCTCGCCCTTGCGGTCGCGCGTGTAGAGCTCCCACAGCCAGGCGTACATCTCGTCGATGTCGGGCGTGCGCCAGAGCGGGTTCAGGGCCGGGAACGCGGTGTGCACCTCGTCGTCGTTGCGCCGCTCGACCTTGTAGAGCGGCCAGATCTTGCCGTAGGTCTCGACGTTCCCCTCGTCGTCGCGGCGCACCCAGTGCTGCACGAAGGGCACGAGGTTGGTCGCTTCCTTCTCGGCGTCCTCGTAGGCCTCGTGGCGGTCGTTCAGGAACGGCCAGCCCCACCACGTCGATTCGAGCCCGTCCCCGTGGTACTCGGACCACAGCGGCCAGGCGCGCGTGCGTTGCTGGTCGTGCTTGGGGTCGCGCAGCACGCGCACGATCGGCCACGGAGCGTCCACCGCGACGTAACCGTTCGAGTCGTTCGTCGCCCAACCGAAGAAGGGCCACAGCAGGGTGGTCGCCTCGTAGTCGCCGGCGGTGGTGCGCCCGTAGAGCGGGAACACCATCCACTTCGTCTCGTGCGCCTGGGGCGGCAGCTGCAAGTTGTTGCGCTGCCACAGGAAGAACGGCCACAGGGCGAACCAGCGCTCGTACTTGCCCTCGTAGATCGAGTTACCGACGAGCGGCCAGACGCGCCAGCTCGGCCCGCCGGTGCCGTATGTCCACGAGAAGAACGGCCACAAGACGTGTTGCGTGACGCGTCCGCCGCGATCCGTGCGCAACCAGATCGGGAACAGCACCCACTCGATGCGGTCGTAGGAGAGGAATTGCTCCATGACGCCGCCGAACGGGAACCAACCGCGCAGCGTCCGCCCGTCGGCGCGCTTCGACCAGTAGATGCCCGGCAGCGTGAGGAGTGTCCATTCCTCCGTCCCGTCCTCGGCGACGCGCCAGTCGTAGCGCGTGACCGGCAGGAGCTGCCATACCGTCTCGTCCGCGCGGTACGCCGCGTACCCGAACGGCGTCAGGAAGTGGTCGAGGACCTCGTCGGGGGATCGATCGCGTATCGACACGGGGCGCACCGCGACCTGGGTGAACGCCGCGCCGCGGACCGGTGTGCGCGTGCGCAGGACGCCGCCGAATCCCTCGACCTCGACGCCGCCGCCGGCCATCGAGTGTTCGGACCACAGCGGCGCGAGGTTGCGCTCGGTCCCGTCGCTCGCGCAGCCGGCGAGGAAGAGGGGCGAGACTGCGAGCAGCGCATGCAGGCTTCGCAGGACGCCGCTGGTGGAGCCGCCGCAGCGATCCGCCGACGAAGACCCGCCGCCCTCGCCCATGGACCGCAGTCGTTGCACGCCGGGAGGATCCTCGAACGAGGCCCTGCGCCGCAAGCGCGACGACCTCGCTTTCACAGTTCCGCGCTCGTACGGTGCGCGTGAACATGCCCGCCATGAAGACCGTCCTCTCCGGCATCCAGCCCACCGGCCGCCCGCACCTCGGCAACTACTTCGGCGCGATCCGTCAGCACGTCGCGATGGCCGCGGGTGGAGAGACGACCATCCCCGAGTACGAGTGCCTGTACTTCATCGCCGATTACCACGCGCTCACCTCGTCGCGGGATCCGGCGGCTCTGCGGGAATCGACGCGCGACGTTGCGCTGACGTACCTCGCGCTCGGGCTCGACGCCGAGCGCGCGATGCTGTTCCGTCAGAGCGACGTGCCCGAGGTTCTCGAGATCGCGTGGATGCTCGCCTGCGTGACCGGCATGGGCCTCTTGGAGCGCGCGCATTCCTACAAGGACAAGGTCGCGAAGGGGCTCGTGCCCAACGTGGGCCTGTTCACGTACCCCGTCCTGATGGCGGCCGACATCCTGGCCTACGACTCGCACCTCGTACCGGTCGGGAAGGACCAGATCCAGCACGTCGAGATGGCCCAGGACATGGCCGGGTCGTTCAACGCCGCGTTCGGGCCGGTTTTTCGGCGTCCCGAGCCGCTGATGCCGCGCGAGGACCTGCTCGCCAAGGTGCCCGGTCTCGACGGCGAGAAGATGAGCAAGAGCTACGGGAACGACCTGTGGATCTTCGAGTCGGGCAAGAAGCTGCGCGCGGCCGTCAACCGCATCGTGACCGACAGCCAGCCGCCGGAAGTGGCCAAGGACCCCGACGCCTTGCTCCTCTTCCGCTTCCTCGAGCTGTTCGTCGACGCGACGGAGCTCGCGGACTGGAAGGATCGCGTGCGCCGCGGCGGGGCCGACGCGCCGGGCTACGGACACCTCAAGGTGCGCATCACCGAGGCGATGGAAGCGCGTTTCGAGCCCGCGCGCCGCCGCCGCGAGGAACTGCTCGCGGATCCGGCCGAGGTCGATCGTATCCTGGCGCACGGCGCCGAGCGCGCACGCGCGAAGGCCGTCCGCGTGCTCGACCGCGCGCGCGCGGCCTGCGGCCTGCGCTGAACCCGTTTGCCCTGGCGCGGCGAGCCTTGACCGGCCTGGGATCGGCTTCACGCGTGTCCGAGACGCGCCGTGGTGGAACGCCGGCGCGCGGAGTGGCACAACGTCCGCCGCGCGCGGGCAATGTGCGCACGACCTCGAAGGAGTTCTCTCGATGAATCGGCGACGAATCACACGGAACGGACGCGGCGCGGCGGCGTCTCCGTCCGCATGGATCTGGGTCTTGGCCCTGACGCTCACCCCGGCGCTGTGCGCCTGCGGTTCGAACACGGCGAAGTCCTCGAAGTCGAGCTCGGCCTTCGCGCCCGCTCCCGATCCGAACGCGCCGCCGCCGGCGGACGTCGTGGCTGCAGCGAAACCATGGACCGAGCGTTTCCTTGCGCCGAGCGTGCTCGTCGCGGACGAGATCCGCATCGAGGGTCCCGCGCCGCTGCTCGAGCACGTCGTGACGCGCCCCGAGCCCGACGTCCACGAGTCGCAGGCGCAGACCATCCCGGCCGGTTTCGAGCAGACGATCCGCGTGCGTACGCCGGGGGCCGAGATCCGCGCGCAGATCGACCAACTCGCGATCTCGGCCATGCGCAAGTTGGTCGTGCTCGAACGACCCGGCGGCGGTGACGTGGTGATCACGGCGATCGGTGACGTGATGTGGAAGGACGGTCCCGAGAACGGACCCGCGCGTTCGCAGAGCGTGCGCATCGCGGGCCCGATCGCGCGCTAGGTTCGCGGTGCCGACGCGCAACGAGGGAGCGGCCGGATCGCCCGCGCGCGTGTGGACGCGCACGGTGCGAAATCTCGGAGTGTCCATCGGCTGCGCTGCGGCACTCCACTTCGCGAGTGCGAGCTGCGTCGGAACGCGCGTGATCCCCGTACCCGAGAGCACGAGCGTCTACGACCGCGTGCCGGACGGATCGACCACCGACTTCCGTGCCGCGCGGGCGCAGTATGCCGCGGGCGACATGGCTCAGGCGCGCGCGCGCTTCGAGCGCCTGATCGACGTGTGGCCGGACGTCGTTCCGTTCGGCGTGTGGTGGCAGGAGTGCGAGGTCGCACTCACGGACCCGGACTCGCTGCGCCGCCGCACCGAAGAGCGCGCGACGCTGCACCCCGGCGTCGGCGTCGAGATCCTGGCTGCTCGCGCGCAGTCCAATCCCGAGGCGGCGGAGGTCTGGATCGCGCGCGCGGAGGCGCGCGACCCCGCCTGCGTGTGGATTCCCTACGCGCGCGCCTTCGCCGCTGCCCGCGAAGGCGAGATCGATGCCGCGCGCGTGCAGATCGCGCGTGCGCTGACGATCGATCCCGGCCATCTGCCGACGCGCCGATTGGAGATCGACATCCTGGAGCGCGACGGTTCCAGCGAGGCCGCGCGGATTCGGCTGGCGGGCTGGGTCGCGCGCGCCGCCGACGATCCGCGCGTGCTGCCCACGGATCTGGCGGGCGCGCGCCTCGATCTCGCGCTGCTCGCGATCGGCGCGCAGGACGTGGACAGCGCCCAGGAACAGCTCGAGGAACTCGACGCGCGCTACGTCCAGGCCTGGCGGCTCGCTGCGACCCGCGCCGTGGTCGCGCACGAGCAGGGCGACGTCGCCGCCGCGCGTAAGCACGTCGACGCGGCGCGTGCACTCGCGCCGCGCGAGATCCTGCCCGCGGTGCAGGAAGCGCTCCTCTTCGACGACGACGCGCACGATCCGTTCCGCGCGCGCGCCGCGTGGACCGTGGTGCGCGAGCTGGCGTCGGAGAGCGACGAACTGTCCAGCGCGTTCGAAACGTTACGCGCGCGCGTGCGGCTCGAGCGCCTCGACCGCGAAGGCGCGTCTCCGCCGAGCGACGCGCCGCCGGAATCGGCGGTCTCGAAATCACGATGAGGGCGCTCGTGCAGCGCGTGGCCAACGCGCGCGTGCTCGTCGACGGCGAAGTCGTCGGCCAGATCGATCGCGGCCTCCTCGCGTTCGCCTGCGCCCTGCGTGGCGACACGCCGCGCGATGCAGAACGCCTCGCCGAACGCGTCGCGCGCTACCGCGTGTTCCCGGACGAGGCGGACCGGATGAACCTGTCGGCGCTGGATCTGAGACTGCCGATTCTCGTCGTCAGCCAGTTCACGCTGGCCGCGGACGGTCGCAAGGGACGGCGGCCCTCCTTCGATGCGGCCGCGCCGCCCGACCCAGCGGAACGGCTCGTCGAGACCTTCCGCACGGCCCTGGAAGCCCTCGGAATCTGCACCGAGACCGGTCGATTCGGCGCGGACATGCGCGTGGAGCTCGTGAACGACGGCCCGGCGACCTTCCTCCTGGACGAGCCCAGCGAGCCTCGGGCGGCCCCCGGCACAACGTCCCAAGTGGTTGCTTGACGGTAGGTTGCCTCCGCCAGACAATCCCGCCCCCCGCGCCGCCTCCCGCGGCCGCCGCGCCCGGTCATGACTCCCGATCCGCAGACCATCACCAAGAAGGAACTCGTCAACCGCTTCTCGGCCCCGACCGGTCAGACGAAGGTGGTGGTGAAGGACATCCTGCAGAAGTTCTTGGACGAGATCATCGACGAGCTCGCCCACGGCAACCGCTTGGAGTTCCGCGAGTTCGGCGTGTTCGAGGTCCGCGAGCGCGCCGCGCGCGTCGCACAGAACCCGCGCACGCTCGAGAAGGTCGTCGTGCCCGCCAAGCGGGTCGTGAAGTTCAAGGTCGGGCGCACGATGCGCGAGAAGGTCTGCGAGGACGAACCCAAACAGCGCCCGCAGCCCAAATCGTCGCAGGCGCCCGAGCCGACGAAGACGCCCGCTCGCGTCACGCCGCCGGCCCCGCCTGCGCCGCGCAAGCCGCCGCCGAGCAACTCGCCGTTCTGACGGCGAGGGGTGCCCGTCCCTTCCAACCCGAGTCCTCTCCGAGCTGCGCCTTCCCGTTCTCGGCCCGCCGCAGAGCACTCGGATCGCGACGGAAGTGGCAGGTTCGGGGCGTTCTCAAGCGGCGTTTCGCCAGCCGAAGGCGTCCAACCGCTCCGGCAAGTCACCGCATGCAAGACGATCCGATCCCCGACGACGACGAGGAGTCGCTCGATTCCGACGAGCAGAGTCGCGTTTGGAGCGCGGCGATGCGACCTCCGCAACCGGTCACGGACGGGGAGTCGTTCCAGTTGCTGGAGCGGCACAAGCGCCGCGACCGCGCGGCGGGGGACGAGCTCGCGCGACGCTACCAGCCCGGCCTGCACCGCTACATTCGGGTCCTGCTCGGATCTCGACTGCGCGGTCAGGTCGAGTCGCGCGACATCGTCCAGGACGTATTCCTGAAGGCGCTGCCGAAGCTGGATGAGTTCGAGTATCGCGGGAAGGGCAGCATCTTCGCCTACCTGAAGACGGTCGCCTTGCACCAAGTGCAATCGCGCGGCGCCCGAGCGCAGTTGCCGCAGCTCGACGGCGATCCGACGCAGGACCCGTTCTGGCTCGGCCTCGAACAGACGACGGAGGCTTCGGCTCCCGACGACCTGACCGGACGCGAGCTGCGCGCGATCCTGGACGAAGCGATGAGTCGCTTGCCCGACACCGAACGCGAGATCGTCGCGCAACGACATCACTTCGGCCTCTCCTGGGAGCAGATTCAGATCGACATGGGCTTTCCGACGCGGGCCGCGGCCTACATGGCTTATCAGCGTGCGAAATTGCGCTGGCTCGAGTACGCCGGCCCGCGACTGCGGAGCTGGATGGGCGATATCTGAGATTTCGCGCTGAGGCCAAGCCCGCGGATTCGCGATGTTCGATCGTGCGCGTGGGCACGTGGACGGTTCCCGTGCTTCCCAACTGGGCCGAGCTCCTAACGAACTTTCTGGCCCAAACTTTCGCGTGTGAACGCAACCGATTGGCACGCCGATGCGCGGGCGGTGCGCGAAAATGTGAGCCCCAATAACCGCGGGAGAACCGGCCTCGCGGAGAGCTTTGGGAGGTGAGCGCCGTGCGATCTCGCCGGGAGAGAATCCTCACCCATCGACGGCGCGCTCCCTCTCGAACGGAGTCCGCCATGTTCTTCCACATCGACCTCTTCCACACCCAGCCGACCGCCATGTGGATGCACCGCCGCCGCAGCTCGCGTTCGCTCGGTTCGAATCCCCTGGCGTCGCCGAGTGACGTTCCCGTCCTCGCCTTGCGTGCTCGCTCGCGTGTCGTCGCAGCGCGCCGGCCGGCTCGCCTGCTGTCCTTCGTTGCGCTCAGCGCGCTGTGGCGCCGGCGAAGCAGCGTGTCCGACGGCCCGCGCGCGGCCTGATGCACCGCCGCGACGGGCGTCCCGATTCGGACCGGGGGGTCGCTCCCGACTCCGCTCGCGCGGTCTGTACGGAACCGGGCGCGGCACGAGCGCCGCCGGGATCTCTCCCGGTGGCGCTCTCTCGTTCAACGAGCTGCAGCGGGCGAACGCGCGCCCTTCGGGCCCGCGGCGAGGGCGAGCTTCAGCGCTTGCGCACAGTCGGCGATCAGGTCGTCGACGTGTTCGATGCCGACCGACAGGCGCACGAGGCCGTCCGCCAGCCCCTGCGCGCGGCGCACTTCGGCCGGGATGGACGCGTGCGTCATCGACGCGGGCACCTCGAGCAGCGACTCGACGCCGCCCAGCGACTCGGCCAACGTGAACACCTTCGTCGAGGACGCGAAGGTGTTCGCCGCAGCGACGTCGCCGGCCAGTTCGAAGCACAGCATCCCGCCGAAGTCCTTCATCTGGCGCTTCGCCAGCGCGTGTTGGGGATGCGAGTCGAGGCCGGGGTACACGACGCGCGCGATGCCCGGTTGCTTCTCCAACCAACGCGCGAGCGTCATCGCGTTCTGGCAGTGGCGGTCCATGCGCACGGCCAGCGTCTTCGTACCGCGCATGACGAGGAACATGTCGAACGGGCCGGGCGTGCCACCGACCGCGTTCTGGAAGAACGCCAACTCGCCACGCAAATTCGCGTCGCGGCCGATCAGTGCGCCGGCGACCACGTCGCTGTGCCCGCCGAGGTATTTCGTCAGCGAGTGCAGTACGACGTCGGCGCCCAGCTCGAGCGGGCGCTGCAGGTACGGCGTCGCGAACGTGTTGTCGACGATGACGAGCTTCTGCTTGGCGTGCGCGACCTTCACGACCGCCGCGATGTCCGTGATGCGCAGCAGCGGGTTCGTCGGCGTCTCCAGGTACACGTACTTCGTCGACGCTTCGATCGCGCGCTCGACCGCGGCGACGTCCGTCGTGTCGACGTAGCTGAAGCGGATGCCGTAGCGCTCGAACACCTTCGAGAAAATGCGGTAAGTGCCGCCGTACAAGTCGTTCCCGGCGACGACGTGGTCGCCTGGGACGAGACGGTCCATCAACGCGTTCGTCGCGGCGAGCCCGGACGCGAAGCCCAGCGCCCAGGCTCCGCCTTCCAGGCTGGCGAGGTTCTGCTCGAGCGCCGTGCGCGTCGGGTTGCTCGTGCGCGAGTACTCGTAACCCTCGCGCGGCTGCGCCGGCGCGTCCTGCTTGTACGTGCTGGTCAGGTACACCGGCGTCATGACCGCGCCGTTGCGCGGGTCGGGTTCCTGCCCGGCGTGGATCGCACGGGTTTCGAAGCGGGTCTCGTCGCCAGAACGATGCGGGTCGATGTCGGCCATGCGTGTAGCGTACGCTGCCCGCCGATGGTTCACGAAGCGTCGTCCGCGCCGCGGATTGGGGAGCGCCTGGACGGCCGTTTCGCTGCGGCGATTTGCGCCGCGTTCGGCATCTGGCTCGCGCTCACCGTGCCCGCGTCACCGGCGATGGGGTGGGACGAATCCATGCACGTCCAGCTGCCGGCAGCGCGATTTCTCGTCGCGCTGCGGTCGGGCGAGTTCGGCTTGGCGATCGACGCCTTGCTGGGTTGTGCGCAGTACCCGCCGGCTTGGCCCGCGGTGCTGGGCTTCGTGCAGATCCCGTTCGGCGTCGGCGAGGCGCTGGCGCGCGCGCTGACGAGCTTCGCCTGGGCCGGCGCGCTGGGGTTCACGTTCGAGATCGCGCGTCGTGCCGCGCAGAGCGCCGATGCGCGCCGGCTGGGTGGCGGAGTGGCCCGGCTGGCGGGTTGGACCGCGCTCGTGCTGGGCATGCTGTGCCCGCTCGCGGATTCGTTCGCGGGCACACTGTTCCTCGAGGTGCCGAGCGCGCTGGCCACTGGCTTCGCACTGTGGGCCTGGATGCGACGCGCGGATGGGCCTAGCGCGCGCAACGAGCTCGTCGCCGGCGTCGCGATCACCGTGGCGCTGTTCACGAAGTGGAACTACGGACTGCTGCTCGGTGCGGCGCTCGCGCTGGACTGGGGCTTCGAGTTCGTCGGGAATCTGCGAGGGGGGACTGTGCGAGCGCTGCTCGCCCGGACGCGCACGCTGGCAATCGTCCCGTTCCTCGCCTGCGCGTGGTGGTTCCTGTTGCCCTTGCCGGGTGGATTGGAGGTCGCGGCGCAGCATCGTGAAGCGTTCGCGGGTTTCCTCGCCGGCAATCTGGGTGCGGCTCCGGCCAGCGCGGCCGAGCGCGTGCTCTACGCCGCGACCGGGATCGCGACGACGGTGTGGCTCGCGGCGCTCGTGCTCGTGCTCGCACTCGTCGCGCTGCGCTGCGTGCGCGCGCCGGCGGTGCGCGTGCTCGCGATCGCGTCCCTGTTCCTGCTCGGTGCGCCGCTCGTTCACCCCTTCTTTCTGGACCGATTCCTCGTGCCTGGTTTGGTGCCGCTCTTCGCGCTGGCGGGCGTCGGGCTCGCGTCCATTCCGCGGAGCGGGAGCTTGGCGCGCACCGCACTGATCCTCGTGTTCGCACTGATCACGCTGCTCTTCCCACGTGGCGACGGCGCGTGGCTGGCGGACCGGTTGGGGCGCCTGCCCGAGGCCCAACCTGCGCGCGGTTACGCCGAGGGCGTGCTGGCCGATCGCGCACGACTCGGACCCGGGCGGCGCTTGCCGAGCGGCGGGCTCGAACGCGCGGAGCACGACGCGCTGCTCGACTTGGTTGCCGCGGAGGTCCGCACGGGCGAGCGCGTCGGTTGGCTCGGCATGTCGTCCGAGATGTCACCGGCCGCGCTGCACCTCGGCCTGCTCGCGCGCGGCCGCGAGCAGGATTGGTTCCTCGAGCGCGATCCGCCGGAACTCGACGTCGCGTATTTCGCCGTCGATCCGGCGCTGGACGAGGCTGCGCTGAGGGCATTCGCCGCGCGCTTCGACTTGATCCTGTGGACGGACCCGATCGACCTGCGCGATCGCCGCGAGCGCGCGTTCGTGAACGGCTACCGCGACCGCTTGCTCGCGCTGCACCCCGTAGACGTGCGCGAGCTCGGCGTCGTACCGATCTCGCGACCGCTGCGTGCGCCGCTCGCGGTTAGGCTCTTCGCGTGTCGCAAGGTTCCGTGAAGCCCAAATCGTCGAGCGAAACCGTGCCCGATCCGCTGGAACGCGACGATCCGGCGCGCAAGGTGCGCCTCGAAGCCTTCGCGGCGCGCGCGCTCGATTTCGACGACGTGTTGGCGAACTTCGAGCGGCACGCGGCCACTTCGCTCGGGCTGCGGGCGCTGCGCGCGCTCGCGCCGCTCGACGATCCCGGTGCACGCGCCGCGGCCCAGCGCGCGACCGAAGCGATCTTGTTCACGCGCCACGGCGGCGGTCCGTCGCTGGCCGGCGTCACCGATCCGCTGCCGCCGCTCGAAGCGGCCCGTCGAGCCGGTCGCGCGCTGGAGGACGTCGCGCTGGTGCGACTGCGCGACTTCCTCGAAGCTTCCGCCCGCATCGCGACGTGGTTGCGCGCTGACGCGGCCGCGGCGCCAGCGCTCGGTGCGCTCGCCGACGGTATGCCCGATTTCGCGAAGATGCTCGAGCGTATCGCGGTCACGGTGGACGAGCGCGGCCGTGTGCGTGACACCGCTTCGCCGCTGCTCGCACGGCTGCGTCGCGACCTGGCGGAGACGGGCGCGATCATCGACCGTGCGCTGAAAGGGCTCGTCGCGCGCGCCGAGATCAAGGCCGTGCTGAGCGATCCCGTCACGCATCGACGCGGCGGTCGGGCCGTGCTGGCGGTGAAGTCGAAGAGCCAGGGACGCGTCCCCGGCATCGTGCACGACCGATCGCAGAGCGATCAGACGGTGTTCATCGAGCCGCGCGAGATCGTCGCTCCCGGCAATCGGCACGCGGAGCTCGAAGCCGACGAACGGCGCGAGCTGGAGCGCGTGCTCCTCGAGATCACGCGCGCGTTGCTGGCCGAAGAGGATTCGATCCGCGAGGCCGCTGAACGCGTGGCCAAGCTCGAATTGGCGCTGCTGGCGGCGAATTACGCGGCGGAATCGGGCTCGGTCGTGTTGCGCATCTCCGGCGATCCTGCGGCCACGGAGCGCGGCCTCGTGCTGCGTTCCGCACGGCATCCGTTGCTGGTCGAGCAGCAGCGCGAGGGCCGGATCGGCGAGGTCGTGCCGATCGACCTGCGCGTCGGCGAGGACTTCGACCTACTCATTTTGACCGGTCCGAACACGGGCGGAAAGACGCTCGCGCTGAAGACCGCCGGTCTCGCCGCGATCCTGGCTCGTTGTGGTCTGCCGTTCCCGTGCGCCGAGGGTTCGTGCATCCCGCTCTATGATGCGATCGTCGCGGACATCGGCGACGAGCAGGAGATCCGCTCCAGCCTCTCGACGTTCAGCTCACACCTCGCACGCATCAAGAACGGGCTCGCGCGCGGGACGGATCGCTCGCTGTTCCTGCTCGACGAACTGGGCACTGGCACAGATCCCGACGAGGGCGCAGCGCTGTCCGAGGCGATTCTCGAAGAGCTGCTCGCGCGAAAATGCGCGACGCTGGCGTCCACGCACATCGGCAAGCTCAAGGAGTTCGCGTTCCGCAACCCGCGCGCTGAGAACGCGTGCGTCGAGTTCGATCCGAAGACGTTGTCGCCGCGCTACAAGGTCCTCGTCGGCGTCCCGGGCGAATCGAGCGCACTCTTGATCGCGCGCCGTCTGGGTCTGCCGTACCGCGTGTGCGACCGCGCCGAACAACGCTTGAAACGGCGTGACGTCGAAGTGCAGAAGCTCATGGCGGACGTGCGCACGGCCCGCACGCAAGCGGAGAAAGTGCGCGGCGAGACCGAGAAGCGCCTGCAGGAAGCCGAGCGTGCCGTGCGCGAGACCGAGGTCAAGCGCGACGAGGTCACGCGCAAGTCCGAGATGCTCGAAGCCGAGGCGCAACGGTCCATCGAGGACCGTGTTCGTCAGGCACGGTCGCACGTCGCGCGCCTGACCGCGCTGCTCGAACAGGTGCCGGCGCAGCATCGCAAGGCCCTCGACGCCGCGCTCGGGGATCTCGACCGTGAATTGTCCGGCGCCGCGGTCTCCGATCGGCGTCAGGCATTCCTCGACGCATTGGCCAAGGGCAGCTTCGTCTACTTGCCGCGCTACAAGCAGCGCGTGCCCGTCCAGAAGGTCGATCGCGCCAAACGCGAGGTGAAGGTCATGTTGGGCGGAATGGGGATGACCGTCAGTTTCGACGAAGTCACGTCCGTCGAGGCGCGCTAGGAGGCACTTGCGCTGCGGGCTGCACGCTCGCGCGGGCCGTGGTACGAAGGAACAGCGATGAAGAGCCATTCGACGATGCGGACGACGATGCCGAAAACGATGCGCGAAACAACGCGCGAAGCGACGCGGAACTCGGGTAGTGCGTTGCGCTGGACATCCGTCCTTGCTGCCGCGTTCGTCTTGAGCGGCGTGCTCCGCGCACAGAACGCCCCGCCATCCGGCGATCCCACGCCGCAGGCTGCGCCCGAAGCCGGCCCGCAGGCCGCCCCGCGTGCGCCTGCTTCCCGACCGCCGGGCGGCGCGCCGCCCTCCGACGACGCGCTGAAGATGGGTTCTCCGCCGCACCTCCAAGCCGGCCTGACCGAGCAGGACATGTGGCCGGCCGCGACGGCGGACGGTTGGAAGCAGCCCGTGCTGATCCCGTGGCAGCGCTCCTTCGATGATGCGCTGCGGGTCGCGAAGGCGACGGGCAAGCCGATCTTGGTGGCGGTGAACATGGACGGCGAGATCGCCAGCGAGCACTACGCTGGCGTGCGCTACCGCGATCCCAAGACGGCGAAGCTGTTCGAGCCCTACGTCTGCATCGTCGCGTCCGTCTACCGGCACACCCCGCGCGATCACGACGAACAGGGCCGGCGCATCCTGTGCCCGCGCCTGGGCGACGTCACGTGCGGCGAGCACATCGCGGCCGAGACCGAGCTGTACGCGAAGTACTTCGACGGCGTGCGCATCTCGCCGCGGCACCTCGTGCTCGAGCCTGACGGAAAGGAAACGTCCGACGTCTACTTCTCGTGGGACGTGCAGACGGTGCTGACGACGCTCGTGAAGGGCGCGGAAAACCGTCCGCCGCCGACGCCGCTCGTGCGCGACGTGCCGATCGTCGATCGGACGCAGAGTCCGGACATCGAGGACCGCATCGCGATCGAAACCGAGTACGAGCGCGCCGGGCCGGAGGTCCGCCGCGCGCTGCTGCGTTCGGTGATCCAGAACCGCGGCGTCGATCAGGTCGAGATGCTGCGTTTGGCCGTTTTCGGCCTAGATCTCGAGGATGCGCGGCTGGCGCGGCGAGCGTTGGCGCAGTCGGAGACCGAGGGCGCGGTGGACCTGATCGCGGAGGCGCTCAAGGTGCCCCTGGCTGCCGAGGAGCGCTCGATGCTGCTCGAGGCCTCGGACCGGCTGGCGGCCAAGTATCCGCGCGCGCGCACGTTGACCGCGGTCCACCGCGGTCTCGCGCAGACGTCGAAGTGGATCGACGCGCGCGTGCGCCCCGAGGCCGAGTACGAATCGCGCTCGCGCACGCCCGCGGCGCAGGCGTTGCTCGAGCAGCGCGCGGCCGTCTCCGAAATGAGCCCCGGCGACCCGGGCGCGCGCCTCGCGCTGGCCGAATCGTTGCTGGCCCGTGCGCAGGATCCCGAGACGGACCGACACTTCGTGACGCTGCTCCTGGCCGACGCGCGTGACGCGGCGAAGTCCGCGCGGGAGCTGGGCGCGAAGGGCTGGCGCCTCGAATCCGTGCAGGCGGTGGCCGAAGTCCTCGCCGGCGACGAGGAGTCGGCGCGCAAGCACGCCGTCGCGGCCGTCGAAGGCGGCATGTTGCTGCCGGTGTCGGACGCGGAGCCGGTGCTCGGGCGCACGGAGCTGCGGACGCTGGCGCTGTTCGCGCAGTCGCGTCAGCTCGCGATCCGTCAGGCCTACCGCGCCGGGACGGGTTGGCCGCCGGAGTGGTTGTCGGACGTGAACGCGTCCTATGCGCTGCTCGCGCAGCACCCGTTGGCGATCGACGACAACCTCGTCTCGTTCTACGACTTCCTGCGCTGGCTGGGCGGCACGCCGCGCGCGAACGCGGTGCTCGACGACGCGATCGCGCGCTTCCCCGCTTCGCCGCTCGTACACGATCGGTTACGCGCGCGCGTCCTGTGGGAAGCTGGCCCCGACGAACTCGAGGCCGAGTACACGCGGCGCATCGCGGCCGATCCGAAGAACGCCGACCTCGCCTGGTTCGCCGGGTACGCGTCGATCGTCGCGGCGGAGAACCATCGCCGTAGCAACGACGTCGACAAGGCGATCACGTCCTACGAGCGCGCGATCGCGCGTTTCGAGGAGTACATCGCCGCGCAGCCGGACACGCGTGCGACGGCGGACCACTTCGTCGCGCTGGCCCTCGCCGGTCGGGCGCGCGTCGAGCTCGGACGCGAGAACCTCGCGCTGGCCACCGACGAAGTGTTGGCCTCGTTCGAGCGCGGGCCGCACGCGGGCGCGACGCCCGACGGCTTGAACATCACGCCGGTCGAGACCGCCAAGATGCTGCGCGCACGCCTCGAGGAGAAGGGGATGACCGACCCGCTGAACCGGCTCCAAGCCGGTCTGGACGCGCTCGATCCCGCGCTGCTCGAGAAGCGCGCGTACGAACTCGAAGACCCGCGGGAGCAGCGCGGCCGGGGCCAGCGCGGGTCCGAACCGCGCTAGCGGGGCGAGCCGATCGGCCGCTACGACCTTCCGGCGGACTCGGGCGCGGCCACCGGAGGCGACTTCATCACGAAGGCGTCGGCGTGAACGTCCTTCAGGCTGATCCCGGCCAGGAACGCCTTGCGACGCAGGTCGAAGACGAGCTCGGGGTGCCCGCACAAGAAGGCGCGCCAGCCGACGAGCGACGGGGCGCGTGTGCGCAGGATCGCGTCGATGCTGCCGACCTCGATGCCCGGGCGCGCCTCACCGCGCAGGAGGCAGCGCACGTACTCGATCGTCGGGTGCTCGCGGGCGAGCGCCTCGAGTTCCTCGACCAGGTACAGACCGCGCTCCTCGACCGCGCCTTGCAGGAGGAGGATCCGACCCCGGTGTCCGTGGCGCAGAGCCTCCTGCAGGATCGAGTACAGCGGCGCGATCCCCGTGCCCGTGCCGACGAGCAACAGGTTCTGTTCGGGGCGTCCCGGCAAGTAGAAGCACTCGCCGTCGGGCCCGCGCAGCCGCACGCGTTCGCCGGCCTGCAACTGGCGCGCGATCCAACCGCTCATCGCGCCGTTCGCGACCTCACGCACGTGCAACTCGACGAATGCGTCGCGGCTGGGGACGTTCGCGGTGGAGTAGCTGCGCGACAGGCCGTCATGGCGCACGAGTGCGACGAACTGTCCGCCGCGGTGCTCGAAGGGCGCATCGGTCGTGAGTCGGACGCGCATGACGTCATGCGCGATGCGCGTCACGTCGATCACGGTCGCGGCGATCTCGAGGCCCAAATCGTCGATCGCCGCGACGCACATGTCGTGCGTGGGGATCGCGCAGCAGGTCAAGAAGAGCCCCAACTCGCGCCAGGCGTCCTTCAATCCAGTCTGGGAACCATCCGGGGGCGGTGCGTCGACGGCGCGCGCGATGCACGTGCGGCAGTGCCCGGCACGACAGGAATGCGGCGCAGCGATGCCCGCGCCGAGCAAGCCGTCGAGCACGGTCTCGCCCGGGGCCAACGCGATGCGTCGACCCTGGTACTCGATCTGCGCCACGGCTCAGGCCCGCGCCGGCGCCGAGGGCCGGTTCAGCACGTCGTCGCGCACCGAGTTCGCGAGCGCGGCGACCTCCGCCACCTGCGCCGGCGTGGCGCCCAGCTCGATCAGCGTCGAACCGAGGTGCTCGATGACGACGTCCACGTGGGAGTCGTTCAGCCCGCGCGCGACGAGCGGTGCGTGTCCAGCGCGCATGTCCTTGCCCGTGTAGTGGTTCGGACCACCCAGCACCATGGTCAGGAAACCCTTCTGCTTGGCGATCTGACCGTCCATGTCGACGTCGTCGAAGAAGCGCGCGACACGGTCGTCCGTCAGCATCTTGCGGTAGAAGATTTCGACGGCGGTGGAGACGGCGGGTTCGCCGCCGAGGCGTTCGTAGAGGCTGCTCATGGGGGGGGTGCTCGAGACTGCGGTGAAAGAAGTATTGAGAATACATCTTATCGGCCCGCAGGCTTCGAACAAGAGAGAATCTTCCGTACTGCTAGGATCCCGTCGTGAGACTCACGCTGTTCTCGGACTACGCGCTGCGTGTCCTGCTGTATGCCGCATCGCAGGAACGGCTCGTGACGATCGCCGAGATCGCCGACGCGTACCGCATCTCGCGCCACCACTTGGTCAAGGTGACGCAGTTGCTCGTCCAGATCGGGATGATCGAGTCCGTGCGCGGCCGCAACGGTGGTCTCCGCCTTGCACAACCCCCGAAAGACATCAACGTCGGCGCGTTGGTGCGCGAGACCGAGCCCGACTTCACACTCGTCGAGTGTTTCGATCCGGAGACGAACACGTGCGCCATCGCGCCCGTCTGCGACCTGAAGCGCGTGCTGCACGAAGCCCAGGCGCAGTTCCTGGACGTCCTCGACGGCTACAGCCTGGAGGACCTGCTGGCGAACCGCCGCAAGTACCTGCAGGTGTGGCGCGATCGCGTCGCCAAGCCGGCGAGGAAGCGTTGAGGCGCGCCGTGGCGTTCAGCCACGGCATGTCGAAGCGGACCGCCGGACGCTCCCGCCTGGCAGTGAAGGCCGGTTCCGTGCGCCGCGCTTCCGGTCGCGCGCCCGCCCGAATTCAGCCGAGAGCGTAGCTGGACTGAGGCTGGCGCAGGGCGAGCACCGGAGTGTCCGACGCGCGCACGACCCCGTGCGTGACGGCGCCCAGCAGCGCGGCCGAGAGGCCCGTGCGGCCGTGCGTTCCCATCACGATCAGGTCGCAGTCCGACTGCGCCGCGAGGATCGCCTTCACCGGGTCGCCCTCCTCGAAGCGCGCTTCGTGCGGCACCCCGCGCCAGTCGAACGCGGCGACGGCGGCCTCGAAGCGTGACCGTTCGTCGCGGCGCAGGTGCTCGAGCACGTAGGTGGGTCCGACGACGCGCAGGTTCTCCGGCGCGAGACCGCCGAAATCCGGCGACACGAACGAGAGGAATGCGGTGACGTGCGCACCCAGGCGGCGCGCGAGGTCCCGCGCGCGCTCGAGCGCGTGGAGGCTGCCCACGGAGAGGTCGATCGGCGCCAGGATGCGCCGGATTGGACGCGCCGCTCCAGGTTGGACCCACACGCCGTCCGGCGCATGGGCCAGGACTCCCCGCGCCGTGCTGCCGACGTCGAACCAGCGGCGCTCGGCGTGCGGACCGAGGACGATCAGGTCCGCATCCACGGCCTGCGCCTGCTCGAGGATGACCTGGACCGGATGACCCACCCGGACGTGGAAGCGCAGGTCGGAGGCGGACGTGCGCAGCGGGAGTCCCGGCGGCGCGGCCGCCAGGATCTCGCGGAGCGATTCGCGCAGGGCGCGCCCGGTCGCCTCGCGACCGGCGACCCATTCGGGCATGTCCTCCTCCTTGCCCCACAAGATCGGCCGCTTGGGGAAGGCGTGCACGATCTCGAGCGGCGCGGCCAGGGTCTCGGCGAGCCAGACCGCGGCCTGGACCGCGTTGCCGGCGCGGCCCGGGAGATCGAGGGCGCACAGGATCTGGCCCGGGAAGAGCCGTTCTTCGATGCTGGGCTTGCGCATGGCGTTCGGTGGAGCAGGAGGTGCCCCAGGTTCGGGTTGCTGGCCTGCGCGCGCCGCCCGCCTGCGGCTGCGAGGCCGGTGCGCGTGCACGCAGAGGGTCGCACGCGCAACGCCTCGATGCACGGTTCGCCGGACCGGTGCCAGGGCCGGGGACCTCGCGGCAGCCCGACGGTCACCTCGAGAGTGCGGCCCAGGGCCGAGGAACCGCGCCCGGGCTCGGGTTGGGGTAGGCTGCCTCCGGCCCGATGGAGCACGAGCCTGCTGAGTGGGTGACGACCTCCGCGGTCCTGCGGCGGCTCGCGGATTTCGAGGACACGACCGCTTGGAACGATTTCGCGGATCGGTTCCGGGCGCCGATCGAGCGCTTCGCGCGCGCGCGCGGGCTGGGCGAGACCGACGCCGAGGACGTCGCGCAGGAGACGCTCATGGAGTTCGCGCGCTCGTACCGCGACGCGGCCTACGACCGCGGCAAGGGGCGGCTGTCGAGCTGGCTCTTCGGCATCGCTTGGCGACGCGTGGACCGCGTGCGTCGGAAAGGTGAACGCGCCGTCGCGGAAGAGCCCGTCGTGGCGCACGCGACCGCGTTCTGGGCCGGCGTCGAGGCCGACCCGGCGGCCACGCAGGACTGGGAGTTGGCTTGGGAGCGCGCACGCCTCGAACGTTGCCTGCGCGAGGTGCGGCGCGAGGTCCAGCCGTCCACGTTTCGCGTGTTCGAGATGATCGTGCTGGAGCACCGGACGGTCGAGGACGCGGTGGCTGAACTCGGCCTCACGCGCAACGCGGTTTACGTCGCGAAACATCGCGTGCTCGGCCGACTGCGCGACCTCATCGCGGCTTTCGACGAGACGAACTGATCGAAGCTCGCCCCTCGGTGCTTGCCTCGCGGCTCGCGGAACGCGAGAACGCACGAGCCTTGGCCGATCTCCTCCTCGTCGACAACGATGCGCGCATCGCCGATCTCGTTGCGTTCTTCCTGCGCCGCTCCGGGCACTCGGTGCGCACCGCGGTGAACTTCCGCGTCGCGCGCGCGGAGATCGAGCGCGCGCCGCCGGACCTCATGCTGTCCGACCTCGACCTGGGCGAAGAGCGCGGACTCGTCGAGCTGCCGCGGCTGGCCGAGGCCGGCATCCTGCCGCCGACGCTGGTCGTGTCGGGATTCCTCGATCGCGCTGCGCAGGTCGAGCTCGAACGCTTGGCTCAGATCGTCGGCGTGCTGGCGAAGCCCTTCGATCTCGACGTGCTGCTCGCGCGCGTGAACGAAGGTCTGGCGCGCGCGCGGGAGCCGGTCCCGATGAACGCCAGCGCCGCCGGGGACGACGCCGACGAGGGTTGGGTCGAAATCGACGCGGGCGAGGAACGCACGTGAGCGACCTGCGTTGGACCACGGCCGGCGAGTCGCATGGCCACGCGCTGATCGGGATCCTGGAGGGTTTTCCCGCGGGGTTTCCGCTCTCCGTCGAGCGCATCGACGCCGAGTTGGCGCGCCGACAGGGCGGCTACGGGCGCGGCGGTCGCATGCGCATCGAAACGGATCGCGTCGAGGTCCTGTCGGGGATGCGCGCCGGCGCGACGCTCGGTTCGCCGATCGCGCTGAGCCTCGTGAACAAGGACGCCACGATCGAGCGCATGCCGGTGCCCACGAATCCGCGTCCGGGTCACGCCGACCTGGCGGGTTGCCTGAAGTACGGACACCGCGACCCGCGCGCCGTGCTCGAACGGGCCAGCGCGCGCGAGACCGCGATCCGCGTCGCGCTGGGCAGCGCCGCGCGCCAGGTGCTCGAGCGCTTCGGCGCCGAGATCTGCGGATACCTCGTGTCCCTCGGCGACATCGATGCCGATCGCGACGCGGCCGAGCAGATGTTCGCCGCGAAGCCCGCCGTGCGGGCCGAGCGGCGTGCGGCGAGCGAGTTCTTCGCGCTCGACCCGGACTTCGACGTACGCGCCAAGGAACTCGTCGACCGGGCGAAGTCGGAGGGCGACACGCTGGGCGGCGTGTTCGAGATCCGCGTCACCGGACTTCCGCCGGGTCTCGGCAGCTACCAGAGCGGGCCCGAGCGCCTGACGTCACGCCTCGGCGCCGCGCTCTTCTCCATCCCGGCCATGAAGGGCGTGGAATTCGGCCTGGGCTTCGAGGTCGCGCGCCGACGGGGGAGCGCCGCCCACGACGCGATCGAGGCAGCGCCTCACGCTACCGGGCCGGCCGGAGCGCGCTTCCGTCGCGCGACGAACCGCTCGGGCGGGTTGGAGGGCGGGATGACGACCGGCGAGCCGCTCGTCGTCCGGGTGGCCATGAAGCCCATCCCGACCCTGCGTCAGGGCCTCCCCACGGTCGATTTCGCCACCCTGGAGCCGGTCGCGGCCACCTGGCAACGATCGGACGTCACCTCGGTGCCGGCCGCCAGCGTCGTGGGGGAGGCGGTCGTCGCCCTCGAACTGGCGCGCGCTTTCCTGGCCAAGTTCGGCGGCGATGCGCTGGCCGAGGTCGAGCGGGCACACGGTTCCTACCTGCGGGCCGTCGGCCAGATCTGAACGTCGACCGTCTGCCGGTCCGCGCGGGTTGGGTCGACAGGATTGGGGCGACAGGATTGGGGCGACAGGTCTGGTGCAACGACGCGCGCCGACATCCTGGAAAGGCGCGCTTGACTCCCGGGTTCGGATCCGTATCCTCCTGCGCTCACTTCGCCGTCCGGCAGGTGCTCACGCGAACCGTGGGCACGTGCGTCGGGCTGCCGGTGAGCCACTCGGGCGAGGCCAACCGGTCCAGCCAGCGTAGCTCAATTGGCAGAGCCCCTGATTTGTAATCAGGTGGTTGCGGGTTCGAGTCCCGCCGCTGGCTCCAGCGGCCGCGACGCCGCGAGGACCTCACCCGAGGTACCACGCGAACGTTGCGGTCGACGCCGATGCGAGGCCTGAACCGGCCCGAAAGCTCCCGTCCGAAGAACGTGACGCGCACGCGCAACCTCAGCGGAGTTCCTTCGCGCGGGACGTGCAGCGCGGATCGGTTCCCTCACAACGAAACCTCTCGAGGATGACTCAGGGAGCGGTGCTCACCCGCACGCCGACCGGTACCACCGGTCGCGACGGCAGCCCGCGTTCGGACCGGAGCAACCGAGCGTTTCCGTCGCACCCGGCGCGTCCGGCCCCGCGACGGTCGAACGACCGCCGGGGAGATTCCGGAGCGGCCAAACGGGCCAGACTGTAAATCTGGTGGCTCAGCCTTCGGCGGTTCGAATCCGCCTCTCCCCACCACCCCGGCCCGACCCCCTGCTGCACGGCGATCTCTACGGATCGCGCGCGCCGCACGTCCCTGATCGTCCCGTCCACGCTCCGCTTCGGCGCGGCCCTCGCCGCGCGCTTCCTCACGAGATGGCCTTCCCTAGGGGAGGCCGCGTGCCGCACCGGCACGGTTTCGTCGGGTCGCGCGTGCCCGCGAGTGCGCTCGCAGCGGATCTCGCCCACGAGTTTCGAGCTCGTCGCGGGTGTAGCTCAATGGTAGAGCGTCAGCCTTCCAAGCTGAATGTTGCGGGTTCGAGTCCCGTCGCCCGCTCCAGCCACGAACTCCCGCGCCGTTCCTAGGCACGTTCTCGGCGGGCTGCACTTGACCGAGGTCCTAGGGACCGCGGCGACCGAGTGCGAAGTGGACGTTGGTGCCCATCGAGGCTGCGCAGCGCGCGCCGTCGATCGGTACCCGTGAGACCTGCACAGAGCTCGGAGGTCGAGCGCGGTCTGTGGGTGTGCGGTGCGCAGTGTGCGCCGTGTGCTCGCGCGATCGAGTCCGACCACTCAGGCTCCGTCGCTGCTGTAGCTCAGCAGGTAGAGCACTTCCTTGGTAAGGAAGAGGTCACGGGTTCAATTCCCGTCAGCAGCTCCAGTCACGCTCGAGATCGCGACCCGCGACGCAACGACCGACAACTCGACACGATCCACAACACGAACCTAGGCAGTCCGCTGCCGCCCAGAACCGCGCTCCCGCGCCGGACCTCGACGGTCCACGCGGGGGAGCATGCGATCGACGGGACCCCGCGGGGGTCCCCGCTAGCCCACATCACGACACCTCAAGACTCAAGACACGACGACTCCGGGCTCGCGAGGCCCACACAGGAGAGCACAGGAGAACCATGGCGAAGGAAGTCTTCCAGCGGAACAAGCCGCACGTCAACGTCGGCACGATCGGACACATCGACCACGGCAAGAGCACGCTCACGGCGGCTCTGGCGGCGCGCTCGGCGTCCAAGATGGGCACGCGCGTCAAGTCGTACGCCGAGATCACGAAGGGCGGAACGGTCCGCTCGGCCGACAAGACCGTCACGATCGCGGCCTCGCACACCGAGTACGAGTCCGAAGCGCGCCACTACGCGCACGTCGACTGCCCGGGCCACGCCGACTTCGTGAAGAACATGATCACGGGTGCGGCCCAGATGGACGGCGCCATTCTCGTGGTGTCGGCCGCCGACGGCCCGATGCCGCAGACGCGCGAGCACGTTCTGCTCGCCCGTCAGGTCAACGTGCCCTACATCGTGGTCTTCCTGAACAAGGTCGACCTCGTGGACGATCCGGAACTCATCGAGCTCGTCGAGATGGAGATCCGTGACCTTCTGAACAAGTACAAGTTCCCCGGCGACAGCACCCCGATCATCCGTGGCCAGGCCAAGGCCGCGCTCGAGTCGGGTGGCAAAGACGAAGCCGCGAACGCGTGCATCGACGAGCTGATGAAGGCGATCGACAGCTTCATTCCGACGCCGCAGCGCCTGATCGACAAGCCCTTCCTCATGTGCATCGAGGACGTGTTCTCGATCATGGGTCGCGGCACGGTCGGCACCGGTCGCATCGACCGCGGCATCGTCAAGGTCGGTGAGGCGGTCGAGATCGTCGGTCTGCGCGAGCAGATCATGAAGTCGACCTGCACCGGCGTGGAGATGTTCCAAAAGACGCTCGACCAGGGTCAGGCCGGCGACAACGTCGGCATCCTCCTGCGCGGCGTCGAAAAGAAGGACCTCGAGCGCGGAATGGTCGTGGCCAAGCCCGGCACGATCACCCCGCACACGAAGTTCGAAGCCGAGGTGTACATCCTCTCCAAGGAAGAAGGCGGCCGTCACACGCCGTTCTTCACGGGCTACCGCCCGCAGTTCTACTTCCGCACGACCGACGTGACCGGCACGGCAACGCTCATGGGCGGCGCCGAGATGTGCATGCCCGGTGACAACGTGAAGATGGAAGTCGAACTCCTCATCCCGGTCGCCATGGACGAGCAGCTGCGCTTCGCGATCCGCGAAGGCGGCCGCACGGTCGGCGCCGGCGTCGTCACCAAGATCCTGAAGTGACGACCTGAGCGGCGGAGACGCCGGGCGCGCGAATAGCGCGCTCGGCGTACGGACCGCTCCCGACGAGAACCCAAAAACCAGCAACCAGAAACCGGAAGTCCTGGTGGCCTCCGCTTCGCTCCGGCAATGAAGATCAAAGAACGGTTCGTCTACCTCGAGTGCACCACGTGTGGGAACCGCAACTACACGACGCACAAGCGGCTGAAGGCCACGTACAAGCTCGAGAAGTCGAAGTACTGTCGCTTCTGCCGCAAGCACCTGCCGCACAAAGAAAAGAAGCTCTGAGCGCGCGCGGTGCCGCAGCGCGGCTCGATCCCGCCCGTTGAGGGCGCGGAACGAGACGCGGACGCGGCGCCACTCGCCCACCCCGGTTCGCCGCGCGCGAACTCTTTCGCGCACACACTCGCCGCCCAAACACACACGCACCCCATGGCCTACAAGCAAGATCAAGGTCGCTTCGCGCGACTGGCGGCGTTTTGGTCGCTCGCCATCCTGATCTTCTACGGCTCGACGTCGCTCTACACGACGTTGCTCGGGTACTTCCCGACGCGCATGGGGACGCCCTTCTCGGCGTCGATGCCGAAGATTCCGGTGCTGGGCCTGCCGCTGAACCTGGCGATGGTGATCTCGGCCGCCGTTCTCGGCGTGTCGATCTGGTTGCTCTACCGCGTGCTCGAGCGTCCGCAGACTGCGGACGTCTTGATCGAGACGGAGAGCGAGTTGCGCAAGGTGACTTGGCCGACCGTTCCCGAAGCGGTGCGTTCCTCGGTCGTGGTCATCGCCTGCGTCCTGTTCCTGATGGCCTTCCTGGCCGGCGCCGATTGGCTGCTCGGCCGCTGGGCGGAGCGCCTCCTCCTAGGGGGCTGAACCATGGGCCGTACGACGGAGGACAGTGTCTTGGGGACAAGTGCGATGGGAATGCGTTGGTACTTCGTTCGCTGCCAATCCGGCCGCGAGGACAGTGTCGCCAAGAACGCGCTGCTGCGCCTGAAGATCGCCGGCGTCTCCGACGTCATCCCGCAGGTCCTCGTGCCCTTCGAGCGCGTCACCGACCTGAAGAACGGGAAGAAGCGCGTCAAGAACAAGAAGCTCTACCCGGGCTACCTGATGGTTCAGGCGGATCTCGAGGATCCCGAGGACGGCCGAGTCATCAAGGCACGCAACACGCTGCGCGAAGTCGACGGGCTGGGGGACTTCCTCGGCACGCGCGGCGAGCCAACGGCGATCAACGAAGCCGATGTCCAGAAGACGCTGGCCCGCATGTCGGACTCCGAGTCGCGGCCGCAGGTCACGATCGGTCTGCACAAGGGCGACATGGTCAAGATCAAGTCGGGCGCGTTCGACGGCTTCGACGGCAGCGTCGACGACGTGAACCCCGAGAAGGGGACCGTGAAGGTCATCGTGACCATCTTCGGTCGACCGACCCCCGTGGAACTCGAGTACTGGGAAGTCGAAGCGATGTGATGCCGATGCGCGAAGCGCCCCGGACGAGTCCGGACGGCCGCGCCGCGCACCGCTCGAGAACACGCTCACGACGACAAGCACCCACCCGCACACACACCGCAACCGACACAGCAACAGACACCGACGGCTCGGAGGGCGAACGGCGCGATCCAGCGCGAGTTCCCGACCGGGGCAGGTTTCGGAGACAGAGCAGAAGCACAGATGGCCAAGGAAATCACAGGCAAGATCAAGCTGCAGTGCCCCGCCGGGCAGGCGACGCCTGCGCCGCCGGTCGGCCCCGCGCTCGGCTCCTACGGCGTGAACATCGCGTCGTTCGTGAAGCAATTCAACGACGCCACGCGCGCGCAGCAAGGGCTGATCATTCCGGTCGAGATCACGGTCTACAAAGACCGGACGTTCGACTTCATCCTCAAGTCACCGCCCGCGTCCGTGCTGCTCAAGAAGGCTGCCGGAGTCGAGAGCGGCGCCGCCACGGTCGGTACGCAGATCGTCGGCAAGGTCACGCGCAAGCAAGTGGAAGAGATCGCGAAGGTCAAGATGCCCGACCTCAATTGCCGCGACATGGCGGCGGCGATGAAGATCGTCGAGGGCACCGCGCGTTCCTCCGGCATCCAGGTCGAAGGCTGATCCCATGGTGAAGCGCAGCAAGCGATACGAACAGGCGGCCTCCAAGGTCGACCGCAAGCGCACCTACGAGGCCGGCGAGGCCCTGCAGGTGATCAAGAGTCTCCCCGCGGCAAAGTTCGACGAGACCGTCGAGATCGCCGTGCGGCTGGGCATCGACCCCAAGAAGACCGACCAGCTCGTCCGCGGCGCCGTGTCGCTGCCGAAGGGCCTGGGCAAGACGGTCAAGGTCATCGTGTTCGCCGAGGGCGACAAGGCCGACGCCGCGCGTGGCGCGGGCGCGGACGAAGTCGGCTCCGGTGAGCTCGCGGACAAGATCCTCGGTGGCTGGATGGACTTCGACATCGTCATCGCCAGCCCCGACATGATGAAGCACGTCGGCAAGCTCGGTAAGGTCCTCGGACCGCAGGGCAAGATGCCGAGCCCGAAGTCGGGCACGGTCACGGCCGACGTCGCCGCCGCGGTGAAGGACTTCAAGGCCGGCAAGGTCGAGTTCCGCACCGACGCCGGCGGCAACGTGCACGCTCCTCTCGGGAAGCGCAGCTTCGCGGTCGAGGACCTGCAGGCCAACCTGACCGCTTTCCTCGAACACATCTCGACGATGCGCCCGCCCGCCGTGAAGGGCGAGTTCCTCCGCAAGGTCTCCATCTCCACGACGATGGGACCCGGCCTCGCGATCGCCTGGACGGTGACCCATGCCTAATCTGATCAATCGACTCATCGTCCGCGATCTCGCGGCCGCGTTCGAGGCCGCCGAAGGCCTCATCGTCGTCACGTACGGTGGCTTGACCGCCGTCGAGAACGAGACGCTCCGCGACTCCCTCGCCGAGAAGGGCTGTGAGCTGCGCCTCGTGCGCAACGCGCTGGCCCACCTCGTGATGAAGGAGCGCGGTCATGCGCTCCCGGCCGACGTCCTCGTCGGGAACACCGCGATCGCGTACGGGTCCTCGGAAGCCGTCCTGCACGCCGCCAAGGTGTTCCAGTCCGCGGACACGAAGAAGGTCAAGAAGGTCGAAGTGCGCGCGGGCCTCCTCGAAGGTCGCCTGCTCTCGCCGTCCGAAGTCATCGAGCTGGCCGGCGTCCCCGACCGTCCGACGCTGCAGTCCAAGCTCTTGGGCTGCCTGACCGGTTCGCCGCGCGGCATCGTCACGACGATGAACGCGGTGCCCACGGGCCTCGTACGCCTGCTCCAGGCGCGGGCCGACCAGCTCGCCAAGACGGCCGAAACCCCGGCCGCCTGATCTCCAACTCACCTCACGCCGTGGCCGCCCCCCGGGAGTGGCGCCGCGGCTCGACCCCCAGATCCCGCGTTTTTTTTGGAAGCAGCAATTGCCATGTCTGACAGCAACACGATCGAACTCGAGGCCGACCTCCAGGCCATCGCCACGAAGATGGACGGCCTCACCCTTCTCCAAGCTTCCAAGCTGGTGAAGTACCTCGAAGGCCACTGGGGCGTCAGCGCTGCGGCGCCGGTCGCCGTCGCGGCGGCGGGTGGCGGCGCGGCCGCTCCCGCGAAGGAGGAGAAGACCTCCTTTGACCTCCACCTCGAGGCGGCGGGTGACAAGAAGATCGAAGTCATCAAGGTCGTCCGCGCGATCACGGGCCTGGGCCTCAAGGAAGCCAAGGACCTGGTCGACGGCGCGCCGAAGCAGGTCAAGGCCGGCCTCACCAAGGACGAAGCCGAGACGCTGAAGAAGCAGCTCGAAGACGCCGGCGCCAAGGTCAAGCTGGTCTGATTCGCGTCGAGGTTCCGCGCCGACGTTCGGAGCCCGCGCCGCGGGCCCCGAGGGCGTCGGCCGGGGCCTGGGTTCCGATCGGGGGCCCGAGGCTTGCAATCTTCGTTCCCATCGTTCATGGTGAGCGGACTGCTTGTCCCCGTGCGCGCCGGGTCGAACCGCAGAAGTCTGGGGGAGAGGTGTCTACTCCTCGCCACTTCTGCGGGCAGTGTTGCCGAGCAGCATCACTGCCCCGTCGCGGGTCTCCTGTCTCGAACGACATCCCGCCGCTTCTCGCTCCGTTCGCGACGTCCAACGACGTACGCAGACGGCGCATCCGTCCTGCCTTCCCGGATCACCACGCTGCCCTGCGTTCGGTTTCGGGATTTCCAGCTCGAACCGCGCCCCGACGCGGGGCGAGTTCATGCCTCAGGTCGAGCCCCTTCGGTCCAGCCCCACAGGTCGAAAGTCGCCGTCCGGGATCCTGCTTGCGATCCGGAGCCTCTCACCGCAATCGCCCATGACCAAGACCAACGCCCCGGTTCGCCGCTACGGACGCTACCCGACCATCCTCGAGCTCCCGGATCTCGTCGAGATCCAGACGCTCGCCTACCACCAGTTCCTCGCGGCCGAGTTGCCGCAGTCGCAACGACAGATCGAAGGGCTCGAAGCGCTGCTGCGCGAGATCTTCCCGATCTACTCGTACGACAAGACGATGTGCCTCGAGTACGTCGGCTACGAGCTGGGTCGGCCGCGCTACACCATCGACGAGTGCCGCAAGCTGCGCCTCTCGTATGGCTACCCCTTCAAGGTGCGCCTGCGCCTGATCAAGCCGGAGCCCGTCGAGGAAGAGGTGTACCTCGGCGAGATCCCGATCATGGTCGGGGGCGGCGAGTTCATCATCAACGGTTCGGAGCGCGTGATCGTCAGTCAGCTCCACCGCTCGCCGGGCGTCGATTTCAGTTACGACCAAGCGACGGTCGGCGACAACCGCAAGCTGCACTCGTGCTGGATCATCCCCGAGCGCGGCTCGTGGGTCGAGATCAACGTCACGAAGAAGGACACGCTGTCCGTCCGCATCGACCAGTCGGGCAAGTTCTCGGCGGTCACGCTGCTGCGCGCGCTGTCCGAGTCCCTCTCGACGGACCGCGACATCCTGCGCCGCTTCTACAAGACCGAGGTCGTCAAGAAGAGCAAGACGCAGACGCAATCGGCTTTCGCGAAGAGCGTCACGGACAAGATCGCCGTCGGTGACATCGTCGTCCTGAAGACGGGCGAAGTGCTCGTCCGCTCGGGCATGCCGATCCCCGAGAGCTCTGCGCTCGAGATCGCTGGATCCGACCTGGCCGAGGTCGAAGTCATCGACGCCGATCCGCGCTCGATCGACATGCTCATCGTGAACTCGCTGCACGAGGACCCGACGAAGAGCCACGAAGAGGCGCTGCTCAAGATCTACAGCCGCCTGCGCCCGGGCAACCCGGTTCAGCTGGAGAAGGCGCGCGAGCTCTTCCACGAGAAGTTCTTCGACGCGCAGCGCTACCGCCTCGGACGCGTCGGTCGCTTCCGCCTGAACCGCAAGTTCGGGCTGACGACGGACGAGGACATCCAGGTTCTGCAGGCCGACGACTTCATCCATTGCATCGCGTACATCGTCGATCTTCGCGACGGTAAGGGCGAGGTCGACGACATCGACAACCTCGGCAACCGTCGCGTGCGCACGATCGCCGAGCTGGCCGCCGACGAGTTTCGCAAGGGCTTGCTCAAGCTGCGCCGCACGGCGCAAGAGCGCATGAACATGGACGCGGGGGCCGAATCGGTCAGCCCGCGCACGCTGATCAACTCGAAGACCTTCTCGAGCGCCGTCGAGTACTTCTTCGGTCGCAGCGAGCTCAGCCAGGTCGTCGACCAGGCGAACCCGCTCAGCCAGCTCACGCACGAACGGCGCCTGTCGGCGCTCGGACCGGGAGGCTTGAACCGCAAGCGCGCCGGCTTCGACGTGCGCGACGTGCACCTGTCGCACTATGGCCGCCTGTGCCCGATCGAGACGCCGGAAGGCTCGAACATCGGCCTGATCAGCTCGCTCGCGATCTACGCGCGACTCGACGACTACGGCTTCCTCACGGCGCCGTACCGACGCGTGAAGAACGGCAAGCTGACCGACGAGGTCAAGTACCTGCGCGCGGACGAAGAGACCGGCCTCGTCATGGCGCCGGCCGACGTCGAACTCGGCGCGGGCAATACGCTGGCCGGCGACCGCGTGCTCGCGCGGCGCAACGGTGACAACGTCGAAGTGCCGCCCAACGAGGTGGACTACGTCGACGTCGCTCCGAACCAGATCATCGGCGTGTCCGCCGCGCTGATCCCGTTCCTCGAACACGACGACGCCAACCGCGCGTTGATGGGTTCGAACATGCAGCGGCAGGCCGTGCCGCTCCTGCGCCCCGAGGTTCCGGTCGTCGGAACGGGCATGGAGCTCGCGGTCGCGCGCAACTCGAGCCTGCCGGTCTACGCCAAGAAGGCTGGCACGGTCACCTACGCCGACAGCAAGAAGATCGTCGTCGGCGACGAGGAGTACGAGCTGACGAAGTTCCGCGGCATGAACGAGCGGACGACGCAGAACCACCGCCCCGTCGTGCAGGAAGGGCAGCAGGTCGTGAAGGGCCAACTGCTCGCCGACGGAGCGTCGACGGCGCTGGGCGAACTGGCGTTGGGCAAGAACCTGCTCGTCGCGTTCATGCCTTGGGACGGCTTCAACTACGAGGACGCGATCCTCGTCTCCGAGCGCCTCGTCCAGGACGACACGTTCACCTCGATCCACATCGAGGAGTACGAGGTCGAGATCCGCGAGACCAAGCTCGGCAAGGAAGAGTTCACGCGCGACATCCCGAACGTGGGCGAGAAGGCTCTGTCGAACCTCGACGACGCCGGCATCGTGCGCATCGGCACCTTCGTCGAAGCCGGTGACATCCTCGTCGGCAAGGTCGCGCCCAAATCGAAGAGCGAGCTGACGCCCGAAGAGAAGCTCCTGCACGCGATCTTCGGCAAGGCCGGCGTCGATGTGAAGAACGCCAGCCTCACGATGCCTCCGGGTACGCGCGGCGTGGTCATCGACGCGCAGAAGTACAGCCGCCGCGTCAACCTGACCGACGCCGAGCGCACGAAGGCGCTCGCGGTCATCCGCGATGCGGAGCGCGACTTCTTGAAGGCGTTGCGCGACAACACGATCGGGATGCTGCGCGAGGTCAAGGTCTCGCTGGGCGTCGACATCGTGGACGAGCTGACGAACCAGCCGGCCGCGATCGACGACACGGCCACTTACGATGAGCTGCGTCGCGTCAAACTCTTGTGTCAGCGCGCCGGGGAGGACTTCCCGCAGAAGGACAAGCGCGAGAAGGCGCTCGCGGCGATCAACGACTACACGGCGCGCATCGAGGCCCGCGAGGCCGAGAAGAACAAGGTCGTGAACCGCCTCTCGCGCGGTGACGAACTGCCCACCGGTGTGCTCGAAAAGGTGATGGTCTACGTCGCCACGAAGCGCAACTTGTCGGTCGGTGACAAGATGGCCGGACGCCACGGCAACAAGGGCGTCATCTCGAAGATCTGCCCGGTCGAGGACATGCCGTATCTCGAGGACGGTACGCCGGTCGACATCGTGCTGAACCCGCTCGGCGTGCCGAGCCGCATGAACGTCGGTCAGATCCTCGAGACGCACCTCGGTCTCGCCTGCAGCAAGCTCGGTATCCGCGCTTGCACGCCGGCGTTCGACGGCGCGAAGGAAGAGGAGATCGAGAAGACGTTGACGGAAGCCGGACTGCCCACCAGCGGCAAGTTCACGCTCTTCGACGGGCGCACGGGCGTGGCCTGCGAACAGAAGGTCACCGTCGGCGTGATGTACATGCTGAAGCTGCACCACCTCGTCGACGAGAAGGTGCACGCACGCGCGACCGGGCCGTACAGCCTGATCACGCAGCAACCTCTCGGCGGCAAGGCGCGCTTCGGCGGTCAACGCTTCGGCGAGATGGAAGTGTGGGCACTCGAAGCCTACGGCGCGGCGGCGATCCTCCAGGAGCAGCTGACCGTGAAGTCGGACGACGTGGACGGCCGGACCAAGATCTACGAATCGATGGTCAAGGGCCTGAACATCCTCGAGCCGGGAACTCCGGTGTCGTTCGAAGTGTTGACCAATGAAATCAAGGGCCTGGGGCTGAACATGCAGCTCCACAAGAAGGCGACGACGACGCTTTGAGAAGGAAGCTCTAAGGAGACCTGCTATGGCCGACTTGATGTACAACCGCGTGAACGACTACGGCAGCGTGACCATCTCGCTGGCCAGCCCGGAAGACATCCGGTCCTGGTCCTACGGTGAGGTCAAGAAGCCCGAGACGATCAACTACCGCACCTACCGTCCGGAACGTGACGGCCTCTTCTGCGAGCGCATCTTCGGTCCCGAGAAGGACTGGGAGTGCTTCTGCGGCAAGTACAAGGGGATCAAGCACAAGGGCATCGTCTGCGACAAGTGCGGCGTGATGATCACGCACAGCCGCGTCCGTCGGAAGCGGATGGGCCACATCAACCTGGCCGCGCCGGTCGCGCACATCTGGTTCTTCAAGGCGATGCCTTCGCGCCTCGGGAACTTGCTCGGCATCAAGGTGTCGAACCTCGAGCGCGTCATCTATTTCCAGGACTACGTGGTCGTCGACGCCGGCGACACGAAGCTGGAGCCGATGCAGCTCCTGACCGAGGACGAATTCCGTCAGGCCAAGGCGATGTACGGCAGCGAATTCGACGCCGACATGGGCGCCGAAGCCGTCAAGAAGATGCTGCGCCGGCTCGACCTGCAGAAGTTGTCGGAAGAGCTGCGCGAAGAACTGCTGTCGACGAAATCGAAGCAGAAGATCAAGGACATCATCAAGCGTCTCAAGACGGTCGAGATGCTCCGCGACTCGTCGCAGAACGCCGAGTTCATGGTGCTCGACGTCATCCCGGTCATCCCGCCGGACCTGCGTCCGCTGGTGTTGCTCGATTCGGGCAACTTCGCGACGAGCGACCTGAACGACCTCTACCGGCGCCTCATCAACCGCAACAACCGGTTGAAGAAGCTCCTCGATCTCAATGCGCCCGAAGTCATCATCCGCAACGAGAAGCGGATGCTGCAGCAGTCCGTGGACGCGCTGTTCGACAACGGTCGCTGCCGTCGCCCGGTGCTGGGCAGCTCGAACCGCCCGCTCAAGTCCCTGACGGACATGATCAAGGGCAAGCAGGGTCGCTTCCGCGAGAACTTGCTCGGCAAGCGCGTCGACTACTCGGCGCGTTCCGTGATCGTCGTCGGTCCGGAACTGCGACTGCACCAGTGCGGTCTGCCCAAGAAGGTCGCGCTGGAGCTCTTCCAGCCGTTCATCATCCGTCGGCTCAAGGAGCTCTCTCTCGCCGACACGATCAAGTCCGCGAAGCGGATGCTCGAGCGGCGTGACGAGGAGGTCTGGGACATCCTCGAAGAGGTGATCCGCGACCACCCGGTCCTCCTGAACCGCGCGCCGACGCTGCACCGCATGGGCATCCAGGCGTTCGAGCCGGTGCTCATCGAGGGCAACGCGATCCGTCTGCACCCGCTGGTCTGTGGCGGCTTCAACGCCGACTTCGACGGCGACCAGATGGCCGTCCACCTGCCGCTCAGCTACGAGGCGCAGATCGAGGCGTCGACGCTGATGCTGTCGACGAACAACGTCTTCTCGCCCGCGAACGGCGCGCCGATCATCTCGCCGTCGCAGGACATGGTCCTCGGCCTCTACTACATGACGAAGTCGCCCACGGCTTCGAAAGAGGTGCCGAAGCGCTACGGCTCGCTCCAAGAACTCTTCCTGGCGTACGGCCACGGCGACACGCGTACGCACCGCGCGGTGCAAGTGCGCATGGACCCGGGTCGCCTCATCAAGCAGCACCCGAACCAACCGCCGGTTCCGGTCGGCGAAGACGGCAAGGTGCAGGACGGCGACAGTCATTCCACCAACCCGGGGCGCGTCCCCATCACCACCACCGTCGGGCGCGCGTACTTCAACGACGTCCTGCCGGCGGGGATGTACTACTACAACTACGAGCTGACGAAGAAGGGTGTCCAGGAGCTCATCTCCGACTGCCACCGTCTGCTCGGTCGCGACGCGACGCTGAAGCTGCTCGACGACCTGAAGGACCTCGGCTTCAAGTCCGCGACGCGGGCGGGACTCTCGTTCGGCAAGGACGACATCCGCATTCCCGCAACGAAGGGCAAGGTCCTCGCCGACACACAGAAGGAAATCGACAAGGTCGAGAAGGCCTTCCAGAAGGGCGTCATCACGAGCGGCGAGCGCTACCTCAAGATCGTCGACCACTGGACGCACGCCCGCGAAAAGGTCGGCGAAGACCTCATGCAGGTGCTGCGCGAGGACTTCGACGAGGCCAGCGGCTACGTCAACCCGATCTACTGCATGGTGACGTCGGGCGCGCGGGGATCGATCGACCAGGTCCGCCAGCTCGGCGGTATGCGCGGTCTGATGGCCAAGCCCTCGGGCAAGATCCTCGAGACGCCGATCAAGGCGAACTTCCGCGAGGGCTTGAAGGTCCTCGAGTACTTCAGCTCCACGCACGGCGCCCGCAAGGGATTGGCCGACACGGCGCTGAAGACGGCTGACGCCGGCTACCTGAC